>JBBQXZ010000006.1:0-43042 GCA_038209145.1 Cytophagales bacterium | reverse complement strand
TCAATTCCTTAGTATCCCTTCCTATGCTATTGTGTCTCCAAATGGCCATCACATAGGTTTCAGCCTGTTCCAACCCGTCATACATGGTGCTGATCTTAGACTGTATTTCCATGACATCAGAAAAATGTTGGATTAACCCATATTCGTTTAGATCCTTTGCTGCCACAAGACCTAGGACACTTCCCAGATTGGACAGTGCGCTATACCCATATCCTTTGTCAATTAGGTCGTAACCGACAAATTCAAACCCATCCAATATCAGGTCATTGCAAGCATTACATGGCTCCTTCACCACTGCCAACAGGTTGTAATTCTCCCTTTCACCTACCAACGCTAACACATGTTCCATTGAAGTAAAAAACCCTGTTCGCTTACCATGTTCATTGAAAGAAAAAGAACTGTCAGCTCCTTTTTTAACTGTTTTCAATTCAGCGTTCAGAAATTGATCCAGAGACAAAAGTTCTTTCATCTGGGTGAAACCGTTCCATACCTTAAACTCTTCCCACGTCAATCCCTCCTTTGGAAAAGCCCGATTAAATGGCTCTCTTCCTGTGTACAAAACATTCATACTAATTGGTTGTTAGTTAATTAAATAATTAAAAAGAGGCTTTTCAAATTGGATCATCCTCCCTAAATCTACAACGACTTATTAGCAAATTTATAAATAATAAATTATGATAGCGATTATTTTTTAAAAAATTTTAATTAAAAAATTGTGTTTAAAGCGATTCAAGCCACCTTTTTGCTACTAAATTGCCTTCCAACTGCAGATTCACGACTTCTTTCAACAATTTTTCGGCCAGATTTAAATCTTCGGAATTTCCTCTTTTTAATAGAACCATGGCCTGAAAAAATTTACCCTGGTTGGCATAAAGATCCTTTCGGGTTGCCAGCCTTTCAAAATACTCCAAAGCTTGTTCATATTCGCCCTTCGCAAGATGGGTTAGTCCAAGATTTTTCACAGCTTCGCTGTTCGATGGTTGCCTCAGCAAAACATCCTCAAAAATATCTTCAGCTTCTTGATAGTCTTGTATATTGTAAGCAAGTATTCCAAGCTGCAAGCTATCTGCAACTCCACCCATAGTTTGTCCCAATTTGGTGAAGTTATTGGCAAAATATTCATCGGCCATTTGCCGTGCATCTGGACCATCCCCGAAAAAAAGTGTGCTCAGTACAAAATACAACCCAATACCAGCCGCAATACCACCTACCCATCGAAAGATTTGCTTGTTAAATAAAGTTGGAGGTCTTTTTGGCTTCGCATAACCTTGATTGAAGTATTTATTATTCAGTTTATTAAGGGTGGAGACAAACGCTTCTTCTTTCGATTCGTTTGCCAACCTCATCTGCATCTGCGCTTCAATTTCCATATAAATTGAAAATGAATCTGCAAAAGCAGTGTCTTCCTTAAGCCTTTTGTCAAACTCTTCCCGATCTTCTTTATTTAACTTGTTTTGAAGGTAATCTTCAAAATCCTCAAATGCAATGTCTTTCATCCGTTCATGATTTTAAAGTCCGGTATTCAGCTGACTTCTGGACCAATCCTACCAACTTAGCCATACATTCAGATTTTTTCTTCCGCGCATACCCATAGGTAAAATCCAACAATACAGCAACTTCTTCCATGGATTTGCCAGACCAACTTAACTTGAGCAACTCCCGACACGACTCCCCCAATTCACCTAGTTTTTCAATTATCAATTGGTAGCGCTGCTCATGCAACAGACTTTCTTCAGCAAGAATAAAACTATCCTCTCCGAGAATAGATCTGCTATCTTCAGTTAATGTTACCTTTCCTTGGGATTTTCTTTTACTTAGGACATTAAGCCATTTTTTTTTACAAATCAAATAAAGAAACGCTTCGAAAGGACACGTTAACTGAAAAGTTCCCTGCTTTGCCTTGTGATATATTGCTAGCAACGCTTCCTGCAAAATATCCGCAGCATCGTCTTCATTACCATTGTTCTGTAACACCATCCATGTGATTTTTCCAGCATATTTGCTGTAAATTTCTTCAAGTAATGCTTGGTCATTGGTAATAAGAGCAGCTATATATTTTTGATCGGTGTGAACCATCGCCCGAATATAATTTCTAAATGGCTGAAATAAAAGAAATTGATTCAAACAAAATTATTTAAATTAAAGATTTTCTCTTGGCGGTGGCTCCCTAAATCAATCCATCCGTTTATCTGATTGAATCAGTTTTTATTGAAAAGGGTAATGTAAATTGATTTGGTTAAAAAGCACAGTCCACAACCAATAAGGGGACATCTCCAAAAAGTCAAAAAATAACGCCTTATCAAAGGTACAAAACCGCTGTGGGGGATCAATAGCTTTCCGAAATCTGCTCGATATCTGCTATTGATCCTCCACCAGTCATAATGGTAATCCATTTATAACCCTGACAAAATCAGGCAGGAGTGACCATTTTTACCGGGGGTAGCATGGTTTTATTTTTGGAAAAATAGTTGTGAAACCCAAAATACATCACCACTGCAAAGCATACAACCGGCACATAATAGGATAGTCCGATATTTCCCGTTATATCCGAAACTTGCCCTTGGGCTGCCGTTATCACGGCACCACCAAGAATCGCCATGATAAGTCCTGACCCACCGAGCTTGGTATCATTACCCAATCCAACAGCTGACAAACCATAGATGGTTGGGAACATAAGTGACATACATACAGATACCATCACCAAAGCAATAACGCCCACCATGCCATTTGAATAGATCACCATTAGACAAAAGAACAGCGCTGCCAAGGAGGAAATCGCCAAGAGGATCGAAGGCCTGAAGAATTTCATCAGACCGGTAAACAAAAAGCGGCTCACGGCAAATAGAATTAGTGATAAAAGATAATAATCAGAAGCTTCACTTTCGTTCATATTCAGTTCTTCCATGACATATCGGATGGTAAATGACCAGACCCCGATCTGGGCGCCTACATAAAAAAACTGGGCCATGACCCCCAGTCTATAGTTTTTGTTTTTAAATAAACGTTTAAATCCCGCAATAACCCCATCCGTTTCAACGGTCTCAGAGGCTACAGGCATTTGGACAGCTTTGATGACAAACCAAACCAAGACCAAAAATAATGCAACCCCAACATAAGTACCCATGACACCGGCTAATTCTTCGGATTGAATGGCCTTCAGGGCTTCCGGACTCATAGTCGACCGATCTGTTGCTTCTGCGGTATTGAGATTGGAAAGGATAAAAACCTTACTCAGGTATACGCCTAATACGGAGCCTATGGGATTAAAGGACTGAGCCAGATTAAGCCGTTGCGTGGCAGTTTCCTGAGGTCCGATTACCAGGATATACGGATTGGCAGCCGTTTCCAATATAGAAAGTCCACCAGCTAATACGTACAGTGCAAAAAGAAAAAAACCATAGGACATTGTCATACTTGCGGGATAGAACAATAAAGAACCGGCTGCAAAAAGCCCTAAGCCCAATAAAATTCCCGATTTATAGGTGTATTTTCGAATAAAAAGTGCAGCCGGCAAGGCAAGACAAAAATAAGATCCATAAAACGCCAGTTGTATCCAGGAAGTCTGGAAATCAGTCATGCTCATAATGCGTTTGAACGCAGCCAACAGGGTGTCAGTCATGTTGTGGGCAACTCCCCAAAGGGCAAACAACGAAGTCAATAAGAGGAAAGGCCAAAAATCTTTCTTGGAAATAAGGCCTGGTTTGGCTGATGTGCTGGATTGAGACATGGGTTTACTTGGAGGTATATGGTTTATAGGAAATTTAAGTTGGAAATTAACCCGCGGTTTTTCATTTCATCCCAAAATTTTGGAGGAAGGGGTACTTGGGTAGCCCAGAAATTTTCGGTTACTTTATCTTTGTCCGCCGTGCTCAGTGCTACACTAGATACGCCTGGTACGGAGAGACCAAACTGTATGCAGGCATGTGATGGGGTGATGTCAAATGACCGGCAAACATCAAAAAATGACTGCCGCCAGTTTAATAAGACAACATTTTCAGGGGTATCAGGACGAATAAGGCGGTAATTAAAGTGGTCTCCCCCCACTAAAAAGCCACCCTGAAAAACAGCCGCATTGATAATCCCGACATGCTGATTACGGAGAAATTCCATAAAATCCAGTAAGGGCTGGGGATGGTGGTATACGGTAAGGCTGTTGGCAACCATTACCCAATCCAAGGTTACATGGCTGTAAATGCGCGGGATTACCCGCCAGTCTTTAACACCGATTCCTATGCCGGAGACCAAACCCTGTTTTTTTAAATCCCAAAGCGCTCTGTAAGCTTCCAGAATATCCTCAAATCTCCTCTCCTCATCACTGGGATCCTTCGCCGCGGCTAGGTATTCGTCCGGATCATGGACGGACACCAGTTGGGGCACATAGTGTTTTAATAAGTGATTGCCTTCCTCAAAACAGGCCAAAATACCGTCATAGCTTATCCGTTGAACGGCATCATGCTTGAGGTCCTTCCAAACACCAGGCTCAAAGGTGGGCTCGGGACCAATCAAGGGACTCCTGACCCATCCCAATTTGTTACTTATGATTATCTGCTCCAAAGGAATTTCCAATTGATGCAAACAATCCCCCAATACCTCCAGGGCGAGCCCCGCGCCATATTTTCCCGCAGAATCAAAAACGGTACTGGGCGCGGTAAGATTTACGCATTTTTTAATGATTTCACATTTTTCCCCCAATGTCCTAGCCCTGTAGAGATTGCCCAAATCACTACTTCCAAAAACCATGGTAGGAATAAATAATCCGGTTTTCCCAAAAGCTGCCGTTTCCATCATTTTACAGCATAGATTGTGGGGATGAACATGCGAACTCAAACATTACCTCTTTCTTTTACCATTATACCTATCCCTTTCAAAAGTATCCAAATGACGGTGTTTTTTCGTGTCATAGATATCCGCTATTGTCAAAAGAATCCCGGTCTCCTCAACAGCACCAAATTCATAATTCATGGCCGTCCCGAAGGTTTTCATGGTAGAAGAAAGGTTCATGTAGGTGTTGATAAGAGGGGGGATATTTTCTCCCAGCTTCCTTACTTTGGAATTTAACAGTTTATATCCCTCTTTATAAGAAAGTCCATCGAACATACCCTCAACTGCCAGCACTTCACCTTTGTAATCCAGCCTTTCCATGGGTTCCACCAACTTATCCTTATCTGGAAAATAGTGGTTCATGAAATACAACAGAATATCTCTTGCCTCTTGGTTGTAATGGGGATACATCGTTACTTTCCCAAACAAAAACTTAATTTCCGGATTAATCATGATCACGGCGCCTAGGCCATCCCACAGGTTGTCCAATGAGAAGAGGCCTTTTCGGTTGTCTATACTGGGCTGATACCTCGGTTGTACCCAAGATCTGCCCAGCTCAATGGTATATGGAAGGTAATCGTTGATGAATTTTTCGGAAAATTTGAATAAATGGGCGGTTGACAGGTTCAAGTTACCGTGATGATCAATTCCTGCTTTTGAACACTTGATTAGGCGGTAACCAGCAATGATTTCTTCATCCTCGGGATTCCATGCTATCAACTGCTCGTAACAATTTTCACAGGTATCGTTGTTGTCTACATCAATGGATAACCCCGTACCACCTCCTGCTGCACGAAAAGAAACTTCCCGTAGTCGTCCAATCTCCTGCATTACGTGGGGAGCGTTGTGATGATTTAGCAGGTAAATTTCATTATCTCCATTGTTGACGTAACGTAAAAATCTCTGATGGTTAAGCTCATTCTTTAACGCTGCCCGGTCTCTAGGAGCTATTATTTCTTGCATAGATTTATTTATCTAGGGCTATATCGTAAACCATGTTTTTCATTGTTTCCGCCCAGTAAAGGTCACTCTTTGAAGCATCAAAATACTTGTAAGAAATGGGTTTTCCTATATGGACCACGATTTTTTTATTTTTCTGACCAAACATTTCATCTGACAGATAGAACATTTCGATGTTCGCCTTAATGCCTACTTTCTTTCTAATACTCGCAAGATTGTAAAAAAAATCGGAGTTTTTCCCTTCCACATAGATCGGTACCACATCCTTTTTGTATTTCTTCGCTTTATTGATAAAACTTTTCTTCCATTCCAGGTCCTTTATGCCATATTCCTGTTTTCGTGAAACCAACCCTGCGGGAAAGACTATGACGGCATCTTTACCGGCATAGGTCTCTTCTATGATCTCAGCACCCCGTTTTCCATTGCTTCCATGTTTGTTGACAGGTACGAAAAGTTCCCCAAAATTGGGGATATACAAAAGGATATCGTTTACCAAAAACTTCAGGTCTTTTCTAAATTTGCCCAACACATGCATCAGAACTACGCCGTCCAAAGCTCCCAGCGGGTGGTTGGATGCGAAAATAACAGACCTATCCAAAGGGATGTTTTCTTCACCCTTATAGGTTACCTCTACGCCAAATTCACCGATGAGGGCATCCACATATGCCAACCCATAAAGATGCCCGTGTTTGGCCATCACGCGGTTGACTTCCTCTTCGTGTACAATCCTTTTGACATAGGACAAAACAAACCCTGGCATCCATTTGGCTAGTCCGGGATTTTTTTCGGAAATTACCTTTTTGATGTCTATAAACTTTTCCTTTTTCTCCACCCTTATATTTTTACGATACAAAAATATAAAAAATTAATTTATCAGGGGATAAAATTCCTCTTTTGAAAGTTTGACTGATGAGTCACCTCAACCAGCTAAGTAAAAAAAACACCCAACCGATTGGAGAAAATTGTGTGGTTGAACACCGCTAAAAAAACCAATGAACAATTTACAGCAGATAACAGTTTTTATTTGTGTACCAACTAAATAAACACTCATGAACTTAGCCATCACAGGTCCGACCTCTGGAATAGGCGTAGAGACTGTAAAAGCTCTAGCCTCAAAATTCAACAGGATATTTTTACTTGTCAGAAACGAAGAAAAAGCAGTTTCACTTATCTCGGATTCTTTTCCCTCAGACAAAAAAGAAAAGTTCGTTATTATTCCCTGCGACCTGGGAAATTTATCATCTGTATCAAAAGCTGCTGACCTGATCAAAGATAAGGTAGACTCCCTGCATGTGTTGATAAACAATGCAGGCGGAATTTTTCCAGATGGCAATCTTACAGTGGATAATTTGGAAGAAACTTTTCAAGTCAATCACCTTGGTCATTTTCTCTTAACCTTGAAGCTTTTGCCCTTGTTGGAAAATGCAGGTGAGGCAAGGGTAATCAACGTAAGTTCTGAGGCCCACAAAGCGGCAAATCCCAAACTGAATAAGATCAACGACATAACCAACTATCGATCTTTCCCTGCCTATGCCAATGCAAAGTTGTTCAATATTCTATTTAGTAAATCCCTTTCGGAAAAATTTTCTTCCAAAGGAATCCGTTCCTATGCGCTGCATCCGGGTGTAGTAAAGACAAATTTTGGGGGAGATTTTTCTGGTATCTTCAAATTCATAATTAAACTCGCACAACCTTTCATGATTAGTGCTGCTCAAGGAGCAAAAACCACTGTTTTTCTCGCAACCACCACTTCCTCTTCATTGAAGGCCGGAGCCTATTTCAAGAAATCCAAAGCGGCAAACCCTTCCAAAACCGCCGAATCTTCCACGCTCAGAGAGAAGCTTTGGACATTTAGCCATGAGTTGGTGAAAGAATACCTTTGATGGGAATGGAATTTTTGAGAAATTCGCCGATTGAAATTCTCCAAGTTAGGGAATTTCTTACATGATGCCATAACTCAGATTAGCCAAGATACCCAATTCTTTGATTTATATTGCTATTATGGACAAAATCTTATTTTTCCTTTCCTGTTTGATAGCGTTTTCTTCAGATGTTTTTGGCCAGGCTGCACCTGTAAAAGAATTTACACTGAGAGAGGTTTTGGCTATCGGCCTGGAGCAAAATCCTGTTTTGTTACAATATAAAAATCAGGAATCCATTGTCGGATATCAGGTTAAAGCCAATCTATCGGGGTGGCTTCCCGAGGTCATCGTAGACGGGGATTACAGGCGGTTTTTTTCCCAGCCAACCGCTATTTTTCCTGATTTCAACAATCCAGAATCGGGACAATTTCAAGAAGTGAGGACGGGTATTCCCTTTAACTCCAGTCTCAACTTTTCGGTAAATCAACAAGTCATTAACAATGAACTCATCCGGTCACACCACCAGGCCGGCCCTCTAAAGAAACAAGCTACTCAGTCCCTGGAGGATTATAAAATTGAACTTGTCACCCAACTGACCTCCACTTTCTACGAGGCGCTTCTTGCACAGGAGCAAGTCCAACTTACCCAAGAAGACATCAGAAGACAAGAAAAACAACTCCAGGACGCCAAACTGCTTTACGAAACCGGGATAACGGATCAGATAGACTATAAACGTGCACTTATCAACATCCAAAACAGCCAGAGTGCGTTGTATGAGTACCGGGAAGAAACCAAAATAAAAACGGCCTTTCTTAATTCACTGATGGGGTTGCCTAAAGATAGCATTCTTAAACTTACGGCTTCCTTTGAAGAATTGCTGTCAGAAATAGATCTGGATACGCTCCAACAACCAACAGTAGGTAACCGAATAGAATATCAACTTCTCGAAACCCAAAGAGGCCTCCAAGAAGCTGAAATTAGTTATCAGAAAAGGAAATTCATTCCTACCGTAGCGGCTTTTTACAATTATAACATTCTTTATTTGAGTCCGGTAGGAAGTGAGCTATTTGATCAGGGATATCCATTTTCTCTGATAGGCATCCGACTTAATTATCCGCTTTTCCAGGGAGGTCGCCGAATATTTGAAAGTAGGGAGGCTGCCCTTCAACTCAACTATTTAGATCTTGAGCAGCAAAACTTCAGCAACCAAGTAAATGCGGAACACCAAGAAGCATTGAGCAGGTATAAAAACCAATTATACTTGTTAAACATTCAAGAACGAAACAAAAAACTGGCGGAGGAAATCTATGAGGTTGTTTCTTTACAATATGAATCAGGTATTAAAAATTTTCTGGAAGTAATCATAGCCGAAACTGACTTGCGTACCAGTAGAATCAATTATACCCGATCCCTGTTTGCCGTATTGACGAGCAAGCTGGAGGTACAGCGAACAAGGGGGGAAGTAATAACAGATTATTGAAGATGATAAAAAAAATAACCCTGGGCATCAGTATGCTAGTTTTCCTCGCCTGTGCGGAAGATAAAGTTATTGAAGATCAACCTACCACCGTAACGGTAGACGAGGCGATCTCCGAAATGGTATCTTTACAACAGCGATATCCTGCGTCCATGGTGGCCCTAAAGGAGGTAGAACTCAGAGCCGATGTGGTTGGATACATTACCCAAGTTCAAGTAGCAGATGGAGAACGGGTACACCAAGGAAAGGTATTGTATGAAATTGACAGAAGCAGGTATCAAGCCCAATTGGTCCAAGCCGAATCCCAGCTGGAAATCGCAAGAGCCAATCAGGCCCGGTCGGAACGAGACATCACGCGTTATGAGAAACTTAGGGAGGGAAACGCCATCGCCGAGAAGATTTATGATGATGCGCTTACCGAGATGGTCGGAAGACAGCAAGAACTGCTTAGTGCCCAAGCTGCTGTGAGCAATGCGAAGACAGATCTGGGCTATGCGACAATACGCGCCCCGTTTGCAGGCACAGTTGGTTTTTCCTCCGTGCGGTTGGGTACATTGGTCACTCCGGGACAAACGCTTCTGAATGTCATCAGTACGGATGACCCCATGGGAATGGATTTTTTCGCAGACGAAAAATCACTGATTGATTTCATGAAATTAGTTGAAAATCCGCAAGAATTACAGCTGGATTCAGTTTTTAGTCTCATACTTCCAGATCAGCGGCGTTACCCTTTTCCAGGATCTATTGAGACAATTGACCGCGCCATCGACCGGGGCACAGGTACCATTCAAATCCGGTTAAAATTCCCCAACCCTGACTTTGCGCTCAAACCTGGACTTAATGCTACTTTAATCTACACAAGGACTTTGACCGATCCTCAAATCACGGTATCTCAAAAGGCATTGGTCGAGCGGCTGGGCGAGGTATACGTTTATGTAGCCGATAATGGGGAAGCGAAACAGGTCACTGTTAAAACTGGAAGCAAAACTCAGGACCGGATAGTAATTCAGGAAGGGTTGCAGGCCGGTCAGCAAGTAATTATAAGCGGCGTACAGAAAATCGCTGACGGAGATAAAGTCCAAATCAAAACAGAAAATTGATCATGATTTCATCCATCTTCATCAAGCGGCCCAATGCAGCGATTGTTTTATCTCTTGTACTTCTGCTACTTGGGACGTTGGCCATTATCAACTTGCCGGTAGCCCAATATCCAAATATCACCCCTCCTGTCATACAAGTAACAGCCACCTACACCGGGGCAGATGCCGAAACCATAGAACAAACAGTAGCAACACCTTTGGAAACCCAAATAAATGGAACCCCGGGGATGGCGTACATCGAAAGCACAAGCAGCAATGAAGGCCTGATGTCGATGAATATCACCTTTGAGGTAGGGACAGACATCAATATCGCCGCTGTGGAAGTACAAAACCGGATAAATGTAGCAGAACCCCTGCTTCCGGAGGAAGTTCGCAGACTGGGAGTTACCATCCGAAAAAGAAACCCCAGCCTCCTGTTGATTGTCTCGATTTTTTCTCCCAATGGCTCGCACAATATCGACTACCTGAACAATTATTCCAATATCTATATCAAGGACGAGTTGTTGCGGGTACCTGGTGTGGGCGATATCTTTAGTAGGGCGGAAGATTTCAGTATGCGGGTGTGGTTAAAGCCCGAAAAACTTTTCCAGTTGGGCCTTTCGGCAAACGAAATCGTGACGGCACTTCGTGAACAGAACATTCAAGTAGCGGCTGGTGCCATTGGCACACCACCCCAGCGGGATTATCAGGCTTTTGAGTACACCCTGTTCACAAACGGTCGACTCAATACACCGGAAGAATTTGAAAATGTTATCCTAAAAGTTTCGCCCGATGATCAGCGATTGGTGTATCTAAAAGATGTGGCAAGGGTGGAGTTGGGAAGATTTGATTACGCTACCAGCAATTTTACCGACGGAAAACCTGCCGCATACCTGATCGTTTTTCAGACCCCTGACAGCAATATCCTTGATACCGAAGAAGGCATTAAGGCAGTAATGGAAAGAATTCAGAAAGAATTTCCATCAGATTTGGAATATGTCATTCCTTTTGAATCTGCATCCGTGGTGCGGGTTTCAATTGGTGAGGTAGTTGAGACCATATTTATAGCCCTTTTGCTGGTTTCCATCGTGGTGTATATCTTCCTTCAAGACTGGAGAAGTACGCTTATCCCCATTCTTATTATTCCCGTATCTATCATTGGTACATTTGCCTTGTTTTTGCCTTTAGGTTTTTCGATCAACAACTTGACGCTGTTCGGGTTTGTGCTGGCCATTGGGATTGTCGTGGACGATGCCATTGTGGTGGTGGAAGCCACAATTGCTTACATGGAAAAAGAAGGCCTTCAAGCCAAAGAAGCCGTGACCAAAGCGATGAAAGACATCTCAGGACCTGTCATTGCCATGTCGCTAATTGTTGCGGCGGTATTTATCCCGGTTGGATTCATCCCCGGTATTGTTGGGAGGCTCTACCAGCAATTTGCCATGGCAATCGCCGCTTCGGGCATCATTTCCGGATTTGTGGCACTTTCCCTGACTCCAGCATTATGCGCTTTGATCCTTAAACCTAAAAAGGATAAAGATTCCGCCTCCAATAATTTGATAGACAGGTTTTTCCGCAGCTTCAACCGCAAGTTTTCCTACCTTAATGACCGCTACGAATCAACTATCGCAAAAAGCTTTTCAAAAGGAAAATATGTTATAATTGGTTTGGTGGTATTGGCGGTCGTCACCTTACTGCTATTTAATCAAAAACCAACGGGCTTTATACCCAATGAGGATGAAGGGCGACTTTTCGTGACCTATGAATTACCCGAAGGTGCGTCCACAGCCAGAAGTTTGGAAACCATTCATAAACTAATGGATTTGCTGGCCAAGGAAAAAGACATTTTTCATTTTACCGCAGTGACAGGGCTGAATGCTGTCAACTTTTCGAGCAAATCAAACAGCGGAACCGTATTTTGTCAACTAAAACCATGGAATGAACGGAAGGGTGCAGGCCAAAATTCGTTTGAAATTAGGGATAGGTTGTTGAGGGAATTTAGGGAAAAAGTGCCGGAAGCATCCATAATCATTGTCGCACCTTCCGCAATACCCGGTCTTGGAACTACATCAGGTTTCAATGTGGTTTTGCAGGATTTACAAGGAACATCCACCATACAGGAGTTTGATGAGCAAGTAAAAGAATTTGTCAGCGCGCTCAACAAGCGTGAGGAAATAGCCAATTCTTTTAGTTTGTTTAGTGCTTCCACACCCTCCTACCGCATCAACCTGGACAGAGAAAAGACTGCCAGGCTGGGTGTAAACATCGGAGAAGCCTTCAATACCCTACAGGTTTATCTCGGAAGTCTTTATGTGAATGATTTCATCCTTTACGGGAGAAATTTCCGCGTGGTGGCTCA
Organism: Cytophagales bacterium; assembly: GCA_038209145.1. Taxonomy (GTDB): domain Bacteria; phylum Bacteroidota; class Bacteroidia; order Cytophagales; family Cyclobacteriaceae; genus Lunatibacter. The sequence goes on along the minus strand of JBBQXZ010000006.1, from coordinate 30,484 downwards.
GGCAGACACCATGTACCGCGAAGACTTGTCATCCCTGAACCAGTTTTTCGTTAAAAACAACCTCGGGGACATGCTGCCGATCAGTAACTTGGTAACCTCCGAAATCGTGGTGAACGCACCTTTAATCAATCATTATAATTTGTTCCGCTCAGCCACCATCAATGGAGACGCAGCACCAGGATACAGTTCGGGTCAAGCCATAGAACGGGTGATAAGTCAGGCGGCTGAAAGTTTACCGGCAGGATTTGGGTACGAATTTTCAGGTATCAGTAGGGAAGAAATCAAATCCGGTGGGAGTACGGCGCTGATATTCTTGTTGTCCATCGTTTTCGTTTTTCTTTGCTTGACGGCACTCTACGAAAGTTGGTCGGTACCCTTTTCAGTTCTGCTAGCGGTGCCGACAGGCATTTTTGGAGCTATTGCCACATTGCATTTGTTCCCGTCCCTGACCAACAATGTTTATGCACAGATTGGATTTCTCACCTTGGTGGGGCTGGCAGCTAAAAATTCAATCCTAATTGTGGAGTATGCAAAAGAAGGAGTAGACCGGGGTATTCCAATAAAAAAAGCAGCCAAGATGGCTGCTAAATTAAGGTTGAGACCCATTCTGATGACATCCCTGGCATTTATTCTTGGTGTTGTTCCATTGGCCTTTGCGTCCGGTGCGGGTTCCGTGGCCCGGCAAACCATTGGATGGACCGTATTGGGGGGGATGATTACCGCCACCTTTATCACCATCTTTCTAGTTCCTGTATTGTTTGTTTTGATTACCAAGATCGCCTATAGCAAAGCTGAATTAAAACGTATCAAATTGGAAAACAGCTCCGCAGAAACTGATTAACGTTTACTTTTCTTCTTCTGAGATAATAATGGTTTTACTCAAAACGGGCGAGGTAATAAAATAACCTCCTACCCTTCCTATTCCATTTTCCGGAAAGATATTCGTAGTGGGGTTTTGTGGGGGTGGGCTGAATAGGCCCCCATCGTTAAACAACAAGTTAACCAATTGATTCAGGTAATTATAGGGCTCCTTGTTGAGCCGATAAAGATCCACCTTGACTTTGTCGTTTTTTTCAAAGGCGATACCGCCCAGCTCAAACCCATTGTCCAATATGGATGTGCCAAACGAATCATCGAATAGCAAATAATCCGACCGACTAGTTAGCAGGGTATCATTCCGAGCGATTTTGACGCGGTAATAATTATCATTCACAAACGGAATTTTGCCATAAACTGTCAAATAATATCCTTCATCCCTGAAAAACTGTTCCTCCGAAAAGGCATAGGTAACACTATCCAAAACTGGCGGTTCCAGCATTTCTCCTTCAGAAAAATATATTTTTCCGTCCAGTTCTACTTCCAACCTATACCTGCTTCCCACTTTTGCCACCTTTTCGTTTAATGGTAGGTAATGGCCTAGATTAGCTACATACATAAATCTTATTCGGTCTCCAGTAAGGAGGTTGGTAATCGACACACCCGCATCGGATACAGTTTCGTTGGCCAGTGTGTCATAATAATCCCTACTTTGCGTCACTACCACTTTATTTGCACTGATACGATTCGTCCAGATTCCCTCTATCACTGGAATCTTTTCCATGTTTTTTAATTCCAATTGCACTTCTTCCTGGCAGGAAAAAAGGCCGGATAGAATAAACACGTGCAAGTAAAGATACTTTTTCATATTAAAATTCAAAGTTATAGGTAACAGATGGCAAAATACCAAACAAGTAAGTCATGACAACCCCCGGCCTAGAGGAGGTAATTTCATCCTCAGGACCTGGTTCTACCCTGAAATCGTTGTTAAGGATATCGGTAAATTGGTAGGAAAAAGGGTTTTTTCGATTATATACATTATAAACACTGAAGTTCCAGCTACCTTTCCACCAACGGCCCCTATCCCGGTTTTTCAAATTCACGGAAAGGTCCATGCGGTGATAGTCAGGAAACCTGTCCTCATTTCGACGGGGTCCATACAGCGGAACCCGCTGATTGTCGACTAGATAGGAACCTACCGGAAAAGTTACTGCTACGCCACTGGTGTAAACAAAGGTTCCGGAAAATTCCAGCCGTTTATTTATCTTATGGTTCAACACCAAACTTACGTCATGGGGACGATCAAATCTGGGATTGAAAGGCTGGTCCTCATTAATACCTTCTATCTGCCGGAATACCCTTGACCAGGTGTAACTTAACCAGCCCGTAGTATTTCCCCGGTTTTTTCTGAGCATAAACTCCGCGCCGTATGCCCAACCCACCCCTGTCAGAATTTCGGTTTCAAGATTGTCGGTAAATAATATTTCAGCTCCCTGTTTCAGATCAATAATCTGGTCAAAATCTTTGTAATATCCCTCCACGGAAAGCTCAAACTGGTTGTTTGAGAGGTTTTTAAAAACTCCCAAGGATACTTGATCGCTCCGTATTGGACTCACATACTTACCGGCGGGCATCCAACGGTCTATTGGCAGTCCGGCTGAGTTGTTTGAAGCGATCTGAATGTACTGAAAATTTCTGTTGTAAGCAGCTTTCAGGGAAAGGCTCTTGCTGAGCAGGTACCTTGCTGCCAATCTGGGTTCAAGTCCCTGATAGGTCTGCATATTTTCACCAAAACCGAAACTTACCGTATCTGCGAGTACTCCGCTGGCAGGTTCATTATTTTCATACAGGTAGTTTACCCCTTTCCCAATCTGTTGATAATGATTCCATCGCAATCCACCCTCAACCGAAAGTACAGGAGATAAGTCATAATTTCCGTGAATAAAGAGGTTGTTTAGAAAGCCTGTTTTGGGATTTGTATTTATGGACTGCAGATTGCTCTCCGGTGCCAAGTCCAAATTAATCGGTGAAAAATGATAGAGCTGACTGTGGGCTCCCGCATAGAGGCTAAGATTCTCTTTCGGCACCCAATTGATTTCACCCCGGATGCCGGATTCTGAAAAATTATTGCTCCATTCAAAACCGATATCTTCGTCTGTGAAAGCAATTAAATAATTGTAATAACTGTGATATGCCTTTACATCCAGAAACAGGTCATTGCGGATGGATCTCGTCCAGTTCAGGGAAGAAATCCAGTTATTCCATCCCAGACCAAATTGTCCACTAGTTCCCAGGTAATCCGCACCATAATAAGAAGATATTGTAATTTTGTCCCGGTCTTTTATACGAAACGTCAATTTGCCACTTAGATCATAAAAATAAAGCTGATTGTTTCGAATATTTTCATCTGGTGAAAGCCCCAGAAAAATATCGGCGTATGTCCTTCTACCAGATAGGATAAAGGAGGATTGGTCTGAAAGTAAGGGACCGTCTACAGTTAACCGGGAACTGATGCTGCCGATTCCGCCTTCTCCTTGGATACGCTTGGTGTTCCCTTCTTTTAATGAGATATCAATAAGGGAGGAAAGTCTCCCCCCATATCTTGCGGGAATATGCCCTTTGTACAACTCAACATCGCTGAGTGCATCCGGATTGAATACGGAGAAAAACCCAAAAAAATGGGAGGGATTGAAAATGGGCGCCCCGTCTATAGTTATCAGGTTTTGGTCGGCGGAACCTCCGCGTACAAATAATCCCGTGGTGCCTTCTCCTGCCGTGGTTACTCCAGGTAACAGCTGAATGCCTCTCAGAAGGTCAACTTCCCCAAATAAGGCGGGAATGTTTTTGAGAACCTCCATGGGCAAAACACTTTTTCCAATATCCAAACTCACCACATTGCTGTTTTCCCTGGCCTCGTTGACAACGAACTCCTCTAAGGATTGGGCCTCCGGATTTAGGAAGAATTTCAGGTCTTTTCCCAAATCCTTTTCGGTGATAACTCGAAGGGAAGTGGTATACCCAATAAAAGAAATGGTCAACTCTGCCGGCAAATCAATGGGGCGAATATAAAATGTACCGTCAGCATCTGTAGTGACCCCCTTTTCTATCGCATTAGACCAATAGACATTCGCTCCGGGTAGGGCTTCATCGGTGGTTTTATCCTTTAAACTTCCTGAAATTCTATCAGGTTGTGACTGGCTAAAAGATGAATTTCGGTAGAAGGTGGTTAAGGCTATCAGGAAAAAATATTTGCAAACAACTTTATATGATCGATTATTCATTATGTGTGACATTCCTTTTCAAAAAGATTCTGCTATAGAATTCCAGCTAGTTGGGTTAGGTGTTCCCTCAATGAAGGGAATAACTCTGTACTCATACGAATTTCAGCTAAATCTAGTTCAGTAAACCTATAATTAAATCTAGCACGTTTCCTTTTCCAATTTTCCATTGATGACCCCACAAATACGGATTTAACAATAATTAATCCAGATACATTTCGTTTTGCATTTAATTCACTAATTTCATGACATGATTTGGGCATATCCTAATAATAGTTTGATAATCACCTTGGTGATTTTATTTACCCTGCTCTATGTGGTTTATTTGCTCCGTTTTTGGAGGATAAACCAAAAGCTTCACGTAAAAAAAAGAAGGCTTATCTGGAAGTGTCTTTTGAGAACGGCTTATTTTTTCCTGTTCTTGATAGCACTCACAGGCCCATCTGTAGGCAGTTCACTGAAAGAGATCAAACAGGAAGGCAAAGATATTTTCATTGCCATAGATTTATCACAGTCCATGAATGCGCAAGACATAAATCCCAGCCGCCTTCAACGGGTAAAATTTGAAATGAAAAACCTTGTCAAAAACTTCAGCTCTGACCGTGTTGGAATTATTATTTTTTCTTCAGAAGCATTTATCCAGTGTCCGCTTACTTTTGACCAAAACGTAATTCAGCTGCATTTGGATGGACTAAACACAGGTCTGGTGCCCAACTTCGGAACAGACATCGCTGCTGCCCTTAATATGGCCTACCAGAAATTCCAAAATGAAAACGACCAAGAGGAAACCTCAAAAGCAATCATCCTCATCAGTGATGGAGAAGATTTTGGAGAGAATCTTCCATCGGTGCTTGACAAACTTTTGGAACAGGGCATCCGCGTATTTAGCTTGGGAGTGGGATCAGAAGATGGCACCAGCATACCAAGGGGAAACAGCGTAGTCATGGATCCACAGACCAACAGGCCGGCAGTAACCCGACTGGATGCGACAAATCTCAAATCAATATCCGACAGAACAGACGGTGCTTATTTTGAACTAAGCGATATTAATCAAGAAATCCCACAATTGATCAATGCAATAGACAGGATGGAAGGAACGGTCATGGCCAGCCGAATGGTGGAGGCCTCCGCCAACAAATATTTTCTCTTTCTTTCAGCGGCCTTGCTGTTGGCAATGATTGATGTGATGTTACCATTGAAAACGTTGTCCATTTGATTATGAATTCAAATTTAGTCACACCTTTATGATGCTACCCGCCAGAACGCTATTGGTTGTTTTCCTACTTGTCCCAACCTCGTGGAAAAAAATCGGGAAGAAAAACAAAGCCATCCTCCAGGCTGAACAAGCATATATCGCAACGGACTTTGAGCAATCCGTGCGGCAACATCTGGCCCTTATCTCCGAATATGAAATCAGTACACCCGAAGTCAAATTCAATCTTGCCCTAAGCTATCAAAATAACGGTCAGGAGGAAGAAGCAAAGAAAACTTATGAGGAGGTTCTCCTTTCAGGAAATAAGACAATCGCTTCATTTGCCGCCAATCAAATGGGGGTCTTGGAGGGGAGAGAAAACAACCTCAAGGATGCATTGGCCCACTTTAAATCAGCACTCATTCAAAATCCGGACAATGAAGCAGCCCGCTATAATTACGAATTGCTGAGTAGGTGGCTGGAAGAGAATGAAGAGGACAAGGATAAAGAGGAAAAAGATCAGGAGGACCAAGACAAATTAGAACCTTCCAACTACGCCAAAAGGATGAAGGCTCAAGCCGATGGGTTTGTTGACCAGTACCGGTTTGAGGAGGCATTGGAAACCATGCAGCGGGCATTGGAGATCGATGAAACGGTAGCCTACTATCAAAATTTTATTCAATATTTGACCGATGTACAAGAAATCAATGATAAATAAAATCATCTTTATCGCTTTTCAGTTGAGCCTGTTTTTGGCAGGGGTATCACATTCCCAATCAGAAAGTGATTACTTCAACCGGGCGGCCCGTCAATATGTAAATGAGGATTTGCCTGGAACCGGTCAAATCCTGGCCGAGGGGTTGGAGAAATATCCGAACGATCCCAAACTGAACTCCTTGCTGGAAAAATTACAGAAAGATCAGGAGGACCAACAGAAGAAAGAAGAACAACAGCAACAAGACCAAGATCAGTCCGAGCAGCAGGAAAAAAAAGAGCAGGAGAGTGAGGAACAGGAGAATGGAGAAGGGGAAGAGCAGACTGATGAAGATGGAGCTGAGGAATCCGAAGCAACCGAGGAGAAACGGGGAGAAAAATCCCAGCAGGAGGAACCAACAGAAGAACCCAGTAGCCAGGAAAGCGACTTAAGCGAGCGGGATCAATCCATGGAAGAACTCAAGCAGCGATTGCAAGAAATGAACATAACACCCGAACAGGCAGCTCAGATTCTCGATGCCATGAACAGTAACGAATTGCAATATATCCAACAAAACCGCAAAAAAGCCACACAGCGACCGCAGCGAGGTTTACCAGACTGGTAAAATACCAAATTGAGAATTCTGTTTTCCACAACCTATCCTTCCATGAACGAAGTCTGCATTGTATCTATTGCCCGAACCCCTCTTGGAAGTTTTGGCGGTAAACTGGCATCCCTTTCTGCCACAGACTTAGGAGCCAAGGCCATCAGAGCTGCTATAGAGAAATCCACGCTTTCGCCGAATCAAATCCAAGAGGTTTACATGGGAAATGTGTTGTCGGCCAATCTCGGACAAGCTCCGGCAAGACAGGCGGCCATTGGTGCGGGATTGGGCTATGAAGTACCGTGTACGACGGTTAACAAAGTATGTGCTTCCGGTATGAAGGCCATCATGTTGGCTGCGCAAGCCATCATGACAGGACAGCAGGATATCCTGGTGGCTGGCGGCATGGAAAGCATGAGCAATGTCCCTTTCTATTTACCCAAAGCACGGTTCGGATATAAGTTTGGCAATGCGACCTTGGTGGACGGATTGTCACATGATGGACTGATGGAAGCTTACCATGACTTCCCTATGGGAAACTGTGCTGACAACACTGCCAAGAGCATGCATATCAGCCGGGAGGAACAAGATGCCTATGCGGTCAATTCGTATAAAAGGGCCGCAAAGGCTTGGGAATCGGGATATTTCAAGAATGAAGTGATACCTGTAGAAGTCATCGGCAGAAAAGGAGAAATATCCACCGTATCAGCCGATGAAGAATACACCCAAGTAAACTTTGATAAAATAGGATTACTCAAGCCTGTATTTAGCAAGGAAGGTACGGTAACGGCCGCTAATGCCTCTACCATAAATGACGGCGCTGCCGCTTTGGTACTCATGAGTAAATCAAAAGCCAAATCCATGGGTATCACCCCTATTGCCCAAATTTTGGGGTTTGCCGATGCCGCTCAAGACCCCTTGTGGTTTACTACTGCACCAGCTTTGGCCATACCCAAGGCCCTTGCGCTGGCAGGTGTGGCACCTGAATCTGTAGACTTCTATGAAATAAACGAGGCTTTTTCGGCTGTCGCCATTGCAAATCAACGCTTGCTGGGGCTGGATATGGAACGGGTGAATGTCTTTGGAGGAGCAGTAGCTTTAGGCCACCCCCTTGGCTGCTCCGGAGCTCGCATTACCGGAACCTTGTACAGTGTTCTTCAGGCTAACAATGGCACGATTGGCGTGGCGGGAATCTGCAACGGAGGAGGTGGAGCCTCTGCCATTGTCCTTGAGCGGCTATATTGAATACTCCTGGCTATTGAGTACCCCTGAAATGTACCCCCAGGACAACTTTATCCTCCAATCTATCGTAAATGAGACATGATTTGCACAACCCCTATTCATCCATGAGTTTCATATCCGCAGGTTATTACGGCAAATGTGTGTTCCTGGCCTTACTCTTTTTGTTTCCGGGACTGCTCTCCCCTCTTTTTGGCCAAGAGCGTGCATACACATATTATGATGAAGAAGAATTAAAGGTCAAAGAAGCTTATTTCGTTGAAAATGGGCTACCTCACGGCGCCTATGAGTTCTTTGATGAAAGTGGTCAGCTGATCCTTGTGGGACACCTTTCACAAGGCAAAAAGGAAGGTAAATTTGCCCATTACAACTTCGGCACAAGGGATACATTACGGCTGCTTAATTACCATGACAACCAGCGTGAAGGGGAGGCTTTTTCTTGGCACATCTCCGGTGAGCTGGCTCAAAAAGCGACTTATAAAAATGATCAACTGGAAGGAGAGGTTACTGCATACTATCCTGACGGAGAGGTAAGAAATATTACCTTTTTTGAAAACAACGTCCCCCACGGTACATTTAAAGACTTTTTCCCATCAGGGGTATTATCGGAATCTGCGACCTACGAAAACGGAGCTTTTAGCGGTGAACGCTTGAGATATGATCCTGGTGGAAATTTGATTCAAAAAGCCACTTATACCAAAGGGGTCTTGGAGGGTATTGAGTATACCTATTTTACAACTGGTGAGATTTCATCTCAGATTTCCTATTTCCGCGGGGTAAAACACGGTCTATCCGTTGCCTATTTTGAAGATGGCAGTGTCGAGAAAAAAGGTCAATATAAAAAAGGGGAACCTGATGGCAAATTTGCTACCTATTGGGGAGATGGGAGCATGGAAGAAGAATCCCGCTTTAAAAACGGGAAGCCTGTAGGAGAAACAAGGACGTTTCATGAAAACGGAAAATTGAAAAGGAGAATTGTTCACAATAACAAAGGACAGTCAACCCTATCAGAAATATTTGATGATGGGGGAAATTTAATTCAAAGGTCCTCCTATCTGGAAGGCCTGCTTCATGGGGAAATAAAAACATATTATGCCTCCGGTCAGTTAAAAGAGAAAATACCCTACAAGTATGGTGAGCTTGACGGCACCTATGTCAGCCTTACTGAAGTTGGAGAAATCCACTTGGAAAGAACGTATCAACGAGGAAGGATTACGAAAGAAAAAATCCATAATAAATCCCAACAAACCACTGAATAAACTTCCATTGTTTTTATGTTTGTGCCTACCAATATACTAGCTATGAATTCAGGACTACCCGAAACAAATTTTCGATTTTCAAATCAAATTGATTTTTATAGAGGAAAAGTAAGGGACGTTTATATTTTCGACAAAAAACTGGCTGTAGTAGCTTCTGACAGGATTTCGGCATTTGATGTAGTTCTTCCCCACCCGATCCCTTACAAAGGACAGGTTCTCAACCAGCTTGCATTTCATTTTTTGAATGCCACAAAAGATGTCGTTCCCAACTGGGTCATTGATTCTCCTGATCCCAATGTCACTATTGGGTGGAGATGCGAACCTTTCAAAGTCGAAATGGTCATCCGGGGGTATTTGGCGGGACATGCTTGGAGAACCTATCGGGAAGGGAAACGGATCCTTTGCGGGGTCATTCTCCCTGAGGGTCTCAAAGAAAATGACAGGTTGCCGGAACCTATCATCACCCCTACCACCAAGGCCGATGAGGGTCATGATGAGGATATTTCCAGAGAAGAAGTTTTAGCCAAAGGAATTGTTGGGGAAGAAGAATACGAACTGCTTGAGAAATATACGCGGGCATTGTATCAGGCCGGTACTGAAATGGCTCACAAAAAGGGTCTGATCCTGGTAGACACCAAATATGAATTCGGCACCTATGAAGGAAAGATAATGCTTATAGATGAAATCCATACGCCCGACTCTTCCCGTTATTTCTACGCCGAAGGATATGAAGGGCGGCAACGGAACAATGAATCTCAAAAGCAGCTTTCCAAAGAATTTGTGAGGCAGTGGCTAATCGACAATGGTTTTCAAGGTAAAGCGGGACAAACTATTCCAGAAATGTCTGCTGAAATCATTTTTGGGATTTCCGAAAGATACATTGAATTGTTCGAACAGATAACGGGGAAACCCTTTGAGAAGCGGTCTGCCCTGTCGATGGAAGAACGGATAAAAAATTCCATTGAGGCCAATATGTAAATTTTCGTACATTTGTACCTGCTTAAAAGATAACTTGTTGATGCGCTATGAAATATACAGTAGATAAAAAAGAACAGTACGTAATTTTCACCTTGTTGGAGGAAAAATTGGATACGGGAATTTCCCCGCAGCTCAAATCCGAACTGTTGACTGTGCATGCAGAAGGATATACAAACCTAATTCTGGATATGAGCCAGGTAAAATATACAGACTCAAGTGGGCTCAGTGCCTTATTGGTTGGGAATCGTACATTTGGAGAAGAAGGCGGCATATTCGTCATTGCTTCACTACAGGAACATGTCATGAAATTGATAAAAATTTCCATGCTGGACAAAGTGCTTAAAGTAGTTGATGGATTGGAAGAAGCAGCAGAAGCTATTTTTATTCATGAAATTGATAACGGGGAAGAGGAAGAAGATTTGGAATAAATTGGATTTTCAGGTCACTATTTTAGGCGTTAATTCCGCAATCCCAGCTCATGGAAGAAATCAAACCTCCCAGTATGTTGCTTTTGGGAGGATTTCTTTTTTGGTTGATTGTGGAGAAGGTACCCAACATCAGCTGAGAAGATATAAAGTGAAGTTTTCCCGGATAGACCACATCTTTATCTCCCATTTACATGGGGATCATTATCTGGGGTTGATGGGGCTTATTTCCTCATATCACCTCAATAATCGAATCCGGCCTCTGTATATTTATGGTCCAAAAGGACTTGATGAAATCATTACGATCCAATTAAGGCATTCCCGTACTTTTTTAAAATTTCCGCTATATTTCAACGAGACCTCACAGGATGGGAAAAAATTACTCGTGGAACTGGAAAATATTCGGATCTTTAGTTTTCCACTCAAACATCGGATAACTTGCACGGGTTTTTCGTTTGAGGAAAAGATGCGCCCCCGTAAACTGATCAAAGAAAAAATTGTGGAAGCAAAACTGGACATTTCTTCTATTCACAAACTTCTCCAAGGGAAAGATATCTACGACGATTTGGGACTGGTGCGCTTTTCCCAAGAGCAATTTTGTCATTCGCCCATTGCCCCCAGACGGTATGCCTTCTGTTCTGATACCGTTTTTGATTTGGAGTTGATCCCCTACATTTCCGGTGCGGATTTATTGTACCATGAGGCCACCTTTATGGAAATGGAAGCGCATCGGGCACTTTCCACGATGCACAGTACCGCTCGGCAAGCCGCTGGTATTGCGCTTGAGGCTGGGGTAAAAGAATTGCTAATTGGCCATTATTCAGGCCGATACATGGATTTACAACCCTTGCTTTTGGAAGCGAGGGACGTATTTGAAAATACCCAATTAAGTGAAGAGGGAGAAACCTATACCATTCAGTAATGGAAACAGCCGCAAAAGTCTACCAATCCAAGAAGACGAATCTTTTTATAATCTTGTCGGGAATCTTTCTAACCAATGCCATCCTGGCAGAAATCATCGGTGTCAAAATATTTTCCGGAGAATTGACCCTTGGGATTTCGCCTGTCAATTGGGTTTTTTTTGGCGATTATGCATTGGATTTTAACCTTACGGCAGGAGCGGTTATTTGGCCTATTGTATTCATCACGACAGATATTATCAATGAATATTTTGGGAAAAAAGGTGTCCGAAAAATAAGTTTTATCACTGCTGGGTTTATTGGATATGTTTTTATTATAATCCTTCTCGTCACTCAGCTGCCTCCTGCTGCCTTCTGGCTTGAGGTAAATTCCCTAGACAAGTATGGGAATCCTTTCAATATCGATTATGCCTTCAACACCATATTTCAACAGGGATTGGGGATCATCCTGGGTTCCTTGGTGGCCTTTTTGATCGGACAACTCTTAGACGTCTATATATTCCAAAAGCTGCGAAAAATTACCGGACCGAAAATGATCTGGCTTCGGGCTACCGGATCGACTCTTGTTTCCCAGTTTGTAGATTCATTCGTAGTCTTGGGCATTGCCTTTTACCTATTCGGCAATTGGTCTATCGAGCAAGTTATCGCCGTAGGCATCGTCAACTACATCTATAAATTCTCCGTGGCGATCCTTTTGACACCTGTACTTTACATTGGGCACGGTTTGATAGACAGGTATTTGGGTGAATCACTTGCGCTAAAGTTAACCGAAGAGGCCGCGGATGACACATCTTTTTTATAGTGCCTGATTTGCTTCCAAAAACACCGGATCATTTTCAATTAAACCAATAGCTCTTTGAGCAAATTGAAGTGAGAAATCAGGAATGACCTCTCCTGAAATTATCACAAATAATGGCTGTGGCGATAGCTACGTTCAGTGATTCGGCGTTGCCGAAGGCGGGAATGGATATTTTACGGTCTATGCCTCTTGCTACTTCCGATGAAATACCCTGAGATTCATTTCCCATGACAATAATGCCATCTGTGGTAAGCTGGGCATGATGAATATTTTCACCATCCAAAAAGGCTCCATAAACGGGGATATTAGAAGTATTGGCCAGAAATTCCGAAAGTTGTTGGTAGAAAAACTTAATCCTTGTAAACGATCCCATACTGGCCTGCAGTACTTTGGGATTATAAAAGTCTGCAGTCTGGGGTGACAGGATCATTTTCGAAATTCCGTACCAGTCTGCTATCCGTAGAATGGTCCCCAAGTTACCCGGATCGCGGACATCATCGAGCGCAAGAATCAGTTCGCCCGGCTGAACCGAAAAGTGGATTTCCTGCTTCATCTTGGCCACAGCGAGCGCATCTGAATTTGATTTGAATGCCCCCAGACTTTCCAAGACTTGTTCACTTACCTCAACCATGTCTCCCGAATACTTCTTGATTAAGTCCATATGTGCAGAACCAAATTTAGGTGTGAAAAGTAAATGGGTAATTTCAAAATCTGATTGAAGTAATTCCGTTACATTTTTTGATCCTTCTACAAAAAATGACTGTTCCTGCTTGCGGAATTTTTTTTGGTGCAAGGATTTTATAAACTTAAGCGTATTTTTGCTTAGCATTAGCCGGAAATGTTGAAGTGAATAAAACCAAATATATAAATTTTATACTTTGCATCCTTTTTATATCGGGATGTTCACTTACCCGAAACCTTCCCGAAGACCAATACATCGTCTATGATGTAGAGGTGGATGGAGTAAATAAGAGTGATTCAGATGCCATTAAGAACCTTATCCAACAAAAACCAAATACCAGGATCCCGATTTTTAATTTTTCCCCGGGTGTTTTTCTTTATCAATTTGGCCAACTTTCCTATGATAAAGAAAAATTAATTGCCAAAAAAGAGGAATGGGATGGGGAGAGAGTGGGGCTGCAGGCGAAGATCGAACAAAGCACGAACCGAAAATTAGTCCGTCGGTATAATAAAGTAATGTCTAACCTTTCAACCTTGGATAAAAAAATCACCTATGGAAACTGGTTTATGCGGACAGGAAATCCACGCATGATCTATGACAGTGTAAAAACAACCGAATCTCTACGTCAAATCGATTTTTACCTTAAAAACAATGGTTTCTTCGAGGCCACATCGGAAGCATCCATTCAAAAAAAGAAGCAAAAGGTGCGTATAACCTATTCTATTGAAGAGAATAGTCCTTATTTGATAGATTCTGTATCTATCCAAACGGTGGACAGTGCCGTATCGGAGCTACTTTCATCTCAAAATCAAAAGTCTCCTGTCAAAAAAGGAAACCGATATGCCCAAAATGATCTGTCTCTGGAAAGGCAACGTGTCGAAGATATACTCAAAGACAACGGTTATTACACCTTTTCAAAATCCTATGTGGAATTTAATGTCTTTAAGGACTCTATAGCCAAAACTGTTTCCGTTGAGCAGTTCATCCGTCTTCCTGCCTCAGGCACCTCTCATCCCATTTATACGATTGATTCTATTTTGGTTACTATATCAAGTCCCACAGATGCCATCCAAGACGAAAAGGTCGACAGAAAATTTGAGGGCATTCAGTATCAAATGTATAGTGACAAGTATGCCGAAAGGATTATCAATTCAAGGATATTTTTGCAAAAAGACGACCTCTACAACCGCAATGATATGATTGAGACCCAACGGCAGCTGGCGAATTTGGATATTTTTAGAATAGTCAACATCTCCTTTGATACACTCGGTACATCGCTGACGACAAAAATATTTACTCGTCCCAACCAAAAATTCCAGATAACAAATCAATTGGGGGCGAGTGTGACCGAGCAGCTTCCAGGTCCTTTCTTCAGCCACTCCCTGAGAAACCGAAATTTATTCCGGGGCTTAGAAATCTTCGAATTCAACTTTCGGGCAGGCCTAGAAGGGGTAGCATCTGCCACCACGGAAGGCGGGGTGTTCCGAAGTAGGGAATTAAGTGCATCAGGTTCAGTAATTTTCCCCCAGTTTTTAATCCCATTCAATTTTGGCACCCTCGAAAAGTTTGGTAGATACAATCCGCGAACAAGAGCCCTTTTAGGCTACAGCTATGTAAACCGGCCGGAATATATAAGGGATGCCCTAAACACCATCCTAGCCTACAACTGGGGAACCCGAAATATGAGGCAACAATTTTCCCTAAGCCTTTTAGACGCCAATTTGATCCGATCATCATTGGACCCTTTATTTCAAGAAAGACTTGAAGATCTTCAAAATCAAGGCAACAATTTGATCAATTCATTTTTACCATCCTTTGTGAGCAGCATTTCGGGTCAGGTCATCATTAATTTCAACCAGTACGGGCTTAATCAGAAAAACCGTGCCTCACTTTGGCGGATATTTGTGGAAAGTGGGGGTACAACGCTCAATTTTGTAAATCCCGTCTTTACGGAAGATCGAAGTTTGAAGTATTTTCAATTTCTCAAGTTCCAATCTGATTTCAGGAGGTATTTGCCTATAAATACCCGTAGCACTTATGCCTATCGCATCAACGTAGGACTAGCCAAACCGTATGGAATCAGCGGAGGTGTCCTCCCTTACGAGAAATATTTCTTTGCCGGAGGAAGCACCAGTATCCGTGCCTGGCAGCCACGACGGCTGGGGCCTGGCTCGTTCACTCCCGAATTGAGAGAGGATGGAACGTTTGACTATCGATTCGAACAGCCTGGGGAGATCCTCCTTGAAGCGATGTTTGAATACAGGCGAAAACTCTTCGGTTATTTTGACGGGGCAATATTTGTTGATGCGGGAAATACATGGAATTTTGAGGTAGATCCAAGCAGGGAAGGAACGGAATTTAGAGTTGACCGATTTTACAAAGAAATAGCAGTAGGAACCGGGTTGGGATTACGGATGGATTTTGATTTTTTGGTTTTGAGGCTCGACATGGGAATCAAGGCATACGATCCTGCCCGACCGGAAGGGGAACGGTTTATCTTGGATAAATTGACCTTTAACAGGCCCTTGGGTGAAAAAGGACAGCAGGTTTTTAATATAGGTATTGGATATCCTTTTTAATAGTGTCAGTCAAAAAGGAGAAATCAGAGAACAATTATGATCAGTAAAGAAAAAATTGCAGCAGACTTTCAGGCTATTCAGGCGCATATCTGTGACGCATTGGAGCAGGCAGATGGAAAAGGGAAATTTGTAAAAGATAGCTGGACACGTCAAGAAGGTGGGGGCGGGATTACCAACATTCTCTCAGAAGGCAACATAATTGCAAAAGGTGGGGTCGCATTTTCGGCCGTGCATGGCCCCACTCCTGATAAAATCCTTCAAAAACTCCAGCTGGAGAAGGCAGATTTCTTCGCAACCGGAGTATCCATTGTCATCCATCCGGACAACCCCATGATACCCATCATTCACATGAACATCCGTTACTTCGAAATGAGCAACGGAGCGTATTGGTTTGGTGGAGGAATAGACTTGACACCACATTATATCGATCCCTCAGATGCGAAATATTTTCATCAGGCCTTGAAAAACCTATGTGACAGATTCCACCCCACTTATTATTCCAAATTTAAGCAATGGGCCGATGACTATTTTTTTATCCGACACAGGCAGGAAACCAGGGGAATTGGAGGGATCTTTTTTGATCGGCTAAAAGCCGACAGCGACATGCCTTTCGACAGATTATTTGAATTTGTGAAAGAAGTAGGGTTCTTGTTTCCAAAGATTTATACCTATTTTATGAATAAAAATGCCACCTTACCTTACGGACCACAAGAAAAAGAATGGCAGGCAATCCGGCGGGGCAGGTATGTAGAATTCAACCTTGTATGGGATGCAGGCACCAAGTTTGGTCTGGACACCAATGGACGTACGGAGAGTATATTGATGAGCATGCCTCCGCAGGCCCAGTGGGAATACAACCATGTGCCTGCGGAAGGTTCAAAAGAAGCCTATACCCAAAGTCATTTAAAAAAAGGCCTGAATTGGTTGACCTTTGCGCCATGATGACAGAAATAAAAAAGTGGGATGAATCTTTGTTTCTATATTTGAATGCCCAACGTCTGGACTGGATGGATCCGGTGATGAAAACCCTGACAGGTACCTATATATGGATTCCTCTTTATGCCTTCTTGATTTATTTAATCTTCAAATCCCATGGCGTCACGGGCTTTTGGTATGTCGGATTTATGGTATTGCTCATATTGCTTGCCGACAAGTTCACGTCCGACTTTATGAAACCCTATTTTGAAAGACTCCGACCATGCCATGATCCACGCTGGGAAGGAATGATTCATACCTATGCCGGCTGTGGGGGCAAATTTGGATTTGCTTCCTCACATGCCTCCAATACCTTCGCTGTTGCTTCCTACATGTTTTTGATCTTTAGAGGAAAAATCAAAGCAATGGGGTGGCTATTTCTATGGGCTGGTATAATTGCCTACACCAGGATTTATTTGGGCGTTCATTACCCTATGGACATATTAGTGGGTGCATTGGTTGGCATTGCTTCAGGATGGATCACTTTCTCCCTGGTGAAGTGGCTCAGACAATTAACCGAAAAAAGGCCTGAATCGAAAAATCCCATATAACTATTCATATCCTTTGATCATCCGTTGGATGTATTTGCCTACAATATCAAATTCCAAATTGACGATATCTCCTACCTCCAATTGGTGAAATACCGTGTGGGTATATGTATATGGGATGATGGCAACCGTAAAGCCGCCTTTCCGGGAGTTAAAGCAAGTAAGACTTGTACCGTTTACGGTGATGGAACCTTTCTCCACCGTAACATTTCCAAGCCTGTCATCATACCTAAAATCAAAAAGCCAACTTCCGTCCTTCTCATCTAGCCGGATCAATTCACCTGTTTGGTCCACATGTCCCTGCACGATATGTCCATCAAATCTTCCATTGGCAGGCATGCATCGTTCCAGATTTACTTTATCTCCAACCCGCCAGTCCTTTAGGCTGGACTTTTGAAGCGTTTCATCAATGGCCGTTACCCTGTACTGATCAGACGAAGTTTCCACGACGGTCAGGCATACCCCGTTATGACTTACCGACTGATCTATCCGCAGTTCGTGGGATATTGGCGAACTGATATCAAAATGAATGTTAGTTCCTTCTGGCTGAATGGATTTGATGACTCCCAGCGATTCAATGATTCCTGTGAACATAGTTTTCTTGGTATCTACTAGCAACTCAAGACCTGCTAATATTGTTGGTTTTATTGGTATTAACCCCAAAATTAGCCTTAACTTAGTAGAATTGTAGACTCATGCTGGCGTATTTTGACGATTGATGCTAAAACTGGAAGACTCCTATATACATAAAGGCCAACGAAAGTCACTGATAGACCTACTCAAAAAAAAAGGTATTACCAATCATTCGGTGCTGGAAGCTATGAATACCTTGCCCAGGCATTTTTTTTTCGACAGTGCCTTGGCAAGTCATGCTTATGAGGACAAGGCTTTTCCCATTGGCGAAGGTCAAACCATTTCCCAACCCTACACAGTGGCCTTTCAGACCTCGCTGTTAGACATATCTTCCGGTGATAAAGTATTGGAGATAGGGACAGGATCGGGATATCAGGCCGGTATTTTGTATCTGATGGGCGCACAGGTTCACAGCATAGAATATAATCATAAACTATTCGATTCGGCCAAAAAATTCTTGCCCAAACTTGGAATTCGAATCCGGCATCATTGTGGAGACGGGAGCCTTGGACTACCGGACAAGTCACCCTTTGACAAAATAATCGTAACAGCCGGTGCACCAGTGGTACCAAAAGCCCTACTTCAACAATTGGCAATAGGCGGTAAATTGGTAATTCCCGTTGGCGATAGGGATACCCAAAAAATGTTGTGTCTCACCAAGAAGTCTGTCAAACAAATCCAACAGGAATCTTTTGACAACTTTTCTTTCGTCCCATTACTGGGAGAGGAGGGATGGAACAAGGCCACCAAGTGACAATAGTACGCCAAAAGATTACCTTAACCCTATGAAAGTAGAAAAATTTGTAAACCAATCCAGGGCAACCATGACTGAAATGGTCCTCCCCAACGATACCAACACCTTAAACAACTTGATGGGGGGCGAATTGATGCATTGGATGGATGTGGTGGCTGCTATCTCTGCACAGCGGCATTCCAACAGCATTGTAGTCACTGCGTCGGTAGATAACATCTCCTTTAAAAATCCCATTGCATTGGGTAACGTAGTAACGTTAAATGCCCAGGTGACGCGGGCCTTCACCACATCAATGGAAGTTTTTATTGAAGTTTATGCGGAGGATATTCCCGCAGGTAAGCGGCTTTCCACCCATAGGGCATTTTTTACCTTCGTAGCTGTAGACAAGGCAGGCAAGCCTGTCCCTGTCCCAATTCTTAAACCCGATTCCGCCGAAGAACAAGCGTTGTATGAAGGTGCACTGAGGAGGCGTCAACTTCGTCTTGTCCTTGCCAATCGGATGAAGCCAGATGAAGCTTCGGAACTTAAATCCATTTTCACCATCGACCATTCCCCAAAAACCCCATAAATAACCCTTCTATCTATTTCGGCGTAAGCTATCGGAAATGAATCTAAAAGAAATCAGTTTGTTCCTTACGGAACCTATCCTCCTTATACCCGAGAAAATTTCTGAGCAGTTGCTCACTGGTGTACCTGATATATCTGCCTCCGTCAACGTATCATTGTCATCAGAAGAGGTCCCTTCCGATCCAAACAGGGAAGAAAATGATATTCCGGAATTGGACATAGCTTCTTATGAGGGGAACTTTCAGAAAGGCCTGCTAGTCCTTTATCAGGGAAGTGAACTTTCAGAGGCATCCCAGACTTTTTTGATGAATATTCTGAAAGCAGTCAACCATTCCTTAAAAGATATCGCCCTACTTTCAGAAGCAGCTCTTTTAAATGGACACCCAGATAGCATAACCCGATTAAACCCGCGGAACATGCTTATCTTTGGCAGATTGAACCATTCGATCATGCAAATAAGGAAGGGAGATTATGTCATTATTTCAGAGGATTATAGTTGCCTCTTTGCCGATGACTTGAAAGAACTAGAGGCTAATAAGCCCCTAAAAATAAAATTATGGACAGCCTTACAGGTCCTATTTGATATAAAATCTTAACCATGACTAAAGAAGAAAAATTACAGATTCTCAATCGGTTCCGATTCATAAGTATCACAGAAGGAATTTCCATGGTGGTATTGGTCTTCATTGCCATGCCCTTAAAGTGGATTTTTGACCTCCCTGTCATGGTTACCTATGTAGGTTGGATCCATGGGGCTTTGTTTATCGGATATATATTTATCCTATTTCCTACCTCGCGAAAATTGCGCTGGCCTTTCGTGAGAGCTGTATTTGCTTTGGGAGCGGCTGTATTGCCATTTGGACCTTTTCTGTTTGACAGAAAGCTAAAGAAAGAAATGAAACTGATACAAGAAGTAGGATAATGTACCTATCATGGCTATCATTAGCAAAAAAAAGACCGTATATCCAATTAGTCCCAATCTAAGGAACTACCTGAAAAATTACGGACGGGAGGTAGATATTCCCATCCACTACAAGGACCTCCTGAGATACAGCGGTTCCATCGCCTTGTATGACTCCAAAGGCAATGACACGCTGTGGGAGACGGTATTTTATGATGAATCAGACCGCAATGACATTCACCTTAAGGTAAAAAAAATCTACGCCTTGCTAAAAGCTGACGGCGATATGACCGTCATGCAACATCTGTACGTAGATCGAATTGACCTTTGTATTTATGGAAATACCCAGCCATTTCGAGTAAGAATCGTAAACCGCATAAATGATAATTTTGACTATTTCTACATCAAAAACGCAGACGCCTCACGCGTTTATGGCCTGGAACTAGAGCATCTGTTGTCTCCAAATAGGATAAGTTACCTGGTGTATAGGGATTCCCTCATAGAAGAACATATAGCAGGAATACCCGCTGATCAGTTTATGAAGCAACACATGCACGATGGGTTGCTTAATCCGATCCGATTATCCAAAGAATTTGTGAAGTTCAATGAGCGTTGTTTTGTCCGTTTATTGGGAGACATGCACTCATCCAATTTTGTAATTGATGTCACGCCGGATTTTGAGGAAACGCACTATCGAATCAGGGCTATAGACTTTGACCAGCAATCCTACGAAGGCAAAAAGTCTATTTATCTTCCCCAATATTTTAAGCAAAACAATGTCTTAATCCAACTGGGAATTAGACACATTACTCCGGAATCCATGGCCCAGTATCAGCGGGAAGAAAGGGCACTGATTGCCACAAGACTCAAATCCTCGCCAAAGGAAATTGAGGATATATTGGTCAGTATGGAATCTGACACCATCTCAACACCTGAAAATACGGCATCGCTGAAAAATGATCTGGCGAGACATTACAAGTCCAATGACTTTTACCGCTGTGAAAATATGGGTCAGGTACTAAGGCTAAGCCTCTATTTAGTCCTACATAAGTAAAACACTGGCACCATTTGTGCTTTCTATAATCTTAAAAACTTCACAATAAAAAACCAATTTGAGAAAATTTTGGTTACAAGTTTAGTAAAAGTCAAATTGTGTAATCTAAATTAAATTTTTAACTACTACCGTTAACAATATGAGCGTTTCTGAAAAAAAAGCATACAAAAAATTGGGATATAACAAAGACGAATCGGAGAAAATTGTTTCATCGCTTAACCAGCTCCTGGCGAATTACCACGTGCACTACCAAAAATTGCGAAATTTCCACTGGAATGTAACCGGCGGAGATTTCTTTGAATTGCATAATAAGTTCGAGGAACTTTACACTGAGGCATTCGGCAATATTGATTTAATTGCCGAGAGGATCCGAGTCTTCGGTATGAAGCCATTAAGCCTGATGAAGGATTACCTGGATCATTCCGCCATCAAGGAAGTGAGCACGGATCTTAAATCCAGGGAAATGGTCGAAGAAATTCTGAAGGATTTTCAGATTCTGGTGGATAACATGAATGAATGTGCAGAAAAAGTAGCTGGATTGGGAGATCAGGCAACTGAAGATATGTTGATTTCCTTTATTAAAAATCTGGAATTACACCATTGGATGCTTACTTCATTTTTGAAATAAATCCAAACCAATGTTCATAAAAAAAGGCCTTCGTTTAAATACCGAAGGCTTTTTTTATTTCTGACGATTCTTTGGAAACTGAAAGACCGCTTTATCAATAGTACCTAACATCACAGTTGGGATTTGCTTTCTTAAAGTTTTCAACAGATCTTCTACCAATCTTAGTATTAAAACAGATTAGTTTTTCAAGATTGACCAAGTGCATGATTTGTTTAATATTTCTGACGTTGGTACTCGCAATATCCAATTCTCTCAGGTCAAAAAGTGCTTCTAAGCCTCTTAATTTGACCACATTGGTTCCGGACAAATTGAGGAGCTTGAGTCGGTTCAATTTAGCCAAAGGCTGAAGATCTTCAACACCGGTATTTGACAGATCCAAAGATTCAAGACCAGAAAGCGCCGACAAAGAGATAAGATCTCGGATAGGAGCTTGTGATAGTTTTAGGGTCTTTATGCTTTCCATTCTGGATAAGGCAGAAATATCCTGTAAGGGTACATTTTCCACTGTTAACTGTTGAAGGTTGAAAAAAATCAACAGTGGTTCTAAGTTTAAGATGTCAACATTTTTCACCGTTAGGATCCTATCTGAGGTCATTCGATGAAGTTCGTCGGTTGAAGGATTTTCGGATAATTCAAACTGTTCGTTTAAGATGCCCTTCCAAATATCATCCAATCCATCCCACCATGAAGAAAGCTCCTCGGATCGAAAAATAACGGTGGTCTCGGGTAGGATTCTGGTAAGTTCCATAATGTCCCAAGCGGGTACATCCGTTTCATCAACATCAAGGTGTTTTAGCTTGACCAATGACTTTATTGGATCGATCGATTCAATTTTGGAGTTATTCAAATATAAAAATTCTAATGCTGATAATTCACCCAACGCTTCAAGATTGGTAAATTGTGTTTCGTTGGCTTTTATGGTTAGCAAGGTTTTCATTTCAGCTAATGGAGATAGATCCTGTACACCTGTATTGTCTATAGCCAGAAATATGGCTTTTTTGAATTTAAGAGCAGGTCTCAAACTAACCACTTCACTTCCCGAGAGATTTAAAGAATCTATACCTACCAATTCAGAAAGCTCCTCTACCGAAGGTTTGCTGAAATCAACTTTGGGATAAATTTTAGAAAGAACGGTATTCCAGCCATCCGGTAAGGTTTCCCACCAGGTTTGCAAATTTTCCACGTTGTGGATAAGCAAAATTCTTCGGTTAATCCTTGAAAAACTATCCGCCATCTCCTCAGTAATACTGGTTCGGTCTGCATAGATTCTACGCAGATTAGGAGAACCGCTCAACGGGGTAATCTGACTTACTTCCGTACTGTTGATATTTACACGCCACAATTTCTTAAGATCAGCGAGCGGGGTCAGATCAAGAATGTTTGTTTCTTCCAAATTTATTTCCTCCAAACTGGACAATTCAGACAAGAATCCAAAATTTATTAGGAAATTACCTTTTAGATTAAGGACTTTTAGTTTGGAGAGTTCACGGATATTTTCAACATTGTTGATTCCACTTTCCTCCACATCCAATATTTCCAATTCCTTGAAACTGTTTAACACGCCAAAACTAGCAAGTTGCGTTTTGGCAAGTTGAAGGTGCTTGAGGTTTTTAAGATTCAAAAGACCATCTATCTCTTTTACCCCGGTGTTTGATATATTTAGATAAACCAGCCTCTCCGAATATTTAATAAATTGAATGTCTTGTGTGGGAGTGTTGGAAATATCCAGGTAGGTTAGAAAGGTGACGTTGCTTACTGGATTCAGTTCTCTAATGTTTGTACTGCTGATATCCAGGTACTTCAAGTCATTAAGTACATGAATTGGATTAAGATCAATAATTAGCTGGTTTCCAGACAGGTCTAAGGTATCTAGCGTACTAATTCTATACAGTTCATCGACCGTGATACTATCGGTTTCAAGTTTATATTTTTCCCTAAAAATGTTTTCCCACTCATACGAAAGTGTTGACCACCATTCCAACAGCTCTTCGTCTCTACTCAATTTGGTCGTGTACATACTGGCAATTTTGAGTTCCTTAGAATTTCTATCCAAGTTAATCTCTATAAACCGCTGCTTGGTATTGCTAATGGCTTCATTGTTTATTCCCACTGCGGTAAGTGTCCTGTCAAGCGAAACCTCAAAAAACAAATCTTTATTCTCAGTAAGTTTTGGTTTGATTTCCCTAACCTTAAACTGGAATTTTGCATTCTTGAAAAAAAATTCCACGTCCTTTAAATAAGCGGTAATATTCTTATTTGTAATAACTTTTCTATCTAGCAAGAGGTCGTCTTCTACCTGCACCAAGTTATCTCTGAATATTTTCTTATAACTTTCTCTGATGATTACATCTTTGTCTCTGGCAGAGGTTTCCTTACTTCCAATTGTGTTGAGAAAATACTCCAAAAATCTAATTTGATCCTCCACCTGCTGGGTGAGTTCCTTAATTTCTTGCTTGTTATACTCCCCAATGTCCTGTCCTCTTCCCTGGGTAATCCCCAATAGGAAACCCAAAACTATTAAAACTAGTAATCTACTTACGATCATAAATATAGTTCATAATGATGTCTCGATCTCCTTTCCCAAGTTTAACCAAATTGGAAATCAACCAGCCTGTATTAAAGCCGGGCCTGTTGAATTGTGACAACTCAAAGTACCATTTATCTATCTGAAAAAAATGATACTTTACATCTTTTACCGTTTCAAATTTTAAATTTCCTTTCTTAATTTCGAAAATGAAAAGTGTTAAGTAATCCGGCTTAAAATCAGTGGGGGTATAGGATTCAGGTTTGGGATCATCTTGAATGGCCCTCCGTAAATTCATAAAACCCAACTCATGGCTCAATGGATGAAGAAACTTCTTTTGATCGCCTTTTGGCTTATCGAAAGCAACCGTAAATGGCTTAAAAACCACATTATCAATAACCCATTCATGACCCAATCCCTCGGGTTGAAGTTTCAAAAATAAAGTTACTTCCTGAGATCGACCACCATAAGAAAATACCGTGGAAGCTTCAGCAAACCAATCCCCACCATGGAAAGCGAGGAATTGGGGGTAAGACTCTGAAATCACTGTGTTTAGAAACTCTCTTTTAAGTTCTACCGGGATATCAGAGGTTTCATTATCAAAAAGGATATTGATAAAAGACTTTCGCAGCTCCCGGTTTCTATAATTTTCATTGTCGGAATAATACCTAACATCTCCTTCTTTACTCTCCTCTGCATTAAATCTTCTGAAAAATTGGTTAACCTGCTTTGTGGATGCTGCAAATCTGCCATCATCCACAAGCCTGCCGGAGCTGGATAAAACCTGCCCCGACACACTTTGAATGGATGTAATAAGTAATATAATGATAACAATTTTTATTCTCATGCGGAAGTTTCAGTCACTCTTACATCACCTAGCATAACGTCCCAAAATTCAACCGTTCTTCCGGCAATTTGAGTTTGTTTCTTCTCGACGTAGATAGTGATGTCTTTCTTGGTTGTGTCTCTGTAATTCAATCCCGCTTCCTGCGAAGTACCCTCGAATCTCTGATATACCGTGATAACACCAACATACCTGCCGTCAGGCTGTCTTTCAAGATCACTGATATAGTGAATATCGTACCAGCTGATATTGACACGGTCATAATTCAACGCCATCAGACGCTCAAAATAGCTTCTTATTTTATAATAAGCTATTTCAGAATTGTTGATGGATGACACGCCCATTTCAGCATCAGGAGCAAATAGTTCTTCAGCTCTGTCCATTACGCGGGTTGCCTCAGAAAATTGTGTTTCCTTACTTCCAATGATACTGATGTATTTACTTAAATCCTTAACTTTTTCCAATGCCAGGGAATCAATTGCCTGCTTTCTTGCCGGACTTATATTGTCCTGCGCTAAGGCTACCATAGAAGTAGCTGAAAATAAAATCAATAGGGATAGAATATATTTTTTCATGATTTTTAAATGCTAAATGTTTTTTTTTAAATTATCGTCTGCGTAATTCTAATTCTGTCACTTTTCCGCTTCCATCCATTCTGACATCACTGATGAAATTAAGGTTCTTTTTTGTGTCCTTCAGATAATTGAGGTAATTATCGATGGTAGTGGGTTCATCGTAATCCTTCACTCCTGATTGTTCATGAATCACAATCAAAACAGGTGTATTCTGGTTAGAAAACATCCCCAATGCTTCCCTGATTGTATTGTTGGCGCTTTGTACATTGGAAGAATTGGCAATGGAATTAAAATAACCCTCCAATTTACCCACGGCGATTTCTTCGGCAGTTGGTTTGGGAGTTTCTGCAGGTTTAGGTGCCGGAGCAGGTTGTTCTACAGGTACTGGAGCAGGGGCAGCTTCTACCACCTTCTTTTTGCTCTTACAGGCTCCAAATGCCAATAGTCCAATTAGCATAACGGTTAATAACCGATTCATTGGGAAATTAAAACTTCTTTTTTTCATGTTTGATTTATAAATAGTGAGTGAATTGATTTTTTCCGGCAAAGTATATGGTTTATAAGATGATAATTAGCGTGGTTTTATTGTTTTACCGGAAATGAATAAAATTGATTGTTTAAACGGTTAATTGATTCTTTAAATTTTCTTTTTATTAATTTTTCCAACAATTACATTTATTTTTTAAAACTGGGTGAGAACATTTCTTACCACGATGCGAAGATATGCTATTCTACGAATTTATTTAAAAGATTTTTCTAATGGTGAAAATAATGTTTTAATCGAATAATTCAGCCAACTTATTTTCCAAAGAAATCCCCCGAAGATCCTTTGCCAGGATATTTCCATCGGGATCTATCATAAAGGTTGCCGGTATAGCATTGATTTGGTAGGTAGAGGCGGCTTCTGAATTGAAATATTTCAAATCAGACACTTGTATCCACTCCAATTGATCTTCTTCTATTGCCTTTAACCACATCTCACGTGTTCGATCCAAAGAAACTCCAAATACCTCAAAGCCCTTATCTTTATATTTGTCATAGAGTCGTACCACGTTGGGGTTTTCATCTCGGCAGGGTTTGCACCATCCAGCCCAAAAATCAACAAGAACATACTTCCCGCGAAAATCTGAAAGACTCACCGTCTCTCCATTGGGATTTGGAAGGGAAATTTCAGGTGCAGGTTGTCCAATAGATAGTGCTCGTAATTCGTCAAGTTCTTGTTTCCAAGAACTGATCATTTTCATATCCGGATAGTTGTCGTTCAACACCTGTACAACACTGTCCAAATAAGGGAAGTCGTTTCTGGGGTTAAGCATTCCCAATCCAGCCAGTGCGGCAAAGCTTCCCTCCATTTCATTTATGGTTTCCTTCACGCGTATAGCGTGATTTGATTCCAACTGCATCGCTTTATCCTGAATCGCACGGATGGCCACCTGATCTCTTTCTTCCATTACCGCATAGTATTCATCATTCAATGAATTGATGTCATTCTGATAAATGAGCGTGATATCATCTATATTTTGGAGTAATTGAGAATCCTTAGAACCTTGTATGTCAGTTGTTTCTGATTCAAAATCATAGGCTATCTGAACATCTTCATGAAATAGGGCCAATCGGATAACTTTCTTGTCAAAAAGGTTCAATTCATAAAAATTTGGCCCATCCAATACCAATTCATAATCAAATTTACCATTGTTTTTTAGCTGAATAGTGTCCAAGGTTGTTGTACCCTCATCGTTGTAGGCCGATAGGATTACATGCCCTTCAGGGTAATTTGCAAGTTTACCAGCTATATTCACTTTTCCGGTAAACTCAGTCTCCTTGGCACCACAACCAATCAGGGTAAGTAATGCTGTAAATAATAAGAGAGAAAAGATGATTTTTGAATGCAACATGGATTAATTATCAAGGATTTCAGTCAATATTCTAGTAGCTACTTTCGGGTCTGCTTTACCGTTGGATTTTTTCATCACCTGCCCCATAAACATCCCCATAAGGCCCTTTTTGCCGGACTTATATTCCAATACCTTAAGGGAGTTTTCTTTTAGAACACTTTCAACTATCGGTTTTAGAGAATCTTCACTACTCTCTTGTATTAAATTTAAGGCGGTAGCTATTTCCAGCGGGTCTTTTTTAGGATCCAACAACATAGCAGGATAGATTTTCTGCGCCGCCGCTGAATAACTGACCTTGCCATCACCAATCAATTGGATTAGGGAAGCAAGGGAGGTAATGTTAATCGGGAAATCATCAATATGCAGCGTAAGTTCGTTTAGATAAGACTTCACAGGTCCCATCACCCAGTTTGAGGCTGCTTTATAATTAGATGTCAAGTGACATAGCTCTTCAAAAAAAAGTGCTATCTCCTTGCTGTCTGTCAACACACCGGCATCGTATTCCGGCAATCCGTATTTGCTCACAAATTTCCCAAACAATTCTCTTGGAAGGGGTGGCATGTTATCTTGGATGGTCTTCAACCATTCTTCTGAGACAAGTACGGGACTAAGATCAGGCTCTGGAAAATAACGGTAATCGTTCAGATCCTCTTTGGTCCGCATACTAGCCGTGGTTCCTGATCCGGCATCAAAAGTTCGTGTTTCGGATATGATTTCTGTATTGGATTCTACAAGTAGGACCTGCCTTTCGAATTCATGTTCTATAGCTCTGGCTACGTTTCGGAAAGAGTTCATGTTCTTTACCTCGACTTTTTTCCCGAGTTCCTTTTCACCGCGAAGTCGAACGGACACATTGGCATCGCACCTTAGGGATCCCTCTTCCATATTGCCATCACATATTTCCAGGTATTTAACCAGCTTTTTTATCTCTGTCAAGAACTGGTAAGCCTCCTCGGATGATCGCATGTCAGGCTCCGACACAATCTCTATAAGGGGAACGCCGGCTCGGTTAAAATCAACCAAGGTATCTATTTCACCTACCAGGTGAATGGATTTACCCGCATCTTCCTCCATATGTATCCGTGTCAAGGCAACCGATTTTTTTTCTCCCGAAGCCAATACAATCGGTACTTGCCCGCCTACACAAATGGGACCCTTGTCTTGGGTAAGCTGATATCCTTTTGGAAGATCGGGATAAAAATAATTTTTTCGGGCAAAGATGTTTTTTCGGGTTATCTGAGAATCACAGGCAAGTCCCATTTTTATTGCAAATTCTACCGCACGCTTATTTACTTTAGGTAAGGTACCCGGATGACCCAGGGTAATAACCGATATATTCGTATTGGGTAAATTTCCAAATGTTGTTGAATCAGCCGTGTACATTTTACTGTAGGTCAAAAGCTGTGCATGTACTTCCAACCCAATGACTAACTCGTATTTGTCTTTAACCGCTATGTCCAATGTTTCCACTTTTATTTCTTCAATCATATTCAAAACCATTGGTTTTTACATCAAAAATGGCAGAGTTTTCTTCCAAAACCAAATGTTAAGGGGGGTAAATTATTTGGAAGGGTAGGATAACATTTCTTTGGCGTGTTTTATTGCCTCAGGTATTCCTTCCAAATTCTTACCACCAGCCGTAGCAAAAAACGGCTGGCCTCCACCACCCCCCTGGATATTTTTGGCAAGTTCCCTGACTATTTTCCCGGCATCAAACTTATTTTCAGCCACTACTCGCTCATCTATAATTACGGCAATTTCGGGCTTTCCACCAATATTAGCGACCAAAATCCCCACAAACCTATCACTTTCATTTTTCAACTCGTAGGCCAATTTTTTCAGTGCTTCTGTAGAAGGTAAGGTCACTGAGGCAACTAAAAGCGTCATATCTCCAACACGGTATATTTGGCTTTGGAGTTGCTCCTTTATATAGGCGGCTTGATTTAGGTGCAAACCTTCAATTTCCTTACGCAACTCATTCTTATCATGCAATAAACCTGCCACAGATTTCTTTGTATCCCGGGGTGCCTTGAGCATCTCTTGGATTTCCTTTAGAATTTGTAATTGCTCCCTTACATAAGTTTCTGCCTGAATGGAAGTTATCGCCTCTATTCGCCTGACCCCTGATGAAATAGACCCCTCAGAGACAATTTTGAAAAACCCAATATTGCCAGTAGTCTGTACATGGGTTCCGCCACAAAGCTCAACAGAAAAATCTTCGCCAAAAGTTATCACCCTCACGTATTCACCATATTTTTCACCAAACAAAGCGGTCGCTCCCATGGCCTTGGCCGCCGCGATGGGAAAGTTTCTTTTTTCATCAAGAGGGATATTTGCTCGGATACGTTCATTCACAATGGCCTCCACAGCGGTCAATTCCCCATCCGTTAGCTTTGCGTAATGGGAAAAATCAAACCGGAGCAAGTGGTCATTCACCAAGGATCCCTTCTGCTGAATATGATCGCCCAACACCTGCCTCAAAGCAGCCTGCATTAAATGTGTGGCCGTATGATTGTTCATGATGCGTATCCTTCGCGATTCATTCACCCGAGCACTGAAAGATTGGCTTGTATCGACTGGAAGCTTGTCTACTTCATGGATGATCAAGTCGTTTTCTTTCTTGGTATCCAACACGAGGATAGTTTCAGTTTCTCCAAATAAGGTCCCTTGATCCCCAACTTGTCCCCCACTTTCGGCATAAAAAGGTGTTTGATTCAATACAAGTTGGTATTTTTTCCCTTTCTTTTCAGCTATTATCCTGTACTTGAGTACCTGACAGATTACCTGCAACTTATCATATCCCACAAACTCCACACTTTCATCGCCTTTTAACGTGACCCAGTCTCCTGTCTCCTGTTCCGCTGCCGCTCGTGATCTTATTTTTTGCGCTTCCATGGCCGAATTAAAGCCGATCTCATCCACAGATAATCCATGCTCCCTCGCTATAAGGGAAGTGAGGTCAAGTGGAAAACCGTAGGTATCATACAGTTCGAAAACCTGACCTCCCGGAATTATTTTTGAGGAGATGATTGAAGCTTCCGATAATATTTGATCCAAAATCTTTAGTCCCTTATCCAAGGTTCTCAGGAATGATATTTCTTCCTCTTGGATTACCCTGGCG
>JBBQXZ010000005.1:0-46245 GCA_038209145.1 Cytophagales bacterium | reverse complement strand
AGATTCCTTCGCTCCCATCTTGGGGAAGAGACCTATCAGCAATTGCCTTATGCAGATTTTTTCTACCAAATCGGCATGCACAATACCGTTATGGAAAAAGACGCCTCAGGTACCTTCGTGGGGTCTTCCTTCATTTTTGCGCCCGGAAGGGATTGGGCAAGGTTGGGACTGTTAATGCTGAACAAGGGGAAATGGGAAGGAAAACAAATACTATCAGAAGAATGGACAAATTTTGTCACAACCCCATCCAAAGCTGCACCCCAGGGAGAGTACGGTGCACAATGGTGGTTGAATGCCGGCAGTCCGGACAATCCGGAAAACAAACTTTTTCCAAAGCTTCCCAACGATGCCTTCTATGCGGGAGGATTTGAGGGCCAATGGGTTCTGGTGATTCCCTCAGAAGAGTTGGTCATCGTCCGTCTGGGGTATACGCCCGGTGAAGAGTTCCGTATGGAAGACTTTGCGGATTCGGTAATCGAGGTGCTTAATGAATAGCGTGATAAGGTACCTGGTTGAGAATGAAAGCTACCTAACAAAGCGTTTTAGCGTGATTCATTTTCAAGTTTACTTCAAATCAGCTACTCTTCCCTCCCCAACTCCTTTTTTCCCGATCCAACTCAAAAGAAATTTCCTTTAGGTACTCCAAAACTTCCTCCGCCTGTTGGGAGATATGTGTGAGCAATTCCAGCTTTTCTTCCTCGCTGTCCACACCTCCTGTCCGGAGTAATTCGGCAAGTCCTTGTATTCGAACTACCGGACCTCGCAGGTTGATTTGGACCAGGTTCAACTGCCGTTCCAGGGACATGGCGTACGTTTTCAATCTTTCCATTTTCTATTTATCTGTTTCTTTTATTTACATCAATTAGGCCTGACAATTCCCCCCACTCCCGGAAATGTCAAAAAACAAGGCATTTCCTGATCTCTGATTTGATAGGCAACACCTATGACTAAAAGTAATTCTTGTAAACTGGAATTGCAAATTCCAAAAATTAAGAAAATAGGTACAAGCGTCAAAATCGCTTCTTTGAAGCTATTTAGCGAGTAGCCAGCATGTTGGGCTAACAATCTACACCTAGCGTCTGAGCTTGTGTATTTGGATTGAAGATGCTTTCTGCTGTTTATTCCTTAGCAAAGCCTTTAGAAGAAACCATATTATTGCCTATTTTCTGTACCTTACTTTTAATATATTATCCTTACCTGACTTATTTTTAACTTTGAAGCGTTGTTTAAAGTATTTTAAAGGAGGATATTAGAGAGCAAATTAAAAAAGTTTGGAAAGAAAAAGGGCTTTCTCAGCAAGAAGTTGCAACAAGTCATTGTATGTACCGTGTACCTTAAAACCTAATAGTATCAAGCAAAGGTGACCCTAAAATGTATATAGCCACTTAAAAACGAACAAGAAAATGAAAGTAATAGTTGAAATCCCTGACACTGACGCGACTTTCGGAATGAAGGTCTTAAAAAGCCTTTCCTTTATAAAAAAAGTAAAGCCTATGTCGGTAGCTGGTGGCGAACTTTGGGACGAACTCAAAGAGGCTGCTGAACAAGTACGCCTGCACAAGCAAGGAAAAATTAAATTAAAAACCGCCCAAGAACTTTTGGATGAGTTATAATATTATTCCCACCCATCGTTTTGAGAAAGAACTAAAGCGATTGTCCAAAAAATTCACTTCCCTGAAAAATGAATTTACTGAACTTATTGTGGCTATTTCCGAAAATCCCGAATCAGGTACTTTTATCGGAAACAGTTGTTATAAGATCCGTCTGGCTATTGCTTCCAAGGGTAAAGGCAAAAGAGGTGGAGCAAGGGTGATTACTTACCTATACATAGCCACCGAAACGGTCTATCTACTTACCGTTTACGACAAGGGAGAAAAGGCTGATCTAAAACCCAATGAACTCAAAGAGATAATTGAAAGCCTGGAACTGGGGTGAAAGAAAAAAGACCGGACGGCCTGGGCTTTTGCCATGCTCGAACCCTGATGGGGTTGTCATCCATTCACAAGCAAAACGGCTCATCCCAGACTGAACTGTCCAGAAAAATAGAGGTTTCAAGGGAAGCCATCGGCAAGTACGAACGCAACGAGGTCCTCTCATCCGTGGAGACGGCAAAAAAAATAGCGGATGCTTTCGGGGTCATAAAATAAAACTCCCCGATGCCATCATTGCTGCTACCATGCTGGTCTACGAACTCACTTTGATTACGCGCAATATTTCAGATTTTAAAAATATTCCGGGATTACAGATGATTAACCCAAACAATCTTTAAAACGACAAAACCCGAACAATGAATGCCGGACCTTGTTGTTGTTTTTTGTCACTTGCTAATTTTTATATAGTTCATCCTGCTTTCGATCATTTCCGGGTTGTACAATTCAATAGCATAATTCTCATGGAGCCAGAACTGCCTCTCTCCTGATCTTTTGTTGAGGTTTGAGTTTAGATTTCCTCGATAATTGAATTACCCCGACTTTCATCCCCCGAAGTCCACTGCCAGGTTTCGTGAAGTCGGATTTTCCGGTTTTCCAAAATCTCCGGTATCGAACGACAAATGCCCGTCATCAGCATTCCTTTGATATTTACCTGGTGGTAACGCATCTCAATCACTCCGGAGTCATCCACCAAACCTATCAAATGGCCCTTCTTAATACCACCTCCGGAATAAGTAGCCGTCAGAATATTCCCTTCCTGAACATAATGAAAAACCGTTTCTTTGGTGGTTTCTCCATTTTCAGAATTGATGATGGGCTTGAATTTTCGGTTGTGGTAATTAATTTTTTCCGACATGTTTCAATTATTTTAAATTACAGATACAGAAGGCGATAAGTGAAACGACTAAATTTCTCCTTTAGTTTGCTCATTCTTCATTCACTAATTAAATGAATGGATTACAGTCATCCTTTTCATTTAAACCTGAGTTCGATTATTCGTCAAACTCGCAACACAATCATCTAGTTAAATTATTTCCGATATCGATTCTGGTTTTAAATCTAGGATGTCAGATCAACCGTTTTGGGGTTTTGGCGGGAATGGGTTGGCCGGATTGGGGGGCATGCGGCCAAAACGGGGAGATTTGCGCTATTTAAACCCTGGGTTGAAACCCAGGGCTATCAAATCGGCCACTCCGCTGGAGTTTTTGAGGATGGTTGTTTTACGAAAGATTTGTTCTTGGGTGGAATTTAGACAACTTGTTGATAGGGTGTTGTGGTTGTAAATTAAGGTTTAAAAACAATCGAACTCAGGTTTTAAGCAAATAAAAGGCTATGTCAGGCTCCTTTAGGTTCAACCAACTTCTCAGGCACATTTACCCCTTCATCC
Organism: Cytophagales bacterium; assembly: GCA_038209145.1. Classification (GTDB taxonomy): domain Bacteria; phylum Bacteroidota; class Bacteroidia; order Cytophagales; family Cyclobacteriaceae; genus Lunatibacter. The sequence continues at coordinate 42,927 of JBBQXZ010000005.1, read as the reverse complement.
TCTACTTTAATCTTTCGGATAAGCGGAATGCAAAGCAGACTGATCAAAATAGCCCAATATCCTATCCATTCAAAATTCATCAATCGACCGTCGGTACCTTCCACCAAGATCATTCCGCCAATAAATGAGGCAATTCCTGAGCTGAACTGCTGAACGGCCGAATTGAAACTCAAAAAACTGCCCCTATTTTCGGGCTTGGCAGTTCCGGTAATCAAGGCAGCGGCAGGAACCATTCGGCCATTGGAGGTCACGAAGAAAAGCGTGGAAACAAGCAGGACATATCCGATAGGAGTATTTCCCAAGTTGGTGATTATGGCAATGGGAATGACATTAAGACTCATAAATACCGTGAAAACCCGGATCTTACCGTATTTGTCTGTCAACCTACCAACCCAAGGTGAGGTAAAGACAGTGAAAAAACCACCTGCCATATAAATATAGGTCAACTGAATTTCTGAAAAGCCCACATTGGAGACCATAAAGGGACTGAGAAAAGGTATAACCATAAATTGCCCCAACATCATAAGAATAGTCAACAAGATGGCCCGCATCTGATTGGCGTTGCCTGTAACCCTGCGAATCACCTGCATGGGACTTGGCTTGTTGCTTTTGGAAACCAAATGGGAAGTAATGGATGGAACGTAGTTATATATCAATCCCAATATGACCAATGCCATCAAGGCTAAAAAGTAAAAAGGGGCGTGCCAGGAAGAAAGACTTGCGATAAACAATCCAAAAGGCACTCCAAAAACAGAGGCAACGGAAAAGGCTGCCATCACCAAGCCCATGGCCCGGCCCCTTCTACTGTCTGGAATGGCATCTCCGATTACGGAAAAAACCAACGCAGAAGTAAGCCCACCAAACACTCCTGAAATTATTCTTGCAAACAATAATACAATGTAATTGGGTGAAAGGGCGCAGGCAAGGGTTCCCAGCAAAAACCCAAGGAAGACCCAAAGCAAAATGGTTCTTCGGTCGTATTTATCCAAAAAGAAGGCACCCAGAAAACTACTTGCCCCCGCACTGAAGGTATAAGAAGAAACCAACAACCCAAACTCCCGGGGAGTAATCTCAAAAATACGCATAAGCTGTGGCCCAAGCGGCATCAAAATCATGAAATCAACTATATGGGTAAAATTGATGGCCGCCAGCGTCCAGAGCAAAAGTTTTTCTTTTGACATGCATTAAAATCTTCCCATCAAAACCTCCACCCACTGGTAAAAGTTCTGGGGACTTTCAAGAAATGTGAATACAGGGGAACCCTCTTGAACGAAACAGAACGTATAACAGGGCTTGCTGTAACCGAACCGGTAAGCCTCTGAAGACCCCGTGTGGTTTGAAAAATATATCAGAAGTAAATATGACGTCATATATCCGACATGGGGAGGTAGAAGCTTACCAGATTGCAAATTCAACTATAAGCCCAAATTGGACGGCCAGTCCAAAGCTGACGATTTAGGTCAAGGAGCTTTAGCTCAATTGGCAAAAGGTAAATATATCCCTAAATAGAAAGTAATCACTTCCGCCTTTGGAGAAAGGTGATTACCGGGCTAAAATTGCCGTTTTATATAGCTTGGAAAGTAGGGAGCGGCATTCAACAAATAAACATGGCTATTCCCCTTAGACAAAGCTATTTCTTATACTAGAAAAAGCAGCCTTTCCATACAAGGGATATCTTAAACAAAAACAGGGTACAACATTCGTAAATAAATTAGCTTCCATTGCTGCACCACATTTAAAAAGTGAGCCAGCATTCTTTAGAAAATGTATCTATTGTTACCCCGAATTCTGGCAGAGATACCTACCAAGTGACTTACAAATATCATCCTCCTGCCTTACTCAATCCAGGCAAGACAATTTCAGAGGAGATTTTTCCCAATGCATAAACAAATCGGTCCAAATCATCCAAGCTAGTGTACACATGCGGGGAAACCCGCACACAATTGATATTGCCATATACAATTGAAGTAGTATGGATTTTATATTTTTCCAAGAATACATTTCCCAATTGTTGGGGAGTCATGCCATCAACAGAAACGCCGGCAATGGCACAGCTATAGGCTGGCTGGAGAGAGGTATGAAGCCTTATCCCGGGAATCTCAAGTGCCTTCTCCGCCCAATAATTTTTCAGGTACCGAACCCGCTCCTCTTTCCTTTTTGCTCCGATGGCATTATGAAAATTTAAGGCCTCCCCAATCCCCTGCTCGATGGGAAAGCTGCGGGTTCCAAGGGTTTCAAATTTTCGAATGTCAGCACTCTTTGGATCTCCATTACAGAGAAGCGGCCATACCTTGGATATTTTATCCTTTTTTATCCAAAGCATGCCGCTGCCAATTGGTGCCGAGAGGTACTTGTGCAAGCTGGTGCCAAAGTAATCCCCTTCCAGATCCGGAATGTTAAAATCCAATAAGCCAAAAGAATGGGCACCGTCAACGACTACCTCAATGCCGCGTTCGTGGGCCATGCGGCAGATTTTCTGTACCGGCATGATTTGACCTACCCAATTTATCATGTGGGTAACATGAATGATTTTGGTCTTAGAAGTGATGGCCGAGCGATAGGCCTCCACGATCTCTTCATCATTCTCAATTGGAAAATCAAAACTAAGCTGCTTATAAGCAATCCCTTCCCGCTGCTGCCGCTGCCGCCATGCCTGCATCATGTTGGGATAATCTTGTTCGCATCCAATTACCTCGTCTCCCTTATTGAGATCCAATCCGAAAATAACCGTATTCAGCGCCTCAGTGGCATTTCTGTTTACGGCAATTTCTTCCGGGTCACATCCAGCAAGCAATGCCAACTTTTCCCGCAGTGGCTCCCTACCTTGATCCAGGATTCGCCACATATAATAGGAAGGTGCCTGATTTGAAAGTAAATTGTATCGTTCTACTGCCTGTTGGACAACCAGGGGCGAAGGGGAAACACCGCCGTTGTTCAGATTCATCACAGGGGATGAACTTGCGGTATATCCCCGCTGAACGACGTGCCAATAGTCTTCATTTGCCGCTACCTTTAAAGGAGAGTCTCCAGATAATTTCCCGTGTAAGTTTTTCCATTCCTCCGCATGAAGCTGGGAAAAAATACTGCTTGCGGAGAAGGCTCCAGTGAGCGCCAAAGCTTTCTTGACGAATGAACGTCGGTTTTCGTTTGAATTCATAATAATTTTATTCGGTTAGTGGTCAACTTTTAGACAAGTAAAGAAGGAAATCGATTTTTTTGACAAAAGTACTTATAATCTCATTGAGGAATTAAAAATAACCCAAAATCCATGGGTTAACAACAATACGCTTGATTTAAGGTGTATTTCTTAATTAGTTTACTAAGTTTTTCGATATAAGGAAAAAATCAACCACGAACGGATGCAAGAACCTTTTAAGAATTCCATTGCTGCTATGCCGGAAAAGTGGCAATTTTGTTTTTTAATCCTTGGAACACAGGTATGCGAGATATAAAATTGGTAGAGGTACGTTCAGAGCTTGCGGCGGGAACCCGGGGTGCGAGCATGGGGATTGATGCCTTGAAGGTAGCCAGCTTGGATAAAAAATCGGATTTTTTTTCCCGATTTTACCCCATCAATGTACCCGATGCCAACAATTACCTGTGGCGGGGTAACTTTCATCCTTATGCCAAATATATAGACGGCGTCTATGAGGTACTCCAAAATGTCCACCATACCATAAATGACCTCCGGCGAAATAAAAAATTCCCTATCATATTGGCAGGTGACCATTCCACTGCCGCGGGTACTATCATGGGTATCAAGTCAGCCGATCCGGATAAACGGTTGGGCGTAATATGGATAGATGCCCATTCGGACCTCCACACCCCCTACACCACGCCTTCTGGAAATATGCACGGAATGCCATTGGCCATGTGCTTGGGCATAGACAACCTAGAATGCAAGACCAATCAACCACTTCCAGGAACGGTTGCCTTCTGGGAAAAAATAAAGCATATCGGCGGTGTCGAACCTAAGTTACTTCCCCGGGACATTGTATTTATTGCTGTCCGGGATACTGAAAAACCTGAGGAGTACTTGATGAAATCCCATGGCATCAGGAATTTTAAAATAGCAGAAATCCGGCAAATGGGAGTACCCGCAATTTGCCAACAAGCACTGGAACAGTTGAAATATTGTGATCAAATTTATATTTCATTCGATGTGGACAGTTTGGACAGTTCCATTTCGGTAGGTACAGGGACTCCAGTTCCAGATGGGTTAACGGTACGGGAAGCCATGGAAATAAACGAAAACTTGATTAAAGATAAGCGGGTATGCTGCTGGGAAATCGTCGAAGTAAATCCCACCTTGGATTCAGAAAACAGGATGGCGGAAATTGGATTTGACATTTTGGAATCCACCACGCATATGCTGGTGGAAAACTTTTAGCAATCCCTTTACTCGTTTCAACCCAAAGGATCTACGACAGGGTCCACAAATTCAGGGAAACCCGTATATTTGCAGCGCAATTGACACAAAAGGACAGCTAGCTGCCTCTTATACCTTATCGAATATTACCTGATGGATATAGAAAAAAAATTGATTCAGCATATCTCCAACGCATTTAAGACCCTTTTCGATCACGAGGTATCCCCTGTGGACTTGGCCCTACAGCCTACCCGCAAAGAGTTTGATGGTGATTTTACCTTTGTGCTTTTTCCATTCCTGAAGGTAACCCGCCTTTCTCCCGAGGAAAGCGGAAAAAGAATCGGCACTTACCTTCAGAAGGAATTACCCCTCATTTCAGGGTTTAATGTAATCAAGGGATTTTTGAATCTTTCTCTGGATGAGTCCCATTGGATCCAAGTTTTTAAAGACATCCTCCGGCAGCCTGATTTTGGCCGTTTACCCGCCAATGGAGAAAAGGTGATGGTGGAGTATAGCTCTCCGAATACGAACAAACCCTTGCATTTGGGGCATTTGAGAAATAACTTTTTGGGATATGCCGTCTCCGAAATCCTAAAAGCAAACGGCTTTGAAGTAATAAAAGCCAACCTGGTCAACGACCGGGGCATCCATATATGTAAGTCAATGGTCGCCTACAAGCACCTTGCCAACGGGGAGACCCCAGATAGCTCGGGACTTAAAGGAGATCACCTCGCCGGAAAGTATTATGTGTTGTTTGACAGGGAATACAAGATGCAACAGGATGAACTGCGGCTCGGTGGTATGGACAAAGAGGAGGCAAAGAAAAATGCCCCGTGGATGTTGGAAGCCCAGAAGATGCTGATTTTATGGGAAAAAGGCGACCCCGAAACCGTTGCGCTTTGGAAAACGATGAATACTTGGGTATATGCGGGTTTTGAAGAAACCTACCGCAGAATGGGGGTTGATTTCGACAAAATGTATTATGAATCCGATACATATTTGCTGGGAAAGGATATTGTTATCGAAGGATTGGGTAAAGGTGTCTTTTTCAGAAAAGAAAACAATTCGGTATGGGTAGACCTCAATGCTGAAGGACAGGATGAAAAGCTAGTTCTCAGAGGGGACGGAACTTCCGTATATATCACCCAGGATTTGGGAACGGCAGACCTCAAATACAGGGACTATCATATTAACAAATCGGTATATGTGGTGGGCAACGAACAGGATTATCATTTTGATGTCCTTTTTAATATTATGCGAAAGTTGGAAAGGCCTTATGGGGGGGGGTTGTATCACCTTTCCTATGGCATGGTGGATCTGCCCTCCGGTAGAATGAAGTCTCGGGAAGGCACCGTGGTGGATGCCGATGATCTGATGCAGGAAATGGTGGACACCGCACGCACACATACGCAGGAACTGGGTAAAATCGACGGGTTTAATCAAGATGAGGCCGAGGTGCTTTACGAAAACCTAGGAATGGGAGCCCTGAAATATTTCCTGCTTAAGGTAGACCCTAAAAAACGAATGTTGTTCAATCCCGAAGAATCCATCGAATTTCAGGGAAATACAGGCCCATTTATCCAATATACCCACGCCAGGATCTCTGCTATCTTGCGCAAAGCTGACCAAATTGGTTTGGACTATGCTGCTGATAGTTTGGAGGGGTTGGCGTACCTTGGGGAAACGGAGAAAAATTTGATTATCCTGCTACAGGACTACGAGAAAAAGCTGCGAACGGCAGGTGATGAATATGCTCCGTCCATAATTGCGCAGTATTTGTTTGATTTATCAAAGGAGTATAATCGTTTTTACGCAGAACTTCCTATTTTTAGTGAAACAAAAGGCCAACTTCAGTCATTCCGTGTAGCACTGTCCAAGCAAGTGGCTAAAACAATAAAGATCGGAATGAAGTTGTTAGGAATACATGTACCCGAAAAAATGTAACTATGAAAACACTGTTTATTCTCCTAATCGCTCTGGCAACTGCCTGTGGACAATCCTCGGAATCAATCCACTATTCCGTTCTGGAAAGTAATCTTCTGGCTTTTGGCACTTCTGAACCAACCAACATGGAAAAATCAATTTACGAATTCAAAATGAAGGACATCGACGGGAAAGCCGTTGATTTCTCTACCTACAAAGGCAAAAAACTCTTATTGGTAAACGTAGCTTCCAAATGCGGCTATACCCCTCAATATGCCGACCTTCAAGAACTGAATGAAAAATACGGCGATAAAATCACTATTCTTGCTTTCCCGGCAAATAATTTTGGAGGGCAGGAACCGGGAACGAGTGAGGATATCAAGGAATTTTGTTCAGCAAACTATGGTGTGACCTTCCAGTTATTTGAAAAAATATCCGTAAAGGGAGCAGACAAACACCCTTTGTACAGGTGGCTTTCTGATAAAAGTCTCAACGGATGGAACAATGCGGAACCTTCCTGGAATTTTTGCAAATACCTAATTGATGAAGAAGGAAAATTGGTGAAATTTTTCCCTTCTTCAGTAAAGCCTTTGGATAATGAACTAGTTACCCTCATCAAAGCTTGAAGCAGTTATCACCTCTTTGTATAAATAGAATATTGAAGCAAACTCCCGAAATGCCTACCTCCAGGCATTTCGGGAGTTTGTTTGTTAAATAACTTTTATATTAAAACGATTTTGGAAATCACTCTAAAAAACAAAAGACAAGCATGGCTTTACGCTTTTCGGCTTCGAACGCTACCCCTTGCCCTGTCAAGTATTTTTTTGGCCAGCTTCATAGCGTATAGTTCGGGCAACTTCAGTTGGGAGGTACTGATACTGGCGGCGGTTACGACTGTCTTACTCCAGGTCCTCTCCAACCTGTCCAATGATTACGGAGACAGCATTCATGGTGCGGATAGTTCCGAAAGAAAAGGCCCTATACGTGCTGTACAATCCGGTGTGATTTCTACCGGTGAAATGAAGCGGGCCATGGTGTTATTCAGCCTCATGGCGTTATTCAGTGGATTGATGCTTTTGTATGTGTCATTGAGCAATTTGTTGCTTTTTGCGATATTTCTTTTCATTGGCCTGATAGCCATTGGGGCGGCTATCACATATACATCAGGCAAAAAACCCTATGGATACGCCGGTTTGGGGGATCTTTCTGTATTCCTTTTTTTTGGTCTAACGGGTGTTGTGGGAACGTATTTTCTGCATAGCCTTTCCTTTGATCCACTCATCCTGCTACCAGCAACCTCCCTGGGCCTGTTTAGCACGTGTGTATTGAACATCAATAATATCAGGGACATTGAGTCGGATGAGAAGGCCGGTAAAAAATCCATTCCAGTGCGGATTGGATTTCGCGCTGCCCTAATTTACAACTGGGCACTTATTGTAGCGGGAAATTTAACCATGGCTGTTTTCTGCCTTATTACGCATGCCTACGGAGGCTTTTTGTTTTTAATTACTTTACCCTTAATGATACACGTTGGTGCGGGAATAAACCGGGCTCCTTTCCCCGCTCAAATTGACCCATTCTTGAGAAAAATGGCCATAGCTACCCTACTTTGGGTACTCGCCTTTGGGTTGGGAGTTATTATTTTGTAAACAATATCCTACCAATCGTTATTGATATTGGAAGGAATTTTGTAGTTTGTCTTCGGAAAAAAAACTGACATCAAAACTTATGAAAAGCATACTTGTTCCCTACGATTTTTCAGAAGAAGCAGAATACGCCTTCAAATTTGCCCAAGAACTCGCATCTAAGGCTGCCTGCAAGCTTAAGCTCGTTCACATCATCGAAATTCCTACCTCACAACATTTTAACACCATGGGAGAGGTTAATATGGGAGACAATTATATTGATAAAATATATATTGCGGACATGGTGGAAAAGCGGAAAAAGCAGATGAAAGACCTTGACGAAGCCCATGCTGTCAAACCTTACACATTCAGCAGTAAATTATCATTTGGCAATCCCTATGCAGGTATTTCCAGTGAAATCACCGAAATTAAAGCGGACTTGGTTGTTATGGGTTCCAAAGGTTCCAGTGGTTTGGAAGAGTTGCTTATCGGTTCAAATACAGAAAAAGTAGTGCGTCACTCCAAGTCCCCGGTTATCACCATCAAAAGACCAACTGCTGCAAAAGATGTAAAAAATATTGTATTTGCCAGCGATTTCAGTGAAAACAGCAAGAAAATCATTGCCAAACTAAAAGATCTTCAATTATTGTTAGGCGCTAAAATAAGCTTGGTGAAAATCAACACCCCAAATTCATTTGAAAACACCCTGACAACAAAGAAAAAAATTGCGGATTTTGTTTCCGCAAATGAGTTGGATAATGTGAAATTGGATGTTTTTAACAGCAGTTCGGAAGAAGAAGGGATTATTGAATACGCCATTGAATCAAATGCGGATATGATCGCTATGGCTACCCATGGCCGCACTGGTTTTATGCATTTGTTGAGCGGCAGTATTGCGGAGGATGTGGTCAATTCGGCAGAACGGCCTGTATGGACTATGAAGTTACCTTAATTTGATCCGATGGCAAGATCTAAAGACAACGACTGGAAAAAAAGAGGGGGGGTAGTTTATTCCACATCAGGTGATTTTGAATTTGACGCCGGTGATGTTCCGGAGAGGGAGACTTTACCTCCTTCCCGGCAAAATCTTCGCGTTCAATTGGACAAAAAATCCCGTAATGGTAAACAGGTAACCCTGGTAACCTGTTTTGTGGGAACGGATGAAGATCTAAACGAGCTGGGCAAAACCCTGAAAATCAAATGCGGTGTGGGAGGAAATACTAAGGAAGGGGAAATTTTGATTCAAGGGGACTTTAGGACAAAAATAGTGGAGTATTTGATTCAGACAGGTTATAAAGCCAAAAAAATAGGGGGGTAGGGTAGCCTATTCCCAACTTACTTTTCGATTTTTATATTATAGGATAATTTTTCCAAATTTACTCAACGATCAAAAGATCCATTTCAACATGAGTTTGGGCTTGTCTAACGACTAATTATTTTAAAGAAAAATAATGCCGTTACTTTTACATATGTATTTAGAGAATAAACTTTTACTCAACAACATATGAAAAATAACAGCTTAATGCTTGCCCTTGGATTCCTGATGCTGATATCCTCCTGCGAGGTCCGAGATTCCATTGAAGAAACGCCCATCGGAGAGTTGAAAGAAGGGTATCTGGGTATCAACCTGCCCAATGGATTTAACTTTGCCACCACAAAAAACGTGTTGGTAAATCTCTCTGCCGTCAGCCGTGATAAGAGTCCCATTCCCTTTGTCACGTACAGAATCTTTGACAACAACCCGCTTGAAGGAGGTCAATTGATGCAAACTATTCGGCTCGACGAATCCGGGGCCGCAAACACCAACTTAAACATCCCAAGTTTCCTTACCGAACTTTGGATTACGTCGTCCTACATCGGAGTGGAGCCTGTCGCAGTACTGCCCATTTCCGGGACGTACCTAACCTATAAGTATGATGCTTCAAAACCGGGCATTTTACCTGAGAGTTATTTCAATGTTGCAGCAACAAATCCCAATGCTCGGGTAGCTGGATTGAGTGCTGACATCTCCCAACTTGGAACCTGGAATAATCAGGGAAGACCCAATTACTTGGTACAGCCCGACAATATCTCTGCCCAATTACTTAAAAATGTCAATATAAGTCTTCCTGAAAGGGAAGATGTCCGAAAGCACAACCCGGATATCCTAAATGACAAATATGCCAGAGAGCTTTTCCTCAACGAAGATGCGGAGGTTTGGATCACCTATGTACATACCGGAGCCGGATACAGAAACGCCATCGGGTACTATTGGTACAAGGAAGGGGAACAACCTAAAACTGCCGCAGACATAAAAAACAGAACCATTATTTTCCCCAACATTCAAGCCGGTGTCTTGACCTCCGGAGACAAGGTTAAGTTATCGGGTCCATTAAATGGAGCCTTCGAAAAAAACACCTATATCGGATGGTTTCTAATAGCTGATGGTTGGAAAAACGGATCGTTGAATAATGGAAATTGGATATTGTATGCGGACAATAAATTGAACAGCGACATAAATCAAAAAGACCTCCGCGACCATATGGTTTTCTTGTATGATGCTTCGGAAAAAATCCTGTTGATGGGATGGGAAGACATAAAGCGAGACCTGAGCGGCTGTGACCATGATTTCAATGATGTGGTATTCTACACTAGCTGGAATCCAATCACCAGTGTGGACTTAGGAGATTATGCCCCAATCGACACCAACCAAAAAGACAAGGACAAAGATGGAGTGGCTGATGCGTTGGACGAATATCCCGAGGATCCAAAAAGAGCTTTTAACAGTTACTCTCCTGGCAAAAACACCTTTGGCACCCTGATGTTTGAAGATTTGTGGCCCAGCTTCGGCGACTATGACATGAATGACCTTGTGGTAGACTATCAGGTAATGGAAATTTCTGATGCTCAAAACAAAATCAAGGAAGTAAAATTTACCGCTGTCATACGGGCTACCGGTGCAGGTTTCAAAAACGGATTTGGCATTCAACTTCCCATGTCATCGGAATTGGTAGAGAACGTAAAAGGCAACAGGCTTACTACTGGCAGCATCAAAACCAGGGAGACAGGAGTAGAAGACGGTCAGCGGCTTACCACCGTGATCATTACGGATGACGTAAACTACGAACTGCCAATCATGGCAAACGTATTTAAGAACAATTCATCCAATGAATCCGATACCCTTCAGGTTTCAATCACCTTCAAAGATGCGATCCGAAAGGCAGATTTGGGTTCTGCACCATACAACCCTTTTCTTGTCATCAATCAAGACAGAAGAAGAGAAGTACATATGATCAACGGACAACCTACCGACCTTGTGGACACTTCCCTGTTTGGTGCAAACGATGACTACTCAACCCCCGGTGAAGGAAGGTATTACACAGGCAAGAAGGGATTCAACTGGGCACTTCATACCCCTGTCAGTATTCCCTATACCCAAGAGCGGATTGATTTTACCAAGGCCTATACCAGGTTTGCGGATTGGGCCAGGTCGGGTGGTAAAGATTACCTCGATTGGTATCTGGATACCAAAGACCAACGGAATGCATCCGCCCTTTATATCAAGTAAATTGAGAAATTCAGAATGGACTCCTATTTCATCCGCTTTAGTTCTTAAGCAATAGACCATGTAAGTCCCCCGGAAAACCCGGGGGACTTTTTATTTGGAAGCCGTCATGGACCTGTCCTTGAGTTAAAATCAGGACGATTCTTTGGATGTTAGAAATACCTCATTAAATTTGTGACTGAGTTATGAAGCAAGTCAGGCAACATATTGCAGTCCATTCATTTTTTGTGCAGGTGTACACCCGCCTCCACGCAGTGTACCATCATTCCCGTTCCGGGGAATAACTGTAAACACGCTACCTTATGAACCCTAAGGTTCCAAGCTTCAATCCCTTTTGTTCAATCCCAACACTTTATCCGTTTAATTTTATTTCATGGAAAATATCATACGCATTGCCGTACAGAAAAGTGGGAGACTAAGTGAAGACTCACTTAGTCTCATCAAAGAATGCGGTATAAAATTTTACAACGGAAGCGGCAAGCTCAAATCAACATCCACTAACTTTCCGATAGAATTCCTGTTCCTAAGGGATGACGACATTCCCGGATATGTGGCAGACGGCGTTGCTGATTTGGGTATTGTCGGAGAAAACGAGCTGGTTGAAAAAAACAAAGAAGTGCTGGTATTGAAAAAGCTGGGCTTCTCCAAGTGCAGGCTGTCACTCGCCATACCCAAAAGTGAGCACTATCCCGGATTGGCATATTTCGAAGGCAAAAATATTGCTACTTCGTATCCCAAAATTTTGGGAGACTACCTGAAAGCAAATGAAATCCAGGCAGACATTCATGAAATAAGCGGGTCAGTTGAAATCGCTCCAAGTATTGGTCTGGCAGAAGGCATCTGCGATATAGTGAGTTCGGGATCAACCCTGATGATGAATGGACTTAAGGAAGTAGAGGAGATTTTCCGTTCGGAGGCAGTATTGATCAGCCACCCAAACATGAATGTGGCAAAAAAAGCCATTGTCGATAAGCTGCTATTCCGTATGAACGCTGTCCAAAAGGGAAAAAGCAGTAAATATGTACTGCTCAACGCACCAAACGAGTCGCTTGAAAAAATCATTGCCCTTATCCCGGGAATGCGCAGTCCAACCATTTTACCGCTAGCCCAAAAGGGATGGTCATCCGTCCATTCTGTGCTTGGAGAAGACCAGTTTTGGGAAAATATCGAGGAACTTCGTGCTGCCGGCGCAGAAGGGATCCTGGTGGTGCCCATAGAAAACATGATACTATAAAACCAGTTTGTAAAACACTCCTCTCCATATGATGAAAGTACTCGTCAATCCCCCGAAAAGTAACTGGAAGAAAGAATTTGCGCGCCCCGTCCGCAAAATGAAGGAAATAGAAAAGATCGTAAAACCCATCATGCAAAAAGTAAAAAGACAGGGAGATAAAGCCCTCAGAAAATTTGCCTTGGAGTATGATCATGTAGAAATTCATCAGTTACTGGTAACTCCGGAGGAAATTCAGGCAGCACATGCCGGGGTGCCAGATACGCTCAAAAAGGCCATATTACAAGCAAAATCCAACATTGAGAAATTCCACAGGGCACAACAAACCCCCGATTTGGAGATGGAGGTAATGGAAGGAGTCACCTGCATGCGCAGAAGTGTTCCGGTTCAAAAAGTGGGGCTTTACGTTCCTGGTGGCACAGCACCACTGTTTTCGACAGTACTTATGTTGGGTATTCCGGCGCAGCTTGCAGGGTGTAGAGAAGTTGTCCTCTGCTCTCCTCCCAATCAGGAGGGGAAAATCCATCCGGCAATTCTTTATGCCGCAAACTTGGTGGGAATCACCACCATAGTAAAGGCAGGCGGTGCCCAAGCCATTGCCGCCATGACCTATGGTACCCAGTCTGTCCCTCAGGTAGATAAAATATTTGGTCCCGGCAACCAGTATGTGACAGCCGCAAAACAATTGGCCGTCAAAAAAGGAATGGTAGCCATTGACATGCCTGCCGGGCCATCTGAAGTTCTTGTTTATGCCGATGAAACGGCCGTGCCGGCTTTCGTGGCCGCAGATCTTCTGTCCCAGGCAGAACACGGTATCGATAGCCAGGTGGTATTGATAGCGAGTTCCGAAAAGCTTGCCAAAAAGATTTTGAAAGAGGTGGATGTACAGCTGGAAAAACTTCCCAGACACAAAATAGCCCAAAAAGCACTGGAAAACAGCGTGGCTTTTGTCATCGACAACCCGGAAAGGGCAGTTGACCTGATCAATGAATATGCGCCGGAGCATTTGATTGTTTCCGTGGCAAACGAAGAGGAGATCGTGTCCCAAATTATAAATGCAGGGTCTGTCTTTATAGGAAACTTCACCCCCGAGTCCGCAGGGGACTATGCTTCTGGAACGAACCATACCCTACCAACCAACGGATATGCCAAAAATCACAGCGGTGTGTCTTTAGACAGCTTTTTGAAGAAGATAACCTACCAGCGCATCACGCCAGAAGGCCTTCAAAAACTGGGTCCTGTGGTGGAAACCATGGCTTCGCATGAGCTGTTGGAAGCACACAAAAATGCCGTGACAATACGTCTCGCCTACCTCGAAGCGCAGGGAAATAATGGAAATTAACATCAACATTTTACTTCGACCACATTTGGCGGCTTTAAAGCCATACGCTTCTGCACGGGATGAATACACCGGCAAGGAGGGTGTATTCTTGGACGCAAATGAAAATCCTTTTGGATCCATCACAGTGGAAAATTTCAACCGCTATCCCGATCCCTATCAGCAAGCGCTGAAAGAGCGAATTTCTGAAATAAAAGGTGTCCCTCCGGATCAGTTGTTTCTGGGCAATGGAAGCGATGAGGCCATTGACCTGTTATTCAGGGCCTTTTGCAGACCGGGAGTAGATCAAGCCATTCTCCTCCCCCCTACTTACGGGATGTATGAGGTCAGTGCGGGAATCAACGATGTGCAAACAGTCAGGGTTCCACTCACCCCTGAATTCCAGTTGGATACCAAAGCGATATTGGAAGCCGTGAGTTCTACCAGTAAGCTTTTGTTTATCTGCTCGCCAAACAATCCTAGCGGTAATAATATGCGAAGGGAAGATGTACTTTTCCTGATCAACCATTTTCCGGGGATTGTGGTGGTAGATGAAGCGTATACAGATTTTAGCGGTGAAGCCAGTTTCACAACTGAGCTCCCCAATTGTCCCAATCTATTGGTCATACAGACCTTTTCCAAAGCCTGGGGACTAGCTTCCTTACGGCTTGGAATGGCGTTCGCATCCCGGGAAATAATCCGGATTCTAAACAAAATCAAACCACCTTACAACATTAGTGGACTAACCCAACAAAAGGTATTGGAGGCATTGGAGGACTTGACCCAGATGCAGGAGATGACCAAGGACATTTTGCGGGAACGCGGATTTTTGGAGAAAGGCTTGGCCGAAGTTTCACTGGTGAAAAAAATTTATCCGTCAGATGCCAATTTTTTATTGATCAAGGTTAAGGAAGCAAAAAAAACCTATAATGAACTGGTAGACGAAAAAATTATCGTGAGGGACCGTTCAAATGTGCTTCTTTGCGATGAATGCCTCCGAATCACCGTGGGTACACGGAAGGAAAATGAATTCTTACTTGAAACACTGAAAAAATTGGATGAATAAGCAAAAAAACAAGCCTTTAAACGAGGGAAGCCGATGAAGAAAGTATTGTTTATCGATAGGGACGGCACGATCATCAAAGAACCCCCGACAGATTTCCAGGTAGATAGTTTGGAAAAACTGGAGTTTTTGCCCAAAGCCATTTCCAACCTGCGTAAGATCTCTGAGGAAACGGATTTCGAATTGGTTATGGTTACCAATCAGGATGGCCTGGGAACCGATTCATTTCCTGAATCAACCTTCTGGCCGGCTCAGTACAAAATGCTGAAAACCCTGGAGCAGGAAAACGTTTTTTTCACTGATATCCATATTGACAAGACCTTTGAGCATGAAAACGCACCAACACGCAAACCCAGAACGGGGATGCTTTCAAAATACATGGATGGCACGTACGATTTGTCAAATTCGTACGTGATCGGAGACAGGAAAACGGATGTACAACTTGCCGAAAACCTCGGTGCCAAAGCCATTTTCATCGGGACAGAAAATCTACCTGAAGTCGCTTTGGTAACCACGGATTGGGACAGGATCTATGAATATCTGAAGATGCCACCCCGAATAGCCAGCATTGCCAGAAACACTTCCGAAACCCAGATCAACATAGAAGTCAACCTGGACGGAAGTGGGAAAAGTACTATTTCAACAGGCCTTTCCTTTTTTGATCACATGCTGGATCAGCTGGCGAGACACGGATCTACAGACCTGACCATCCAGGTTCAGGGAGATCTGCATATAGACGAACACCACACCATAGAAGATACTGCCCTTGCACTTGGTGAAGCCTACCTCAAAGCCCTGGGAGATAAAAAAGGAATTGGCCGCTACGGATTCCTGTTACCTATGGACGATGCCTTGGCACAGGTAGGAATTGATTTTGGAGGCCGGCCATGGCTAGTCTGGGACGCCGAATTCAAACGCGAAAAGATTGGCGATCTGCCAACTGAAATGTTTTACCACTTCTTCAAATCCTTCAGCGACACCGCCAAGTGTAACCTGAATATCAAGGCTGAGGGACAAAACGAGCATCATAAAATAGAGGCTATCTTCAAGGCATCGGCAAAAGCAATCAAAATGGCCGTAAAACGAGATATCAACGCACTCAACCAATTGCCAAGCACCAAAGGAGTTTTATAGTGATACTTTAACGCCGAAACAAGGTGGTTTAGGCGTTGGAGTGTGTTTTTCAAGTACCTCATTCACAGCACTTATCTTATTAAAATAGGTATTGGGTTAAAAAGCCGATTTTTTAAAACCAGAAACGTCCAAACTCCGTTCCTTGAGGATGGGGAGGAGCAATCCTTTTTGGAGGAAAGGAAAAAAACCAAAAGAATAGCTAATTAATTTTTTCATTTTCGTTACTTCCCCGTATATTTAACTAATCAATTAGTATAAAAATGGCGAAATTTTCTTTCCTTGTATTTCTAGTTTGCCTAAGCGGTTGCCTGGGTCAGTTCCATAAGGGAGAATCCTACTTCCGCAACCAAGAGTATGAAAAGGCAATTTCTGAGTTTAACCGCGTACTCTTTGTAAGTATTACAGATCTCAAGTCCTTGCATCTACGCGCCAGGGCTTTTGAAGAGTTGGAAAAATATGAGAAAGCAATCGCTGATTACGAGCATATCGTTCGTTTGGAACCTACTTATGCCCAGGCCTGGGCTGGTTTGGGCAAAATTGCCTGGAAGAAGGATAAGTTGGCAGATGCTGAAAATTACTTGCTGAAAGCAGCCATGCACGATCCGAATGATTACGATATCTTATTGCTACTCGGCAGAACCATGATCAAAAACCAGCGCTTCAAAAGCGCCGAAGAATTTATTCAGTTGGCGGTGGATTTGCAACCTGATCAGCCTTCTCCCTATTTCTATTTGGGCATTGCCCGGGGGTATCAGGGGGATGGCTTGGGTGTTGTTACGGCAATGAATACGTATCTGAGCCTGGAAAATGATAATATTTCGGCCCACTATAACCGGGGATTTGCGTTGTTGAAATTGGGATTTAAGGACTGGGCCATAGAAGATTTCGATGTCATACTGGAAAAACAACCAACACATTATGATGCAATGGTCAGAAGGGGAATTTGTCTTTTGGAAGATTATCCTTCGGAAGGAATGCGGGACATCAAGAAAGCAGCCGATAATGGCAATCGACTTGCTTTGTCCATCGTTGAGCAGTTCGGGAAATAGTCACTTATGGGAAATACATATTCTTGAAAGGTAGGTTTGGATTACCTTGGCCTTAATAACCCAGCAAGAGCTTTTTTCAAAAATTCAATCTAAGCATGGGAAGTTTATTTGGGATTTGCGTAAACTTTCCATGCAAGAAGCTACTACTTAAACCCAGATTATCCTATGAAACAGATTGTGGAAGATAATTCCCACTCTGCGAAGCTGATAGACAAATCAAACCATTTTTGAAAATTGACGCTATTCTTTTTGTCCCCTATTTTAAGTAAACAGTTGCAAACAGTCATTGTTTTTGCAGTAGGTAATGGGGTTGGGGTTTCATAAAATCAAATTGGTATCAAAATTGATCTATATACTTGACTATTTGTCAAATTTAATTAACCCAACCTGTTAAAAATTCAAAATTAAAACCTACCCTAATTCACCACAAGTGCCTTGCGGGTTCTGAATTTTTGGAATCGTCTTTCGCTAATACTTGTTCAACTTCCTTTAAATCCACTATTGATTTTCATTATTTGGATTCATCTACTACTCGACTTTAAAAAAAATGAAAATAGGTTGCGATTCAGACACAATAAATCATATCAATTTGGGACAATTGGCCCAACAAAAAGGAAAGCCAACGGCAAACCAATCGTCCAAAAGCACCAAAAAGTAATCCACTTCAACTAATTCTGATGATCCTGAGATAAAAGCATGGTCATCAGAGAAGTCAACAGTTCTTAAAACCCACCTGAAAAAATCTGAACTGTTCAAAAATAATATGAAAAAATACAATTTAATCTAAATAAATAGAAATTATGAGCGGAATAGAAAACCTTAGCCATAAAGGGGCAATTGATAAATTAAAGCAGCTTGTTGAAGATATTGACATCTGTTTGTTTTGTACCAATCTAAAAAAAGATGTAGGGGAATCCTGTAGGCCGATGAGTTCTCAGAAAGTTTGCGACGAAGGCAACATCTGGTTTTTCAGCGAACAAGGGAGCATCAAAAACCGGGAAATAGAACAGGATAATCGTGTTCAGTTATTCTACTCCCATCCCGGAAAAGACAGCTACCTGGTCGTGAATGGTGATGCTGAATTAGTATTTGATAGAGAGAAAATTGAGGAACTTTGGAGTCCCGCTGTTAAAGCATGGTTTCCGGAAGGAAAAGACGACCCAAGCATCTCACTTATCAAAGTTAGGCCTTCTTCCGGATATTACTGGGACACAAAAGGCTCCAAAATGATAAATTTCATTCGGATGGTAGCGACAGCGGCTTCTGGAAAAAATCTGATCAAAGGAAATGAAGGGACGATTTCGATTTAAAACTTTGTTTTGAAACATCAAACCAAGGAAAGATAGTTGATCATCGTCTAATTCATAAATGCATATAAATGCGTACAAGGGTACTCCAAAGGGTACCCTTGTTTTATTCGTGGCAAAAAAAGGGGAAGAGCAAATCTACCTTCAAATTTACCATAGGGGATGGGGTGAAATTATTTACCGGATAGAGGTCTAGCTCAACCGGAAAGAGTCAGTATTTAAAATTTGCGATTCTTTTTTCAGAGCGAAAATAATTTCCCATAAAGTGGATCTATTTTCACAGTAAGAGATAATTTGATTAAAATAAAATCAATTTCCAGGCATCATCGATTATTTGATCAATATCGTGTAATTGAACAAATTGGTATTTTAATTGCACTAGGATAATAAATAATTATTCAAACTAAACCAAAATTTAAGACATGGAAAATCCAGATGCAACCACCTTATTGTCGGCCTCAAGCATAAAAGGCACAAGTGTGCGAAATCTTAGAGATGAGGAAATAGGCACCATCAAAGATGTGATGCTGTATACTGACACCGGTGAGATCGCCTATGCCGTCTTGTCGGTCAACACGGGCTTTCTCAATTTAGAAAGTAAGTACTTTGCCATTCCTTGGGAGGCAATGTCATTTATCCGTGCGAGCCGTTCCGGGGAGGAAGTCATTACCCTGGATGTGGACAAAAATAAACTCGAAAATTCTCCCGGTTTTGATAAGGACGACTGGCCGATGACCCCCCAGTCCGAAGTCATCAGTGCGGCATTTAAATACTACGATGTACCCTTGCGCAACCAGCGCTTTTAGTATCACAAGGGAAATGTAAAACTGTTTCCTGTACACAAATAAGGCTGCCAATGGCAGCCTTATTTTTTTATTTTGATTGAAAAATCAGTTTAATTGATGTTCAAAATTTTTTAAAGGCTTGATTTTCATTTTAACTACTATTAATAGTCGAAATTTAGGGGAATACCTAACTGATAGTACCCTTCTTGAGCGCTGCTACAGCGTAATCTACCGCTCTTGCGGTAAGTGCCATATACGTAATAGAAGGGTTTTGGGTGCCGGTGGATGTCATGCAGGCACCGTCAGTGACAAATACATTATTACACAGGTGCATCTGATTGAAGGAATTAAGCAGTGAGGTAGCCGAATCTCTTCCCATCCTAACTCCCCCCATCTCGTGGATGTCTAGTCCGGGAGCCTGTTTACTGTCTCTGGTAGTGATGCCGTAGCACCCAGCTTTTTCCAGCATGGCTACTCCCTCTTCCAGAAAATCTTGAAGGGACTTGCCGTCATTGTCGTCATACCCCACATCCACCCGGAGCAAAGGCATTCCCCATTTGTCTTTTTGATCAGGGTCCAGGTAAACCCGGGATTCCTCCTTTGGGATGGTCTCACCCTGCATCATCATGTAAACACTCCAGTCCCCCAAAGTGGAATTTGCCTCTTTAAATTCCGGACCAAATTCTTCATTTCTGGCACCGCCCCATCCTTTTCTGACCGCAGAGTAAAAGGACATATAGCCCCGAAGAAAATCCATTTCCTGCTGCTTTACATTCCGGAAATTGGGCAACATCACTGACGTGGGTCTGCGCCCAAGGTAATAAGAATCCAAGTGACGGTCTGCGCTGGCAGAAATAGCGCCGCGGTAATTGTGGAAAGCAATGTATTTACCCAGGAGTCCATTGTCATTGCCGAGTCCGTTGGGAAATCGGTCAGATATGGAATTCAGCAGAATCAGGTTGGAATTTAACGCAGAGGCATTGACAAAGATCACTTTGGCGAAAAACTCTGTGCTCTGCATGGTTTCAGCGTCAATTACACGCGCGCCGGTCACCTTTCCAAGGGCGTTGTCATAGATCAAAGAATGGACGACGGAATGTGGTCTAAGGGTTAGGTTTCCGGTAAGGGCTGCCGCTGGAAGGGTGGACGCATTGGAACTGAAATAAGCTCCAAAAGGACAGCCACGTTGGCAGAGGCTTCTTGCCATACACTGACCCCTGCCTTGCTCGATGTGGTGGGCGGCAGGCTCAGTTAGGTGGGCGCACCTTCCGATGACAAATTTCCGGTCGGGATAAGCTTCCAGGATCCGTTGCTGGATGTCGCTTTCCATTTTGTTCATTTCCCAAGGCCGGAGAAACTCTCCGTCTGGAAGGGTTTCCAGTCCATCTTTATTACCGCTGACACCAATAAACCGCTCCACATAACTGTACCAAGGAGCCACATCGTCATAGCGGATAGGCCAATCCACGGCAAACCCATCCCTACCCGGACCTTCAAAATCATATTTACTCCAGCGTTGAACCTGTCTGGCCCAAAGAAGTGATTTCCCTCCCACTTGATACCCCCTGATCCAGTCAAAGGGTTTGTCTTGTACATAGGGATGTTCTTTGTCCTTTACAAAGAAATGGTCGGCATCATCCTTGAAAGCATAGCACCTGGAGGCGATGGGGTTCTCTTCTTTTACGGACAAGGGCAACTGCCCCCTCAACGGGAATTCCCAGGGAGGGGTATGCATGGTGGGGTAATCCTCCCGATGCTTTACATCTCTTCCACGCTCGAGAACCAAGGTTTTTAACCCCTTTTCACATAGTTCTTTGGCGGCCCATCCGCCGCTTATTCCAGAGCCGATGACAATCGCATCATAAGTATGATCAGCCATTGGTTTCATATTATTCATATCGCAGCGATTCTATGGGGTCTAGTTTGGAAGCTTTATAGGCTGGAATATATCCCGACAAGAGACCTACCAAAACGCAGATTACAAATGCCACGATGATCCAGATCCAGGGAACCAAAAATCCACCGGGTCCAACTAAATTTCCCACCAAATTTCCTATGGCAATCCCCATAATAACTCCCAGAATTCCTCCCAAAATACAGATTACAATGGCTTCTATCAGAAACTGCTGCCGGATTCTCAACGGGGTGGCTCCCAGGGCTTTTCTGATGCCAATTTCACGCGTACGTTCGGTGACAGATACCAGCATGATATTCATCAGACCTATGGCAGCACCCAGCAGGGTGATAAAACCTATGCCAAACCCGCCTATTCGCAAAAATCCGGCAATCTCTTCAAGCCGATCCCCCAATGTCTGGGATTTAGCGACTTCAAATGAATCTTCCATGCCTACCCTATCTCCCCGGACACTCCGCATAATGCCTGTAGCTTGCCCCATTTCATATTCCATCTTCAACGGATCTGAGGAACTCACGGTGATGGTGTATCTGAACGTTCCCTTGGTGTCCAAGTTTTTGCCGTTGAACAATGGGATCAAGATGGCCCTGTCCGCCCCTGAATCCCCACCAACTCCCCCCTGCTTTTCCATCACCCCGATAATGGTATAGCGTCTCCCAAAAAAGGAAATGTAATCATTTATCGGATCTTCCCCCTCAGTAAAAAGCGTCTCTTTGATTTCAGTGCCAATGATGCATACATTGTTACCGTACTGGATTTCCACGTTGCTAAAATTCCTGCCCGTTTCTATCCCGACACCCTTTATTAAAAAATAACTTTCATCACCCCCTATAATGCGACTGTTGGGGTTCGTTTTGTTGGATTTCCTTTTTACCTCGGCAGAACCGCTGACATTGGTTGTGATGGTGGAAATTCCCCTGTTTTTGTGATTGGTTTGGAAGGAGGTAGCTTCTCTGTAACTGATAATGGGATAGTTTTTTTCTACCATGCCGGCAGTAGAAGCCCTTCCACCTGTCATTCCCTTTCCCCTGATATCAAAATTATTTGCCCCAAATCCAGACAGACTTTCTTCAATTTGCGACTTCATGGCATCTATTGCCGTGAGCATGCCCACCAGGGAGGTGATTCCCACCGCAATGATCAGACCTGTAAGGATCGTCCGCAAAAGGTTGGATTTTACCGATCGAAAGGCTTCTTTTATATTTTCTAACAGATTCATGATTGTTTTATTTTAGGACTAAAGTCAGCATAAATACCGATACACGGCCCTAATATTAATTAATTTCCATACAAATCAATGCATGCGATCCCCTCTAATTTCCAGTTGCTTTAAAACTTCCTTTTCATGGGCGAGCCATTCCTGCCATCGGGCTTCTACCTGATCTTTGGGGAAATACGTTTTGGCCAAGTCGATGAAATTGACATAATGTCCAGCCTCTGAAACCATCAACTCGTAGTAAAAGTTCTTCAGTTCTTCATCCTCAAGGTTTTGCCAGAGCAATTTGAAGCGCTCACAGCTTCGTGCTTCAATCAGGGCATTCATCAGCAGGTATTCCGTGAGTTGTTGCATCCGACTACCCCCTTTGCGGACGAAATTTTGTAACTGTACCACATATTCATCCTTTCGGGGATGGCCAAAGGGTAGTCCTCTTTTTTTCAAAAGATCCATCACCCGGGCAAAGTGATCCCATTCCTCGGCCACTACGGGGGTGAGTGTATCCACCAACTTCTCCAAATCGGGAAATTTCAATATGAGGGAGATACAGGAAGAGGCCGCCTTTTGTTCGCAATAAGCATGGTCAACCAAAATATCCGCCAAACTCATTTTGGCCACATCCACCCAACGCGGGTCTGTGGGAAGTTGCAGCCGAAGCATCTTGTTTTTTGTGTTATCTTGCCAGCTCATACGTTTTCATTAATCGAAAAAGGCCCATGTAATACCCAAGTCCAACGTGCTCTTTAGCCCGGTATAGCCCGGAGTAAGAAAGTATCCGGCTTGTTCCATCATACCACTATTCAGGTGGTTGTAGCGGAATAGTACCCGCGTACGGTTGATCCGGAAGTTCAGGAAGACATCCACCACGGGATAGGCATATACGTTAAAGTTATCCTGCAGGTGAAATTGCTGCGTGGCGGGCATATAGGCTTCGGCGAAATTATCACTGCGGTACCTGCCCTCCAGCCCCAACTGCACGTACACGTTATCATTGAATAAAGGCCCATCAAAGAAAAACCGGGTATTGATAAACAATTCCGGAATGCGGAAAACATCTGCTGCTGTACCCGTAGTCACTGTGTAGACCGCCTCACTTTGCCAGTGCCACTTCCGGGCAAAGACCAAATGTCCGTCAAACCCCGGCATAAGCATAAAGGCTTGTCCGGATGCCTGTTCCGGAATCATTTTCTGGTTGTAATAAATATAATTATTAATCCTGTTGACTGTAAGATTTGGCCGCAATTTGAGGGTGCCAAAATCCAATTTAATGACTCCCTTGGCCTGGTCGACGCCGACATTTGAAAAATCATTTTTCCACCTATAATGGTTTCCACTGTAGCGTTCCTGAGCCAGCGTCGGCTTATAAAGTGCTTTGGTGTAGCTGATATCCAAAAAGGGAGAAACAAAAAGACCATGAATGCGGTACCCGTCTGGAATCAAATATTCCCCTTCCGCTTCAAAGGACCACTTTTCGTTTATTTCACCCCGCAAAGCTCCCCCCAAGAAAATCTCCGTAAAAGAATTGTTTTGGTCAAAGAAATAACTGGCCATCCTGCCCGTCCGTAGCTTCACGTAGGCATTGTAGTATACCGGCCCAAAGTCCCCCTTGAAACCCACCTCGTTTTTCCACTCCGAGAAGTGATTCTGGTTGTTGGTGGTGTCCCGCCTGCTTTGAGCCTGCAGTGTGTCGGATGAATTGAACCTATTTTTGTTGAAATAAAGAGAATCTTGGGTATCCATCCGGGAGAAAAAGGTAACTTCCTGTTTCTTTTTGTCAAAGACGTGATAGGCCTGCCAACCTTTCAGGATTTCGTATTGGTGATATACGTGGTAATCTTGCCGCAAGTCAACCGCACGGGAATTTCGCAACCATACTTTGGAGTCCTCATACGTAAAATACAGGGAGGTAATGTCCACGGTGGGGGGGATGATTCCTCCCTGTTCATTTACCCGGTGTTTCATCCGGGAAAATGCCCCCAATAGAAAATATTTATCATTTTTGGATTTGTAATTGGTATGAAAAGAGTAGGAGTCATTGACCACCAGATTATCATCCCGCCTGGTTGGGTTTAGTGTCTTTCTGGCCCGGATAGTCCGATAATTGAATCCTACATTCCAATTAGGCGTGATGTTGCGTGTAAAAGAAATATCCAGCTTATTTCGGTTGCCCCCACCAAAAAATGCATCCAACTGGGTATATGGTGATTTGGTATTGAAGTATTTGATGCTATCGGGAGAATGGTGGTAAATGTCATAGGCATGGAAACCCGATGCCCGACCTATCTGCCGGGGTACTTCATAGAACACCGGCTTGGCAGCAGATCCCAAATTTCCAAGGTCCTGATAGCGGTACCAGGTGTCTGCGACGGGCTCATAATTATGGAATCCGGTTAGTGAGGTATCTACCTCGATTTCTTCAAATTTGTTGTACCGGATCAATTTTTCATAGTAGTATAGAGAAGTCCTTGGCCCATACACCATCTTGGTGGAATCATCCAACAAGCCACGTGTGGGAGCATCATCATTCCCTTCCTGCGGCATCCCCTGCGGTTGTCCCTGCCGCTGAGGTTGGCGTTGGGGGAATTGCTGTCCGAAAACTTTGCCGCAAAGGAGGATCAACAGGGCCACAAAAAGTAAGGACTGCTTATTCTTCACGGGAATACTTTTTTTCTTGGATCACCTTTTGTATCATACTTTCGATAACCTCTTCATCCTCTTTGGATAAATCAACTGCAATAGGTAGGGCAAAAATGGGAATTTCTGACCAATATGGAAGAAAAAGATCCGCCTTTAATTTCACAGCATCCTTTTCAGTAGTGATTATGGATGGGTGATCATCTGCAAATTTGCGGTATGTTCCAATGATTTTTTCCACATCCATTACCGAATAACGGTGGTGATCCGGATACGACAGCACTTCCAATACCTTATACTGCTGACCAACCCAGTCCAGCATAGCTTCATTCGACGCAATGCCCGTAACTACAATGACAGAATTTTTCAGTTCTTTTCCATTAGGCACAACGGGGACTGGTGTCCCGTATTTTATTCCCGAAAATAAGACAGGAATCTCCTTCCTACAAAACTTTCTTATTTGGGCACTGTAATCGTTTTTTGTAACCTCCCGGATTTTTGGCGGACACTTTGTGACAATGATGGCATCAGCCCTTTGAGCTCCTGAGGCGTTTTCGCGAAGTGTGCCTAAAGGCAAAATTCGATCCCGAAAAAAAGGTTTCTGATAAGTGGTCAACAAGATGGAAAAGTCTCCCTTCACATACCGGTGTTGAAAAGCATCGTCCAACAGAATAAGGTTGGTACTAGTCCGCTCCGCCAATAGCATGGGAATGGCCAGAGCCCTAGACTCTCCTACCGCAACGGATATGTTGTCGCCGTATTTCTGGAAAATCTGAAAGGACTCATCCCCCAGTTCTTCCACTGCGGTAGATTCATCTGCCAGAACAAACCCCATACTTTTTCTGCGATACCCCCTACTTATAACCCCCAAACTTACCTGATGTTGGAAAGTCCGGATCAAATACTCTACCATGGGTGTCTTACCCGTGCCTCCCATAGAAAGGTTACCCACCACCACTACCGGGACTGTAAATACCGTGCTTTTTTTAGTTCCGATATCAAACAACTTGTTCCTGAACCCGGTAGCACCCTGATAAAGAACTGCGAATGGATACAACAAGGGATCATAGAAGCGCATTGAAAGAATTTTCTTAATTTTGGATATTAACCAACAGCAAAGATATGGTTTATTTACTTAGAGACGTGATATCCTACCTGGAATCTGTTGCACCTCCTTCGTATCAGGAATCCTACGACAACGCCCAACTTCTAGTGGGCAATCCAACAGAAAAGATAACCGGGATACTCTGCACCCTTGATGTGACAGAAGAGGTGGTAACTGAGGCTGTCAACAAAGGGTGTAACCTGATTGTGGCGCATCATCCGATAATTTTTAAAGGACTTAAGAGCTTGACAGGTAAAAATTATGTGGAGCGGACTGTCATCAAGGCCATCCAAGCACAGGTCGCCATCTATGCTATCCACACCAATCTGGATCATGTCATTCGTGGGGTCAATGCCAAAATAGCCGAAAAAATTGGTTTGAAAAGCCTGCAAATCCTTTCCCCCAAAAAAGATGTCTTGACAAAGCTTGTCACCTTCGCCCCTCAGGAAGACACGGGGAGAATTATAAACAGCCTTTTTGCAGCAGGAGCCGGGAAAATCGGAAACTATAAAAACTGCAGCTTTCGTGTGGCTGGAAAAGGAACCTTTATTCCCTTGGAGAACGCCCATCCGGCTTTAGGACAGGTCGGGAAGCTGGAAGAGGTACCTGAAAACAGGATAGAAGTCATGTTTCCAACCCACTTGCAAGGGCAAATTGTAGCTACGTTAAAGCAAACCCATCCCTATGAGGAAGTAGCCTATTACTTGCATCAAATCGTCAATGAAAACCAGGAAGTCGGTGCCGGCATGTTCGGCGAATTGGAAGTGGAGATGGAGGAGAAAAACTTCTTTGCTCACCTTAAAAAACAAATGAATTTACAGGTAGTCAAGCATACTCGCTTTTTGGGGAAACCAATAAAAAAAGTAGCTCTTTGTGGCGGAGCAGGAATATTTTTGCTCGGGGATGCCAAACGTTCCGGTGCGGATATCTTTATAACCTCAGACGTGAAATACCATGAATTCTTCGATGCGGATGGTAAGCTCGTCCTCGCTGACATAGGACACTATGAAAGTGAATTTTTCACAAAAGAATTGTTAATGGATATTTTGTCGCAAAAATTCAGTAATATTGCACTCTATTTGTCAAATGTAGTCACGAATCCCATAAGTTACCTATAATAAATGGAAAGTACCGTTGCACAGAAATTAGAAGCAATTCTCAATCTTCAAAAGATAGATTCTCGTTTGGATTCAATTTTTAAAGTCCGTGGTGCTTTGCCCGAAGAGGTTCAAGACTTAGACGATGAAATTATAGGATATGAAACCCGCCTCAGCAAATTCAACGCGGATGTTGATGGTCTTGGAGATGAAATCAAAAAGCACAAGGAAGCCATAAAAGAATCAGAAAAGCTGATTAAAAAGTATCAAGAGCAGCAGATGAACGTCCGAAACAACCGGGAATACGACGCCATCACCAAGGAATTGGAATTGCAGGATCTGGAGATACAGGTATCCAAGAAAAAAATCGGAGAAGCACAATCCCGGATTGAGGAAAAAGACAAAGATATCAATGACCTCAAAGAGATTCTCAAGGACAGACAGAATGACTTGGGTCAGAAAAAAGGAGAGTTGAATGTAATTGTATCTGAAAGTGAATCCGAAGAAAGCAAATTGAAAACCGAACGCGACAAGTCTGTCAAGAAGGTAGATGATCGCTTGCTTAAGAGCTATGAGAAAATCCGACACAATGCCAAAAACGGTCTCGCAGTCGTTTTGGTAAAAAGAGGAGCTTGTGGTGGTTGCTTTAACGTGGTCCCTCCACAGAGGCAAGCCGAGATACGTGAAAAGAAAAAAATTATCGTTTGCGAGCACTGTGGACGGATCTTTGCAGGTGTCGAAGATGAAATAGAAGATGAATCTTCTGCCAAAAGAAAAAGAAGCAGAGTTTAATCTTCATTCAAAAAGCCCAATTTTCATTGGGCTTTTTGCTTTTTATAGAATTACTTGTTTAAAGTTGATTTTTTGTTGGAAAATGCAATTAAAACCTTCAAATTGCAATATATGAAGCAATTAATTTTATTAGTTTTTATCAGTTGTTTTTCTGTTTTGTCATTTGGACAAGAAAAAACAGAAAAGACTTTTTTGATCTTGTTCCATAAAGATGAGTTGAGAAAATTCAAAACTAGTCCGGTGGAAATCAATCTAAATTTTTTAGACAAATTCGATTCCCGAGCTTACTCCGGAAACTCAGACGCTTCTTTGATCATTACTGTACCTTTTATTGATTGGGATGTGTGTGATATGGGCAAAGCACTCGTTATAGTTGGAGACGACAAGGTTTTGCGGTTGGATGAAATTGCCTTTCGAATCGTTGACCTTGATCAGAGGAAAGAAGAGTTCCAATATTTACTTTCCGCAACATCAAGCGAATTGAAAAACGAAAAGCAAAAATCCGTCCCCCAGAAGGTGGTTTTTTAACCGTTTGGGGAAGATGTATAACTTTCTAATCTAAATTGACCGTCATCGAGCAGATTTAATTCATAGCAACATAAGTTTTGGTGCCTAAATACATCCATAAACCTCAACTCATATCCCAGAAGCAAACACATCAATATTCTAATGGCTCTGCCATGCATGCAAATCAAAATGTGATTTCCATTGGATGAGCGAATGATGTCAACAGCACTTTTCAGACGTTTAGCTACATCCTGCGGAGATTCGCCACGGTCTATTTTATAATCTAAATACCCTTCATTCCATTTGGAAAGCATGTGGATATAATATTGATCTTCCACTTCATCCATCGGTGTTCCCTCATAGATGCCCCATGAAATCTCATTGAGTTCAGGAAGGCGGGTGTTTGGAATACCTCTTTCCAGAAATTTTTCGATGGACTGCCTGGTCCGGATTAGGCCGGAGAAATAGATCTGATCTATTGGCAAGTGTTTGTTTTTCTCATAAAACAAATTTGCCTGCATCATCCCAGTATCGTTAATAGGTGCATCAATGCCACTTCCCTGAACGACACCTTTTAGGTTAAAGTCCGTTTGCCCGTGGCGGACGACATAAATTTTTTTACTGCTCAAGATTTACTTATTTTTGAAACGAAGTTCAAAGAAAAAACTTTTATCCCACAAATCATGATATTTAAAGAAAATCTAAGTATGGATTTTTTAAATGAATGGAGCAAAAATACCATGGTGGAGCATCTCGGCATCAGATTTACCGCCATGGGGGAAGACTATCTGGCCGCCACTATGCCTGTGAATGAAAAAACTAAACAACCCCTAGGTTTGTTACATGGTGGAGCTAACGTTGTATTGGCCGAAACTTTGGGCAGTGTGGCGGCTACACTTACCATAGACCAGAGCACTCACTATTGTGTTGGACTTGAAATTAATGCCAACCACCTTAAAGCTGTAAAAGAAGGAGAAGTAAAAGGCGTTGTCAAACCCATCCACCTGGGAAAAAAAACGCAGGTATGGGAAATCAAAATTTATACACCAGAAGAGCAACTTACCTGTATCAGCAGGATTACCATTGCCATATTGACTAAATAACCTACATGGATACCTTACTAGACCAAAAAAAAATACCGGTAAAATGTTTTTTGGATGTGGTTATTTTAAACGCGCTCCGAAGCAATGCGCAAATAGCCGTATGGCGAAAACCGAAAGAAAACAAAATTGAACTTATCGTTGATTCAAATGAGAAGCCCTCTTTGGTCTCGACAGAGGTAGAATCCCTTCCACCCGGCTATATCCTTCATCCTTTCCAAGATATGGCAGACAAAAAGGCATACTTCATACATGCGGAAAATTATTATACCATTGATTTGAAATCAGCAGACGTTGTGGCTGAGAATGATGCCATATATGAAACGTGGATCAGTGAAAAGCAAAATCTTCCCTCTAAAATTAAGCAACACTGGCAAACTAAGTTACCCCAAGAAAAGGTTCCCATTCCTGCATCTACAGAAAGGGAAAAATTTTTGGAAACAGTGCAAAAAGGACTGACTGCCATCGACAGGGGCGAGCTATTTAAAATAGTTGCCGCAAAAGTAAAAATCCAGGAAATGGATATTGATTTCGATTTGACAGCTACTTTTCTGAGCCTTTGCCAAGCCTACCCCAATGCCTTTGTGAATTTTTTCCATATTCCTCAAATAGGGACTTGGTTGGGTGCGACGCCAGAAGTCCTGATCAAAACCAAGGACCATTATTTTTATACCATGGCCTTGGCAGGAACTCAACGCGCAAAGGGCGAAAATCCCCTCAAAAATGCGGCATGGACCCAAAAAGAAATTGAGGAGCAGGCACTTGTAAGTCGGTATATTGTCAACTGCTTCAAAAAAATCCGCCTCAGGGAATACGATGAAATCGGTCCGAAAACAACCATAGCAGGACCTTTACTCCATCTAAAATCAGAATTTAAGGTTGATATGAAAGCTACCAACTTTCCTCAATTGGGCTCAGTGATGTTGGATTTGCTACATCCCACCTCCGCTGTCTGTGGCATGCCCCGGGAAAAAGCATTGGAATTCCTATCCCGGGAGGAATCTTTTGACCGCTCATTTTTTGCGGGATATCTAGGCCCGGTAAATATCCATAACGAAACCGCTGTTTTCGTAAACCTCCGTTGCGCCAGGCTACTTGGTGATCAGGCCATTCTCTTTGCCGGAGCGGGAATAACAGAAGATTCAATTCCAGAAAAAGAATGGGAAGAAACTGAGTTGAAATGTGACATCATTGGAAAATTTCTTCAAAAAAAACCAACCCCTTGATCATTCAGTCCATCATAGACCTGGCAAGTATTTGTGCGTTGAAAGGTATCAAAGATGCCATCCTTTCGCCTGGTTCCCGCTGTGCGCCACTTTCGCTGGCATTTATCAGACACCCTGACATTCACTGCCGTACGATCCCAGACGAGCGGTCTGCGGCTTTTATTGCCCTTGGTATTGCCCATCAAAGTAACAAGCCAGTCGTATTGATATGCACCAGCGGGTCAGCTGCTCTCAATTATTACCCAGCCATCGCGGAAGCCTACTTTCAACAAATTCCCCTCCTTATTCTGACAGCCGATAGACCCGCGGAATGGATTGACCAGTGGGATGGTCAGACAATCAGGCAACAAAACGTGTACGGTATCCATGTCAAAAACAGTTTTTCATTTCCGGACTCTTTTGAACATCCCGACAAACGATGGCATTCACACCGGATTATCAACGAGGCCATTAATGAGAGCATCTCCTATCCCCAAGGCCCTGTGCATGTGAACATACCCCTTCGCGAGCCCTTTTATCCTACCGAAAAGGAGAAATTTGATTTCAATATTCCCGTACAACTGACCGAATTGACACAGGGTGTTTTGACTTTGTCCGATGAGCAAAAGCGCACCATTAAAACCCACTTGGGGAGTTATGAGAAAATTGTAATTGTACCCGGCCAACAAAAACCAAAACCTGAAATCAGAAGGTTACTTTCGCAAATTGCACAACAGGACAAGGCTACGGTGATTTCAGAATTGATCACCAATACGCAAACAACCGAATCCATCAACCATCCGGATTTTATCTTACAAACTATCCCGGATCTGTCAGCCATGATCCCGGATTTGGTGATCAGTTTTGGTAAAAGCATCCTTTCTAAATCACTAAAGCAATTTCTCAGGGGTTCTTCAGCGACACACTGGCATCTTCAAGAAAGCGGATATGTCCCTGATCCCTATCAAAAGTTGTCAAAAATAATCCATTGCGAGGCAATCGATTTTCTTGAGCTTTTCCTAGAATCACCGGATGTCGGCGATCCGACTTATATTCAGTCCTGGAAGGACTCGGAAAGGATAATCAATTCAAACATACAGCAGATCATGAAGGAAGCTGCTTTTGGGGAGTTTAAGGCAATGACCGCCTGTTTGACGAGAATCCCCCATGGCTCTATGCTGCATCTGTCAAACAGCATGCCTGTCCGCTATGCGAGTTTCTTGGGAAATCTACACCCATCTATAGAAGTAATTGCCAACAGGGGTACCAGTGGCATAGACGGCTCCAATTCCACCGCGGTAGGATGCGCCTTCACCACGGAAGAAACAGTGACCTTAATCACGGGCGACATGGCCTTCTTTTATGACCGCAATGCATTTTGGCACAAATACAACCTGCCAAATCTGCGAATTATTGTGCTGAATAATCATGCCGGAGGGATTTTTCGATTGATTGATGGGCCTTCCCAGTTACCCGAGTTGGAGGAATTCTTTGAGACGGAACAGAAATTAACCGCGCACAACTTGTCCATCGAATTTGGGTTTGAATATACTGCGGCAAATACCGCGGAAGAGTTGGAGACCGCCTTGGGGAATTTTTATGGAAAATCCATCCGACCCAAAATCATAGAAGTCTTTTCCGAAAGCAAACAAAATGCGGAGATTCTAAAAAACGTCAAAAACAAACTGAAGGAAAAAACCTCATCTCCATAAAACCACGTATATTAACGAGGGTGTATTGTCCATGAACAGAGACGCCGTCCCAGCCTTCTAAAACTAGGCATGCGAATAAAAAATATGGGGTCACCGTCTTAAAAAATGTTTTTTTTCGCTAATTTTCCACTTGAACAAAGTAATCTGCCTGTAAAATCAACCTATCAGATTTATTTAGTCGTTTGTTAGTTATGCCAGTATGGTGTTAGTTCAAAAAAACACAACTATACTCGAAGAAGTTATCCAAAAAAATAAATCATCATGAAAACCGAATACAGCGAAAAAGAAAAAAATCCACTGGAAAGTATCGAAGAATGGGAAGAAGATCTATTGGTCAGGTATCCCGAACCAAAAGATATTCAGGCTAAAAGCAAACAAGATTACAGGAATTATCACGACTCCGAGCGTGTAGATACCGTTAAGGAATTTTACAGGCTGAATCACAAGTACCAGACCTATGACTTTGTCGTCGACAAAGAAAAAGAGTTTCTCAAATTCGAAAAGAAGGAGATGCCCTTTTGGGACGCGGTCACCTATTTGAACACCTTAGTGGACGATTCAGATCCGGATACCAGTCTGGATCAGTTGCAGCACCTCCTGCAGACCTCAGAGGCCATTCGTGCAGACGGCCATCCCGACTGGTTTGTCCTTACCGGTTTTATCCACGACATGGGCAAGGTTCTTTGTCTTTTTGGCGAACCCCAATGGGCAGTAGTCGGTGACACGTTTCCCGTAGGTTGCCAACATGCGAACAGTATCGTGTACCCGGAGTTTTTCAGTGACAATCCTGATTCCGTGGATGAAAGGTTCAATACCAAATACGGTGTCTATGAGCCAAACTGCGGTATGGACAACGTGAAGATGTCCTGGGGCCATGATGAATACCTGTATCAGATGATGAAAAATCACCTTCCTGAACCGGCCCTTTACATGATCAGGTACCACTCGTTTTATCCCCAGCATCGGGAGAATTCCTATGATCACTTGCTCAATGATCACGACAAAGAGAT
This sequence comes from Cytophagales bacterium, assembly GCA_038209145.1. Taxonomy (GTDB): domain Bacteria; phylum Bacteroidota; class Bacteroidia; order Cytophagales; family Cyclobacteriaceae; genus Lunatibacter. The sequence continues at coordinate 9,286 of JBBQXZ010000005.1, read as the reverse complement.
GTTCAAGTGGGTGGACAAATTCAACCCTTACGATCTTTATTCCAAGGTTTCCGTACCGCCTGACGCCAAGGCACTACGATCCTACTACGAAGATCTAGTAGCGAAATACCTGCCATCGACACTCAAATTTTAAGTGACCAAAATACCCCCACATCCCCCTCTTACCATTGGGGTTTAGGGAATGGGTATTTTGGTTTATTTTCATCAGTTGTTGAATTAGGAATAATCCCAACTTTTATCATCCCAGTACGATTCCCCAAATCTTCCGATCAAAGGTCAAGGTTTGGGGAATTTTATAACCTAACCCACCTCCACCCATGCTTACCGTCATTTCCTTTGTAGGATTTACATTATTTGTTGCTTTTTTTTCCTGGTACAAGCTTAGAAAAGATGATATCAGCTCAAAGGACGGTTATTTTCTGGGTGGCAGGACGCTGACGGGAGGAGTTATAGCAGGTTCGATGATTCTGACGAATATTTCCACAGAGCACTTGATCGGCATGAATGGCTCAGCTTATAAAAACGGCATGATAATCATTGCCTGGGAAGTTACTTCAGCCATTGCGCTGGTAATCGCTGCCCTTTATTTTTTACCGATTTATTTGAGGATGGGGCTATCAACAATCCCTCAATACCTCGAAAACAGATATGACGCAACGACCAAAACCATCGTTGCCCTCCTCCTAATGCTTTCTTTTGTGGTGACCTTACTACCGATCGTTTTGTACACCGGGGCTATCAATTTGGAGAGTATTTTTAACGTGTCCGATGTTCTTCAGGTGAGCAGAGGAGAAGGAATTTGGATCACGGTTATTGTGATCGGTGTGGTGGGATCTATCTATGCCATATTCGGAGGGCTGAAAGCTGTAGCCTTATCTGACACAATAAACGCAATCGGATTGGTAATCGGAGGACTGATGGTGCCTGTTTTTGCCTTATGGGACATTGGGGATGGGAGCCTACTTTTAGGTATGAAAAAAGTATATGAAGCCGCCCCCGCCAAGTTCGACGTAATAGGTGCGGAAGATTCCGTTCTCCCATTTAGTACCTTGTTTACCGGGTTGATGATCAATCAGATTTATTTTTGGGGAATGAATCAGACGATCATACAGCGGGCATTAGGTGCCAAGAACATGGCCGAGGCCCAGAAAGGACTTTTATTTACCGGGGTGTTTAAGATCCTCATTCCACTTATCATCGTCTTACCGGGCATCGTTGCCTTCTATTATTACGGGGAGCAATATTATGATAAGCAAGATTTTATATATCCGGTTCTATTGATGCGGGTATTGCCTTTGAGTTTGATTGGTTTCTTTGCCGCCGTAGTCCTAGGTGCTATTTTGAGTACCTTCAACAGTGTGTTAAATTCAGCGGCAACTATTTTTAGTTTGGATATTTACAAAAAAATGATTTCTCCCAAAGCCACGGACAAAAAGCTGGTGCGCGTGGGCAGGTTGAGTTCCTTGATACTTGCCGTCACCGCCATCCTCATTGCCCCCTTGGTAGGGAATGCACCCGAAGGCCTGTATCAGCTTATGCAACAGCTTAACGGCATTTTCTTTATCCCCATTGCATCCATCCTGATAGCGGGATTTTTTATTCCGAAAATCTCCGCCATTGGTGCCAAGGTGGGATTGCTGATGGGGTTCTCTTTTTATATACTGACCACCTTTATTTTTGATGTTGGGATTCACTTCATCCATATTTGGGGGATAGAGTTTTTATTAAATCTTGGCGTAATGTACCTGGTCAGCCTCCGGTATCCTCCTTCCCAAAGAAAGATCCTACCAAAAATCGCAAATCTGGATTTGCGGGAGTGGAAATATGCCAAACCCATGTCCGCCGTCTTGTTGATTGTAGTTGTGTTTATCTATATTATGCTGGCTCAGTAATTAAGACAAATCAAATTCGCAAAATTCAACCCTACTTTTTATCCATTTTATATTGAGGGCTTGGAACTTTAAATACTTATTTTCGTTTGTTGAAATGTACTTATAGGTATGAAAATGTTCCCGCAATTTTTCTTCAAGAAGTTTTTGACCATTTTTTTGGCGGTGTTCTTGGTATTTCTTTCCGTGGCAAATGGATATGAGCCGGAAGATGAGTTACATCATGACGATTTTCAGGTAGCAGAAATCTTATATGATTACATAGACTTTCACAAATCTCGGGTCAGAAATAACACCCTAAAATATTCCAGCCTTCAGCGGATAGCCGATGACAACAGTTCCAAATTTGAGTTTGGTACAATTTGCCGCAAACTGTTCAGTGAGTCCAGGCTGAAAAAGATCACCCAAATTCATGCCCACCCGCAGATAATCCACCTAATAAAGGTGGTTGTCTGTAAAAATGCACCTTGATTTTTTTTATATTCTCAAAATCAGTTATTTACCTAATGTCGATCACGCTTCATTGGGTAATAAAAGATTCTCCCCGTTTTAAGCAACCCATAGACCTCCTGTTGGAACACTCCATCAGCGAATAAACTACTAAGGTCAAAAACCAACTAATTATTTCTTTCAAAATAATCATTTCAGACAATGAAAAAGAAAAGTGGATTTCAGGTAACGATAGTACATCTCTCCCTAGCCAGCAAAATCATCCTGTTTTTACTTGCATTTTCCTTTTTGGCAGCATGCAGCACGGGCAGCGGGAAAGAGAATGCAACCAATAAAATTTTAGAATTGCCCGTACTCACGCTCCGTACCATGCAAATTGAAATACCTAAGACCTATGTAGCTGATATCCAAGCCAGGCAATTTGTAGAAATACGGTCCAAGGTAGAAGGCTTTGTAGAGAAAATATTTGTGGATGAAGGCGATTTCGTGGTAAAAAACCAACCTCTTTTCCAGACAAGTTCAATAGAACTTTCAGAGTTGGTCAACTCAGCGAATGCCCGGCTTATGCAGGCGAAAGCTGAGGAAAAAACAGCATCACTCGAAGTGGATCGGCTGAAGATACTCGTGGATAAAAACATTTATTCTCCTTCGGAACTTGAACTGGTGCAATTCAAAAAAGACGCTGCCAGATCTTCCGTCATGGAAGCAGAAGCACTGCTTAAAAATGCGCAGGTAGGTTTATCCTACACAACCATAAGGGCTCCTTTTGACGGCTTAGTAGACCGAATCCCCTACAAAACGGGAAGTTTGATTCACAGCGGGGATCTCTTGACTAATATTGCCGATATCGATGAGGTATTCGCCTATTACAAGATCACAGAAAACGAGTACTTGAAGTATCAACGCGGAAAAATGGACACCCAGGTGAAAGAAGAGGCAGTTACGGACAATGATTTGAAGGAAAACTTGGAAGAAAGGTACGAAGTAATATCCCTTATACTTTCAGATGGGCAAGTTTATCCCCAAAAAGGGCAACTGGAAACCATGGAGGCTGATTTTGAGACCGGCACCGGATCTATTGCCCTGCGTGTAAGATTTCCAAATCCTGACGGCTTGCTCAAACATGGCGCAAGCGGCAAGGTTCAGATGACCAATTCACAGGAAAATATTTTCTTGATCCCCCAAAAAGCTACCTTTGAAATTCAGGATTATACCTACGTCTATATGGTGGATATAGAAAACAAAGTTACTGTCCGAAGTTTCCGTCCTCTCGGTAGGTATGGACTTTTTTATATTGTAGATGATTTCAGTGCAGGTGAAAGAATTGTACTTGAAGGGATACAGCTTGTCCAAGACGGCATAAGCATCTCTCCTGTTGACGCCGTAGACCAGGAAGTATATGGTTCACTGGCAGAGAATTCAACCGGTATAAACTAAATCATAAGATCCAGTTGACATGTTTGATATATTCATAAGGCGGCCTATTTTATCGACCGTAATATCCATTCTAATAACGCTCTTGGGACTGCTTTCATTGGCAAACTTACCAGTGACCCAGTTCCCGGAAATTGTCCCACCATCGGTGACAGTAACGGCCAAATATACTGGTGCCAATGCGGATGTACTCACAAAGGCCGTGGCCACTCCCTTGGAGCGCGCCATCAATGGCGTACCGAATATGACATATATGACTTCCGTCAACACAAATGACGGAATCTGCTTGATCACCGTCAATTTCCAAGTAGGTACAGATCCGGATTTGGCCGCCGTAAACGTACAGAATAGGGTTTCAACAGTTTTGGATGAATTACCCGAAGAGGTAATCCGGGCGGGGGTTCAAACAGAAAAGGAAGTAAATTCCATGTTGCTCTACCTGAATCTGATGACCACCGATGCCTCCCAAGATGAAAGGTTTGTTTATAATTTTGCGGATATCAACATCCTCTCAGAATTAAAAAGAATTGACGGTGTAGGTTTTGCCCAAATTATGGGATCCAGGGATTACTCCATGCGGATTTGGTTAAACCCTGACAGGCTGGTAGCCTACGAGCTGACACCTCAGGATGTGAATGAAGCCATCAGAAGACAAAACGTGGAAGCTGCACCCGGAAAATCCGGTATCAGTTCGGACAGGGATGCACAGGCTTTGCAGTATGTATTGAAATATACAGGAAAATTCAATCAAAAGGAAGATTTCGAAAATATCACCTTAAAAGCACTGCCTGACGGGTCTCTCTTAAAAATCAGGGATGTGGCAGAGGTTGAGTTTGGTTCCCAAGATTATAACATGGTATCCACAACGGACGGACGGCCCTCGGCTTCCATTATGATCAAGCAGCGTCCGGGATCAAACGCCCGTGAGGTAATTCAAAACATCAAGGACAAAATGGAAGAACTGCAAGCTTCTTCCTTCCCTCCTGGCATGGAATATAATATTTCCTATGATGTTTCCCGATTTTTGGACGCGTCGATTTATGAAGTGATTAAGACATTGATCGAGGCATTCTTGTTGGTATCGATTGTGGTATTTATCTTCCTCCAGGATTTACGATCTACCCTGATTCCCGCCATTGCAGTACCCGTTTCTCTTATTGGTACCTTTTTTTTCATGGACCTCTTTGGTTTCTCGCTGAATCTGCTAACCTTGTTTGCCATGGTTTTGGCTATAGGCATCGTCGTTGACAACGCAATCGTGGTCGTGGAAGCTGTCCATGTGAAAATGCACAAGGAAGGATTGAATGCGAAAGATGCCACCTTTGCGGCGATGAAGGAAATCGGAGGCGCCATTATCGCCATTACATTGGTGATGTCTGCGGTATTCGTGCCAGCAGGCTTTTTGACCGGACCGGTGGGTATTTTTTACAGGCAGTTTTCATTAACCCTAGCGATCGCCATTGTGATATCAGGGATAAATGCACTCACCCTTTCGCCTGCACTATGCAGCATATTACTAAAGCCAGTGCATCATGAGGGCAAAAAAGGGCTGCTGCCGCGGTTTTTCAATTGGTTCAACGCAAATTACGAACGATTCTCCAACAAGTATGCATGGCTTATCGGCAGGACAGCAGGAAGAAAGTCACTGACCTTTGGTTTGCTATTCCTGTTCTTCTTCTTAGTATACGGGATTTCAACAATTCTTCCCACAGGATTTATTCCCAACGAAGACCAAGGTATGGTCTATGTCAACGTCACAACGCCGCCGGGTTCCACGGTGGAACGTACTCAGCAGATCATGGATGATGTGCAAGCTACCCTACTCCCTTTGGATGAGGTCGAGACGGTTTCCACTTTGGCTGGATTTAGTTTGCTTACCGAAACAGCCGGTGCCTCCTATGGCATGGGCATGGTGAACTTGGTAAACTGGGGTGATAGGGAAAAAGGTGTGAATGATTTGATCACAGAATACGAGGAAAGAACGGCCCATATTACCGGCGCTGAAATTCAGTTTTTTGCCCCACCCCCGGTACCTGGCTTTGGAAATGCATCTGGATTTGAATTGAGGCTGCAGGACAAGACCGGTGGATCCCTTGACCTTACAGCCCAAACCATATCCGAATTCACTTCGGCATTAAATGAGCGTCCGGAGTTGAAAGAAGTCTTTACGGGGTTTGATCCCAGCTTTCCCCAATACCTCCTACGGGTCGACCACGATAAAGCCGCCAAGCTAGGCGTATCAGTCCTGGAATCAATGGAAACTTTACAAAGTTACATTGGCAGTTTCTATTCATCAAATTTCATCCGCTTTGGTCTCATGTACAAAGTGATGATTCAGGCCCTTCCCGAATATAGGACTAATCCGGAATCAATCCTGAGATTATATACCAAAAACAATCAGGGAGAAATGGTGCCTTATTCGAATTTTGTAACCCTGGAAAGGATTTACGGACCAGAGCAAATCACCCGTTACAATATGTTTACCTCTGCCATGATAAACGGGGATGCAGCTGAGGGATATTCAAGTGGTGACGCCATCCAAGCCGTAGAAGAGACTGCGGTTTCCATGCTCCCCCGTGGGTTTGACATCGAGTGGTCAGGAATCACACGAGAGCAAATTGCATCGGGAAACCAGGCGATTTACATCTTTATGATTTGTCTGGCTTTTGTGTATCTCTTGTTGGCTGCCCAATATGAAAGTTATTTATTGCCGTTCCCTGTGATTCTCTCCTTGCCGGCAGGGATTTTTGGTTCATTCTTGTTGTTGAAATTAACAGGCTTAGAAAATAACATCTATGCGCAGGTATCTCTGATCATGCTGATAGGACTCTTGGGCAAAAATGCCATCTTGATCATTGAGATAGCCGTACAGTCACGCCAAAAAGGAATGGGGGTCCTGGAATCTACCGTGAATGGTGCTGTGGAAAGGCTTCGTCCCATATTGATGACTTCTTTGGCTTTTATCAGCGGACTTATACCGCTTACAATTGCCAGCGGGGCAGGCGCAATAGGGAATAGGACCATCGGGACGGCAGCAGCGGGGGGAATGTTTATTGGCACTTTCGTCGGCATCATCCTTATACCGGGACTTTATTACGTTTTCGAATCTTGGGACTCTTCTCTCAAATCAAAGAAAGAAAAGAAAACCAAGGATAAACTGATTCCCGAACTCGAGCAAGTATAATCTTTTGTACCCCGATTTAAGGCAAAAAGTAATCCCCTAATTTCACTCATGAGCATAACGAATTTATATATAATCATCAGCGTAGCTTTTTGCATTGGCTGCAATACAGCAGAACAGATTATGCAGCAGCCCACCATTCCCACCAATTATGCCTATAAGGAGGTAAGCCAAGATTCCGCTAATTGGGCATTGATTTCCTGGGATTCTTTTTTTCGGGATGAATCGTTAAAAGACCTCATTCGGACCGGGCTTTCCCAAAATCAGGACGTGCTGAAAACCTTATACCGAATTCAGATTTCCCAGGCAACTCTTCAACAGGCAAGGCTGGGAAGATTACCTGAACTAAACGTCCAAGCCAGTACGGGGGGCACCCGGTTTGGAGAATACACCATGGATGGTGTCGGAAACAGAGATTCAAACCTCTCCCCCACTGTACCTGAAGACAAAATGATTCCCGATCCATACAGGGATTTTCTGATAGGTCTTGACTTTAGTTGGGAAGTGGATATCTGGGGCAAACTTAAAATGAGGAAAAGACAGGCACTGATGCGGTACTTGGAATCAGAGGAAATGCTCCGCTTTACCAAAACAAATCTAATAGCGAACATTGCTTCAAATTATTTTCTTCTTGCCGGCTTGGAGGAAGAAATAAAGATTCTGGAAAAAAACATTTCCTTTCAGGAAGCAGCTTTTGAGTTGGGGAAAAGTCTAAAAGAAGCCGGAAAAGACAGTCAGTTATCGCTAGACCAGTTTGAGGGACTGCTTCTGAATTCAAAAGGCCTTCTTCTCCAAAAAAGCAGGGAATTGCAGCAGGCAAAACTGAATATATCCCAACTGACAGGCAGCTATTCCACGGAGTTTACTTACAGTCTGTTGGAGGAATCCGAGTCACTTCCCGAAGTAATCGAAGCCGGAATTCCCGCAGATCTTATCCGGATGCGACCGGATATTCGCGCCTCGGAATTGAATCTACAGGCACAGCAGCTGGAAATAGGGATTGTCAGAACAGCCTTTTTCCCCAGTTTAAATTTATCAGGTTTGGTAGGTTACAATGCGTTTGATTTTAGCCGCCTGTTTTTAAACCCTGCTTCCGCTATCTATCAGGTAGGGGGTGGCTTGAGTGCGCCAATATTTAACAGAAAGCGTATAGAAGCCATGTACGAAACCGCCAAAGCAGAACAAAAAATAGCTTTGTATGATTTTGAACAAACCGTCCTGCAAGGTTATCTGGAAGTAATGGGCCTTGTCAATGATTACCAATACCTGTCCGACCAGATTTCAATAAAGACGGATGAAGTTGTCGTGCAACAGCGGTCGGTTGAAAATGCATCCACCATGTTTAAAATCGGATATGCGAATTACCTGGATGTCATTAACTCGCAGAGCAGGTCTTTGGAAGCCGAACTGGATTTTGTGAAATTGCGGATAGAACAGTTTCAAAGCTACGTCGATTTGTATAAGGCACTGGGTGGCGGTTGGATGTAAGTATTTGTTCGTCTTGAATTGACAGGCTGATTCCACGCAAAAATTTTATGTGAACAAATAATCAAATTCAGAAAGTTACTTTTATTTCCGATGTTACGGTATACAACAAACTGATAATCAGAAACTAAAAAGCGGCTATCATCGGTGATACATGGATCAGACGTACGTTGATGGATTGATATGTGAAGCAGAATGTGTGTTGAGGTTGAAGAACGATGCGGATCGGAAAGAAATACAGCGATCCAAACATCACATGCAAAAAGCGATTTAAATAAAAAGCGGTAAGATGAACTTACCGCTTTTTTTTATTTAGTCCAATAGTCGACCACAGTGACATCATCCAAATGGGGACTGAGTACATCGACAAAAGCTTTGTGGGCCGGATGGGGAAGATAGATCTCCCTGTCTTCTTCACTTTCGAAAGTAACAAAAAAACAATGGGTAAGACCCTTATTCAGTCCTTCCGGGCTGTTGTTGGTACCCCATTCAAAATCCCGGATTTGAGGAATCTGGTCTCCTAAGGCGATAAAAGCATCTTCAACCTTTTTTACGTCTTCCGCTGCTGTTTCGTCCTTGAATTTGAAGAGTACTACGTGTCTTAATAAAAGTTTGTCCATGGTAGCGATTTCATTGGGTGAAGTGGTTTCTACGGTTTGTTGATCTGATGCAGGTTGGCTACAGGACCAAAACAAACAACTTATCATTAGCAAGCCGATTTGGAAATACTGTCTTTTCATACGTGGTGAATTTAAACTTATTTTTATTTTACCTTCGAAATTAATGAAAAAAAGTAAGATGCCTACAAATGCCAAAATTTTATTTCATTTTAATTCTATTTTGCCCC
>JBBQXZ010000004.1:0-46329 GCA_038209145.1 Cytophagales bacterium | reverse complement strand
CACCAATAATGGATAGTGGCCAACCCCTTCCAGTCCATATGGAGCTTGGTCCAATCCGGCAACTTTGGCCAAAACAAGCAGTGGATCCTGGGCATTGGAAGGAATGATGTGACAGTCATTGATACCTAAAATCGTCATGGGTGGAAGGTCACTCCCAAACACGTCTGAAGCCACGACCCCTCTTTCCAACCTGGTTTGTATAACTTCATCTTGCAGGGTAATTTTCGGAACCCATTCGGGATATTCAAGGTAGACCTTCAGTTTTTTTTCCCTGGCCTGTTGAAAAAAAGCTTCTGGCAAATCCACCTGCTGTTGCGGATACCCAGGGGCTAAAACCAACAAAGAAGCTTCGTCCGGCAGTTGATGTATTGCTGCCGCAGGATCTGAGATAGGTTGAATGGCAAATCCTTCCGATGCCAACCAGCCGGACAGCTCTCCTTCATTATCCCCTGCAATATACAAAACTTGGTCCTGTGTAGAATTACAGCCATTACCCATGAGAAATAGTCCTCCTATTAATAAGGCTGGAAGAAACCAAATTGTCTGTTTTATTACATGCATGTCATCAGCTAGTTTTAAAAAGGTGAGAAACTGACTCAAATAGAGGTTGATCCCTCCACAAGATTGCTGGACTTTTTTGAATCCACAACCCATTAGTTCAAATAAACAGGTTAATACTCACATTTCAAAATCTACTTATTTCCACACAAAGATTTATGATGCGTTTTTTCATTATTTAAACCCAATATTTATTTGTTGTAAAATTTATTCCCTATCATTATATGAATATTTGATCTAAACACCCTATCCTTGGCTCAAATCTATCCAATTCTACAAAATCTGTTCATTCAGCAAATCCCATGATACAAATGCCTGTCTGTACTTTGTTTGTCATTGCTTGCATAATTTCATTATTCTCAGATCAAACTTTTCAAAAAGAAAGTAAATCAAATTCACTGGCCCAGCGTGAAGGAGATCAATGGACAATTCTGAATAAGGGTAAGGGGGGAGACAGCAGTTTCGAGATGCTTAACAGAATACAGGAAGACATCATCCAAGAAAATCCCGATCTGGTATTTCTTTCGATCGGTATGAATGACATGATCAATATTGAGAAATTTGTCGACTACCAAACCTTTGAGAAGAATTATCAAAAAATCATTGACAAACTTCAAAACCAAGATTTTGAAGTGGTTTTACTGAATTTGGTTCCTGTAGATACGGTAGCGGTAAAGGTGTGGTATAGAGAATCAGTGTTTCGCGAAAAACCACAGGATAAAATCAAAAAAGCCAATGAAGTTATTAAAGATTTGGCAAAACGCAACAGACTTCCACTTATTGATCTTTATGAGACATTTGTAACCGAAAATGATAAGGAAGCGCATATGGGCAAATTAATCATGAACAAGAGGAATTCGGGAACAGACGATGGCGTCCACCTTACCAGGGCTGGATATCAACTCATCGCCAAGAAACTATTTGATTACCTGACGCTGGAGAAAAAAGTCTCGGGAAACAAAAAAATAATCTGCTTTGGTGACAACCTAACCTATGGATCGCACATGAGGGGAGCAGGCACCAATAAAGGACATACCTACCCGGGTTTACTTGCAAATCTAATCAAGTGGGAAAAACTGATCCCCTACTTTTCAGTTCCTTTTGATTTTCTTGACGAGTTTGGCGATTATCCATCACCACTTACCAAGGAGGATGGTTCCTCAATCACCGAGTTGGCAGATTGGGAAACACAGCGGGAGAAAATAAGAGAAAAGTGGCACGGCTTATTGGGAGAATGGCCGGAACCGATTGCAAATCCTTCCTTCGAAATTTTGGAAGAATCTTCTCTTGACACCCATTTGCAGCAAAAAATACGGTTCGAATGGGTTCCCGGACAATTTACTGAGGGATACTTGCTAGTTCCCCACCATGGCGAGGACCTTGCTGCCGTTGTCACTGTTTTCTATGAACCGGAAACTGCTATTGGGCAGGGAAAACCAAATCGGGACTTTGCCTTGCAACTGGTCAAAAGGGGATTTGTGACACTCTCACTGGGAACTACTGAATCTACCGAAAACCAAACCTACTCCATCTATTACCCAGACATCGACTCTGCTACCGTGCAGCCCCTGTCCATGCTTGCTTATGCAGCCAATACGGCATGGGAGCTTTTATCGGATCTTCCACAGGTAGATTCCGCCCGCATAGGCATTACAGGACACTCTTATGGAGGAAAATGGGCCATGTTTGCCTCATGCTTAACAGACAAATTTGCCGCAGCCGCGTGGTCTGATCCGGGGATCGTATTTGATCCAACCAAACCTAATGTCAATTACTGGGAACCCTGGTACTTGGGTTACCATCCCAGACCCTGGAGACCCCGTGGCATGCCCACAGCTGACAATCCTTTGCGCGGATTATACCCCGAACTTCTGGAAAAGAACCTTGACTTGCATGATCTTCATGTTTTGATGGCTCCCAGGCCGTTTTTTGTGTCCGGAGGATCGGAGGATCCTCGGGAAAGATGGATTCCGCTGAACCACAGCATTGCCGTAAATAAGCTGTATGAACTGGATCACCGTGTCGGCATGAGCAATCGTCCGCTTCATGACCCCAATGAGGAATCCAACGATATTATCTATACGTTTTTTGAATATTTTTTACAGCCCTAGCAAAATCAACGGCATTAACCCAATGGCCCATATAACTGGGAGAATTGTCCATATTGCCACAAAATTGCGCTATAATTGGTGTAGTATATTCTATAATTTAACTTCCTTCTTCTTTCAAATTCTTTCAAAATCGGATTTTTTTTACCAAAACCGATTGACTTGACTCGCCTATGTGACTAAAATTACTTTTTGCTAAAGGTAAAGGCCTTAGTTTTGAATTGTAATTAAAACGGAACAGCTATGTTTAACTTCTTTAGAACCAGAGAAAAAAAATACCAAGATTTATCCTGCGCTGAATTTGAATCTGGAATGAAAGCCCCTGATGCAATCCTGATCGATGTTCGCACAGCGGGAGAATTTGCCGGAAAAATAATAAAAGGAGCCCGGAATTTGGACCTAACATCACCTTCTTTTGAGGAAAAAATCAAAAATTTACCCAAAGATAAGGCTTATTACCTGTATTGTCGCAGTGGAAACCGCAGTGGTCAGGCATGCGAAATGATGGCTGAGAGGGGTTTCGACCGACTAAATAATCTGAGCGGAGGGATTGTGTCTTGGCCCTATTAATTCCACCAGAACCATAAAAATAAAACGATATCTATTTATTAATTGTTAACACAAAATGACAGATTTTCACATGATAATAGAACAAATTTATACCGGGTGTCTGGCGCAGGGCGCCTACTACATTGAATCTGCCGGGGAGGCAGCCATAATTGATCCATTGCGAGAGGTACAGCCCTATATAGAAAAAGCAAAAGCAAACGGAGCCGTCATCAAGTACATATTTGAAACACATTTTCATGCTGATTTTGTGTCAGGCCACCAAGATTTAGCAGAAAAAACCGGTGCGACTATTGTCTTTGGCCCCACCACCATGGAGATGGGATTTGAAGCTAAAGTTGCGGAGGATGGAGAAGTTTTTTCACTAGGGGATGCCAAAATAAAGCTTATCCATACACCTGGACATACCATGGAAAGTTCCGTGTATTTGCTAATCAATGAAAAAGGGAAAGAAGAAGCCATATTTACCGGTGACACCTTATTTATTGGCGATGTGGGAAGACCAGATCTGGCCCAAAAAGTAATTGCCGAACTGACCCAGGACAAGCTTGCGGGCCACCTGTATGACTCACTTCATACCAAGATCATACCAATGTCCGATGACTTGATCGTGTATCCTGCACATGGCGCAGGTAGCGCCTGCGGCAAAAACATGAGCAAAGAAACTTCCGACTCACTGGGAAACCAGAAAAAAACCAACTATGCGCTCCAAGATATGACTAAGGAGCAATTTATTAAAGAAGTGACCGCCGGTTTGACACCACCACCCGCTTACTTCCCTCAGAACGTAATGATGAATATCCAAGGATATGACCCCATCGACAGTGTCTTGGATAGGGGAATGCACGCCTTGAATCCGATGGAATTTGAGGTGATTGCCAATGAAACTGGTGCCTTGGTTTTGGATACCAGAGATCCGGATGTGTTTGCCAAAGGGTTTATACCAAACTCTATAAATATCGGCATTGACGGAAGCTTTGCCGTATGGGTAGGTACGCTAGTTCCTGACGTGAAGCAGGAGATAATTATTGTAGCAGAAGAAGGTAAAGAAGAAGAGGTAGTCACCCGACTAGCCCGGGTAGGCTACGACCATACCATGGGATTCCTCAAGGGTGGTTTTGATGCTTGGAAAGCTGAGGGGCATGGATGGGATGAGATACCCCAGGTATCTGCGGAACAATTTGCCGAGCTAATGATCAAAAATCCGTCTCTTCAGGTTTTGGATGTGCGAAAAAATAGTGAATATCAAAGTGAACACGTATTAGATGTAAAAAACCTTCCATTGGACTATATCAACGATCACATGGCGGAGGTGAATAAAGATAAAACGTATTATGTACATTGTGCCGGTGGATACCGGTCGATGATATTCAACTCCGTGTTGAAAGCAAGGGGATACGACAATTTCGTGGATGTAACGGGCGGATTTGATGCTATCAAGGCAACCGGAAAGGTGCAAGTCAGTGATTATGTCTGCCCAAGCACCTTACTGTAGGAATTAGGTTTAGGTTAGGTTGATTTAGTTTTGTTTAAAATGGCAGAGAGCTTCTCTGCCATTTTTAATATGCGTCCTTCACAGGTGATAAAAGTCACCGGCCAAAGATAATTTGTCAGGTAATTTTGAGGTTATGTTTGGTAAACTTTATTGGGATGTCCTTGGGTTTGTTAATGAAGGGGGTAGTCTAACAAATTGCCCCAACCCAAAGGTCTGCTCCGAGCAATCGCTGTTGACAATCCTGAGATCACTCGCTTTTCACTTGAAAAATACGCCGCTCTTTCTTATTACCATCTTGCCGAAGCAATGGATTTCGGTTTTGATGGGTATTAGGAGGGAATGAAATTAAAGTTTCTGCCCGTAAAGATTATAGATGAAGTGCCTAAAAAATATTGGTATAGCCTGGTAGGCTTAAGGAATTAAAGGTAGTGGTCAATTATAAATTTTAATTTAAAGGTAAAAAATATCAAATGGAACAATTTATTGAATGGATCAGCCAACCCTGGCCGTGGTACGTGGCAGGGCCTCTAATCGGGTTGACCGTCCCTGTATTATTGATTTTGGGAAATAAGACATTCGGGATATCCTCCTCGCTCAGACATATCTGCGCATCCTGTGTTCCAGCAAACATCCCCTTTTTTACCTATAATTGGAGGAAAGAAATGTGGAATATCATGTTTGTATTGGGGGTATTACTAGGAGGCGGAATTGCGGGATTTCTCTTATCCAATCCCGATGCAATTGTTGTTGCCGAAAGCACTCAAGCGGATCTGGCGGAGTTGGGGATTACCGACTTCAGTGCCTTGATGCCCGCGGAAATTTTCAATTGGTCCAATCTCTTTTCGTTAAAGGGCTTATTCTTCTTTGTAATTGGCGGGTTTCTGGTAGGATTCGGAACCCGCTATGCGGGTGGATGTACATCCGGGCATGCTATTATGGGGATCAGTAATTTACAGCTTCCATCATTAATCGCTACAGTTGCCTTCATGCTGGGAGGATTTGCGATGACACATCTGTTGCTTCCACATATCATGAGATTTGCGGGTTTTTAATCAGACAAAATAAATAAACAAATTATGGAAATCAATATGTTATCACCCAAAAAAAACATAGCCCTTTCACCTGCTGAGTGCGAAGCTCCCAATATGCAGGCAGGCGAAAAGAAAGACGGCTTGCTGAAGTACCTCATCGTAGGGGTTCTATTTGGGGTGATTTTTGTCAAGGCAGAGATTATCTCTTGGTTCAGAATTCAGGAGATGTTCCGGTTGCAGTCCTTCTTTATGTATGGGGTGATAGGTTCTGCCATTTTGGTAGGAATCATTTCCATACAGTTGATCAAGCGCTTTAATATCAAAACCATATCCGGGGAAAAGATTGCAATTGGAAATAAGGAGTTCCGTAAAGGCCAGGTAATCGGAGGGTTTGTTTTTGGGCTTGGTTGGGCAATCACGGGAGCCTGTCCCGGACCCCTGTTTGCCCAGATTGGAAGTGGATTCACGGTAGTTTTTGTCACCTTGTTGAGTGCCACCGCCGGCACTTGGGTATATGGGAAATACTCGGATAAGCTTCCACACTAGTAAATCAGAAAATGTCTATCTGTCGATAGTCCGGAACCTAAAGAACCTGGCTATCGACATTTATTTTCATTTTTTATTCCATCGATAATAGCTGGAAATCTTTGCGTGTGACATTTTTTAAAAATTAATAATCAGGAAAGAAAAAGCGAATAAAAATTGCTGCCAGCAAGTACCAAAAGAACCAATATACCGATGATTCCGGGTATGTTATGGCGTTTTTTATTGGTGTACTTTCCCATAATCTGGGGATCATTGGCGATGAGTAAGATGCCTATACCAATAAAAGGGACTGCAAAAATTGTGATCCCCTGGGCAAAAATGATCAATTCAAGCGGTAATTTTCCAAAAACCAACGCAACAGTTGTACCGATTAGGATGATGGTAGTAATTAAAACTTTTACGGGAAGGCTGTTTAGGTCACGCCCAAGAGAAATTGCGTCTGCAAACAGCGTACCCCCAATAGTGGCGTTCCCCACCAGGGAAGAAAATGATGCTCCGAATAGTCCAAGCATAAAGATCACAGAAGCGAAATTCCCGTAGAGTGGTTCCAGGGATTTCCCCATATCCCCAGCGGCATTTACCTGAATTCCCTGAGGATGGAGAATAGCTGCGGCACTAATGAGAATCATCCCAGAAATCAACCCCAATACAAGGATCCCTGAAAGGCCTTCATGGGTAGCCAATTTCATTTCTGAAAGCTTCCATCCCTTTTCTTGCACCAAGTAAGCTTGATAAAAAGCCCCTGCAATGGAGAAGGTGGAAGCCACCATAGCTACGACTAGTAGGATTGAATTCTGAGGAATTGAAGGAACCAGTCCCTGAACGAGGTCGAATAGGTTTGGTTTGGCCAAAATCACCGTGAAGATGAAAGAAAGCAACATTAAGGCAACCATGAGCATCATCATTTTCTCCAGTATCCGGTAAAAGGACTTGAAGAAAAGCAAGCCAATAGCAAGTAGAGAAATGAGCACAATCCAGGGAGCCGCATCCGTTTGAAAAGATTCGGCAAATGCAATCCCCGCGCCGATGGTATTGCCTGCCTGAAAGGACGCCGTCACAAAAAAAATAGCTACTCCGGTGAAAATCGCAACTGCCTTCCCCCATTTATTCCTGAACAATTGCAGCAGCGAAATCGGTGAGACCAATCCTATCCGGGCACCCATGGCGGTGAACGCCATCATGAGTACCGTAGTGACGACAAGAACCCATAGAAGGTCATAGCCATAGATTGCTCCGAGTTTGGACATAACCGTGAGGCTTCCCGGACCAAACACCAGGGCAGCCGTAATCAAGCCAGGGCCGAGAGATTGCCACCAGGATCGTTTAACGCTGGTTGTTACTTCCATTTGCTATGAAAATTCAGTTTTATGAAGGATTAACCAGGCACCTAAAAATGTTTCCTCTCCAAAATAGTTGATACGACTATGGCATCAACGAGGGTCTTGGGATTTTTGAGGAGGGAGGCATAATGATTTCCTTTTTGGTTTTCAAGACTGGATTCCACTTCCCCAAGAATCTTTATATCTTCATGAATGTCAACCTGATCATCCAGCTTGACAAGGGGTCTGGACTCAGATAGACTTCTATAGGGATCGATATAGGTCGAATCTGGCTTTTTGGAGGAGTAAGAAGTTTCTTCGATTTCCTCCTCATCATAAACGGGTTCCAGTTCAGCCAGACCCTTCCTTGTCGGCTTGGGTTTTTCTCTTGATATTACAATATCCCGTTCTCTTTCCTCCTGCTGCCTGCGGATATCCTTCAAGATGTCATCAAACGAGCCTCTGGTAGGGCCTTCTTGAGCTGGAGGTTCTGGAAGAGATTCCCCATTTGCTTCTCTATTTTTGGCTTTCCTTTGCTGAAAGGCTGTATATAAAAAATAGACAATAACTGCGATAATATAAAAGACGGTACCTGAATCCATATTTGTTTGGTGACAATTTAACCCCAAGGTAAAAAAAAATATTTACAACCCCTATAAATAAAAGCCAAACCCAACTCCCCACAAAAAAAAAGCTCAAAACTGCTGGTCCCTGTCCTCTTCAAGATTTGTGATATGAAAAGAAGCTATTTAAAGAAAATTAATGCCTCCTAATATGAATTTCCTGATTTTTATCAGTTTTGATCAAATAAAAGTAGTTCATAGAATGTTTTTTACTATTTATTTATTATCTTTCACTATAGAACCATGAGTATTTCTATTCACAGCAAATAATCAATATAAAATGAGACAATCTGATGTTCAAAACAACTTGGTATGGGTAAATAAAGCATTTCCGAATGTACTCGTAAAAACCTATTTTGGAAATACCTACTTAAATCGGTTATTCAAGAACAAATGGATGTTAATCTACAGTAACCCATATGATCTGATACCAACCAATCACGACGAAAAGGTTGCTTTAGTCGAAGCCTTGGAAAATTTGAGAAAGCTCAATTGCCAACTCGTAGGATTCAGTAGCGGCTCTTTTGAAGAGCATTTGGCTTGTACAAATTGGATTAATTCCTATTTGTGTGATGAACATGTGTTTCCGGTCTTTTACCAAGCTGACAACACATTTAATACCGTGCTTCATGACGAAGCGACAGACACAAAAAAAGAGATTAAGGATCCTATCTATTTGGTGGATGGTTTGGGAGTGGCCCGAATAATCATCAACGGGGTCAATCAGGATGAAAGAAACATGAAAGAGATATTGGCAAACCTGGGAGAAATTATCCTAAACGATCAGGCACTTCATAACACTTCATTTAGGAGCTAATATTTTTTTATTTGGGAATCGGATCACAAGAGGTTTGTACCTAAATGCAGGGCCAAACCTCTTCTATTTTCATTTAACGCATATTGGTTCCTCTCGTTTAATTGATTTTCAGGATTGGTTGCCACCAGCTTTTTTAGGGTAGCCTCCACAATAGCTCCAGGTTCAATTTGAATATTGCGAGAAATAATGCATCCTTCCACAATTGCCGAAGAACCAATTTTCACCAAATCAGAAATATAAATCTCCCCAATAATTGTTCCCAATACATGAATATGACTGGCTTTCACATTTCCGATGATTTGACCAGTCTTGCCTACAACGATTTTTTTGGAAGTTGACACGTTTCCCAGGATAATCCCCTCTATACGAATGTCATTTTCAGCCGATATATTGCCAAGCATTTTAAATGTTTCGGCAAAAAACGAGGTACTCCCAGCTTTGTCTAATTTCTCCGGGACTGTCTTAGCTTTCTGTTCCATGGTTAACTCGATAATTTAATTTAATTACCGGTAAAATCCTTTTTCAAAAATCCTCAAAAAGGTATCGGCACTTATTATACCCTGAATTAACTGCTAAAAATCCAATAATCAAAATAATTTTTTTGCCGAATTCTATTTAATTTCTTATTTGCGGCAGTGAGGAAGTTTAATTGCCAATTTTAGAAAATCAACACCATTCCAAAGTGATCGAGACTTCTGGTTTTAAAGATCAAATCGTGCTTTTTCAGCCAATCCCTTTAGGACCATTTTGAAAAATAAATTCTATTAAACATTTCAATTATCTCTTTATATTGCATATTTCATATTATGTTCTTCATTTTTCCTATTATTAGACGAAAGGGAATTACCCCAAATAGTATCTACCATAAAAATCAAAACGAATTGATTTGGTAATTTAAAAAATCACCGCCCACTTTTTTCAGGTTGGAAAAAAACCGTACGAAGGCCAAAAAAAACAGGAAGCATGGATCTTCCTTCCCAAAAAGGAAACTGAAAATAAGTCAAAAGGCATGGATTACATGACAATAAACCACTGTGAAATTTGATTTAATTATATAATTATATAAAGTAAATTTTTAATTAAAATGTTAGCTATACGTTTTCATTATTTCATCTGACATTACAATTGTCCTATTTATTAAAAACTTCGTCCGACGTACCTACTTTCATTCCTTGCTTATTGGCATGAACTGTTTAATTTTGCTTGGATTAATCTAACAGGCATGCAGCTTTCGAAACTGGAAATAAGGGGATTTAAAAGTTTTGGTGACAAAGTGTCCATACACTTTGACAAAGGCATTACCGGCATTGTCGGCCCAAATGGCTGTGGAAAGTCCAACGTGGTGGATGCCATCCGGTGGGTATTGGGAGAGCAAAAAACGCGTACGCTCCGCTCGGACAAAATGGAAAACGTGATTTTCAATGGAACCAAATCCAGAAAACCGCTAAACATGGCGGAAGTTTCCCTGACATTTGAAAATACCAAAAACCTGTTACCTACCGAATACACCCATGTCACGATCAGCCGGAGGTATTATCGCTCAGGGGAAAGCGAATACCTCCTAAACGGGATTGCCTGCCGTCTGAAGGATATCACCAACCTCTTTATGGATACCGGGATCAATTCGAATAGCTATGCAATCATAGAGCTGAAAATGATCGATGAGTTGCTGAACGACAAAAACAATTCCCGAAGAGAGCTCTTCGAAGAGGCAGCAGGAATTTCCAAATTCAAAAACCGCAAAAAGGAAACATTGAGGAAATTGGAAGGCACCGATGCAGATCTTGCCCGGGTGGAGGACCTGCTATATGAAATAGACAAAAATCTCAAATCCCTTGAAAAACAGGCCAAGCAAACCGCCAGATACTTCGAAATCAAAAAGGAATACAAATCAGGGAGTATTGCCCTCGCCAAAAAAAGTGTGGTAGAGAAGCGTGAATCTCTGATGGAACTAAGCCGGAGAATCCAATCGGAGAATGACAAGAAGCTAAGCCTCCAAACCCAGGTCTCTGAAAAAGAGGCGGCGTTGGAAAAACAAAAAGCGGATTTGATCCATCGGGAGAAAATATTGTCCTCGCGTCAGAAAGCGTTCAACGACCACGTCAATAAAATCCGGCAGTTTGAAAGTGACAAAAAGATCAAAAATGAACGGCTACGTTTTTTGGAGAACCGGGCGCAGGATCTTAGGGAGCAGCTCATCCATGATCGTAAAAGCAATGAAAGGGCAAGCTTCAGCATACAATCCCTTGAACAGGGAAAATCAGTAGCCGAGAAGCTCCTCGCGGAGAAAGAGGTGCAATTGAACGACCTAAAGCTGGTGTATGAAGACAAAAAACAGGCCTACATAGCCACACAGGAAAGACAAAAGGTACTCAACGGTCAGTTTGCCCAAAAAAGAGACAAAATCTATCAACTATCCAAATCTATAGAAATAAAACAAATTCAACTCTCCTCCCTTAAGCAAGAGTTGGAAAAAACCGCCTCCGACGACCACAGCCAAGAGGAAAGTTTGGCGTATTTTGAGGATAAATTACTGGAAATAAGGGAAATACTCGGTACCAAAATGGCCTCACTTTCCCAGGTAAAAGGCAAGGAGGAATCACACACGGCAAAATTGGAAGAGACCTTGCATACCGGGGAGATCATACGCGAGGAGCTTACCCAGCTTAGTCGTAAGGTTGATGCCCGGCAGAACGAGTACAATCTTACCAAATCGCTGGTCGAAAATTTGGAAGGGTTTCCGGAGGCTATCAAGTTTTTGCGGAAACAATCGAATTGGGGGAGGGATATTCCACTGCTATCTGATATTCTGACCACCGATGAGAAATACCGGGTCACCATCGAGAATTTCCTTGAAGGATACATGAATTACTATGTCGTGGAAACTTTGCAGGAGGCGGTGAGGGCCATCAACCTGCTTAGCGATGCAGCAAAGGGAAAAGCCAATTTCTTTGTGTTGGAACAGTTTGGCAAATTTAAGCCTGCCCACAACAAGATATTTTCAAATGCGGTCCCTGCTACAGAGATCATTGAGTTTGATGAAAAATATGCCCGGCTTATTACCTATATCCTGGATGATGTTTATATTGTCAAAGGTGGTGTTCCAGATATCCCGGTGGACGAGGATGCCATCTTCATCACTGAAAACGCCAAATATATAAAACGTAAATTCAGTATTTCGGGAGGATCTGTGGGACTTTTTGAAGGAAAACGGATAGGGAGGGCCAAAAACCTTGAGAATCTTGAAAAAGAAATCAAGGAACTAAGCCGTAAAATAAGTGGAATACGATCCAACTTGGACCGGAACCTCAGCGAACTGTCCAAACTGAAGGAGGTAAGTTTCAAAAAGGAAGTAGAGATTTTGCAGCAGGAAATCAGTGAAATCAATCAGGAGTTGGTCTCGGTCAAGACCAAAAAAGAACAACTCAGCGAAATGCTCTCCTCCAACGCCAATAAAAAGGAAGATATGCTGGACCGCATAGATCGTCTTAGCGAAGAAGTATCCCAAATTGATCCTGAACTCGCGGGAGAACGAAATGCATTCGGGGAGGTAGAAAGTTTAATTGCCGAACTGAACGAATCACACCAGGAATCTTCTGAGGAAGTTTCAAAACATTCCCAGCGCTACAATGAGGAAAATATTCAGTATCATCAGCAAATGAACAAATCTGCTGCCATTGCTCAGGAAATAACTTTCAAAAAGGACACTTTTGACAGCAGCAAAGAACGGATTTTTAAAGCGCAGACAGAGCTCGGTCAGATAGACCAAGAAATCCGTAACCTGATAGACAACAATGAACTCAAGGATGATGAACTTATTGAGCTTTATGGCGAAAAAGAGCGCATCGAAGCCGGTGTGGGAGAAGCTGAAAAGGAATATTATGCCCACAGGGGTTCCATCGACCAAATCGACAAGGGAATCCGGGAAAATCAGCGAACCCTCACTTCCATCGACACGATTATCATGGAGCTTCAAAACTCGCTCAATGAAGTCAAACTTCGGATGAGCGGCATCAAGGAGCGCCTCAGTGTTGAATTTGAAATAGATTTGGAAAAACTGATGGAAGAAGCGCCTGAAGTATCCATAGAATATCAGGAAAAATCAGAGTCAACCATCCGGGAGGAGGTAAAAAAGGCAAAGGAGCGACTGGAACGCATAGGTCCCATCAATCCCATGGCCATGGAAGCTTACGACGAAATCAAGGAGCGTCACACGTTTATCATTGAGCAAAGAGACGACCTGATAAACGCCAAAAATTCCCTGATGGAAACCATTAAGGAGATTGACACAGTCGCCAAAGAAACATTCCTTGATGCTTTTGGTAAGATCAAAGCCAATTTTGTCAATGTTTTCCGGTCATTGTTCACCGCCGAAGATGATTGTGACCTGAGGCTTTTGGATCCCGACAATCCGTTGGAAAGTGCCATTGAAATTATAGCCAAACCAAAAGGCAAACGCCCGCTTACCATCAACCAACTTTCCGGTGGGGAAAAGACCCTGACGGCTACTTCGCTGTTGTTTTCCATCTACCTGCTGAAGCCGGCCCCCTTTTGTATTTTTGATGAAGTAGACGCACCCCTTGACGATGCCAATATTGACAAATTCAATCAAATCATTCAGACTTTCTCGGGTGAGTCCCAATTTATTATTGTGACCCATAACAAACGGACCATGGCCAGTACAGATATTATCTATGGCATCACCATGATCGAAGCGGGAGTCTCCCGCGTGGTACCGGTAGATTTGAGGGAATTGGTCGATGAAGGAGACGGGTGATTTATTAACTGTTTACCCCGAATGAAGGATATACTAGAGGCACGGATGTCAGCAAACCAGACTTCTGGGACCTTCATTCCACATTTGGGAATTATTGGAAGAAAGTAAAAGCTCAAACATGTATAAAATTTAACGTCCACCATGATAACATCGCAACGTACATTTACTAAGCTATTAGTAGCCGCACTGGGTTTGATTGGATTGGCTACTTCGGCTTTTGCACAACAGGATCTCACTGGAAGTTGGAGGGGAGATCTGGACGTGGGGTTGCAAAAGCTTCCTCTGATTTTCAACTTCCAACCTGACGGAGATGGATGGAAGGCCACTATGGACAGCCCCAGTCAACATGCCAAAGATATTCCGGTATCCAAAGTGCTGTATGACGGACTACTCCTTACCATGGAAATGGACCTGTTGCAAGCTACTTTTGAGGGTATTTATCAGGCTGATGCTTTTCAGGGACAATTCAAACAGGCTGGTTTGAGTCTTCCGCTCTCCTTGTTGAAAACCGGGATTGGTCTGGAAGAAATTCCACAGCCAATCCGTCCCCAGGAACCGAAAGGCCCGTTTCCCTATGAGACCATCCAAACTACCTTTATCAATGGACCAGAAGGATATGCGCTGAAGGGAACCATCAGCAAGCCCCTGGGTCAGGGCCCATTTCCCGCCGTGGTTTTGGTGTCGGGCTCTGGACCTCAAAACAGGGACAGCGAGATTTTCGGCCACAAACCTTTTTGGGTGTTGGCAGACTTCCTTACCCGAAAAGGCATAGTAGTACTACGTTACGATGAGCGGGGAGTGGGGGCATCTGAAGGAACCTTCAAAGGAGCCACCAGCAGTGATTTCGCCAATGATTCACGCGCTGCATTGGCGCGCGTCCAGGGATATGAATTTGTCCAAAAAAACAAAATTGGTATCTTGGGACATAGTGAAGGGGGGTTGATAGCTTGGATATTGGGTGGAGAGGGTTTCGAGCTTCCAAACTTCCTTGTTACGCTTGCCCCACCCGTGGTACCCATAGATGAACTGATGGCACAACAAACATTAGATGTCATCCAAGCCAGCGGCGGGGATGAAAACCTGGCAAGGGAGCAGTCGGAATACAACCGACAGCTGTATCAGGCGGTTAAAAATGCTTCAGACGAAAATAAGGCTAAAATGGCTTTGGAAACATTGTTGGAATTGAAAGGCAAAGAAATAGGTCTGTCAGGAGATGAATTGATGAAACACAAAGAAAAACAACTCACCGCCTACCAACAATTGCTGGATCCCTGGTTTTTTGCATTTATCAAAACAGAACCTTCGAAAATGATCGCAACTATCACCGTGCCTGTATGGGCTGGATTTGGAGGAAAAGATGTACAGGTAAATGCAGCTATCAACCAAGGTTCGTTGGAGAAGCTATTGGACAAAAATGCAAACCGGAAAATAAAAACCTATCCCGGTCTCAACCACCTCTTCCAAACTGCAAAGACCGGGGCCGTCTCAGAGTATGGTGAAATCGAAGAAACTTTCAGCCCCGAAGTCATGGAGGACATTGCGGCTTGGATATTGGATCTAAAATAAACCACTTACTCATCATGGCTACCCGAATCAACAAGTACCTGAGTGAAGTGGGCTTCTGCTCCAGAAGAGAGGCCGACCGGCTAATAGCGGATGGCAGGGTGATGATCAACGGGTTTGTTCCCGAAATGGGAACAAAAGTTTCCGATGAAGACCAGATTACTGTAGACGGCAAGCCAATCCGGGAACTGCGGGAAGACCATATCTACTTGGCCTTAAATAAGCCAGTTGGAATCGTTTGTACCACTGACACCGCAAACGAAAAAGACAACATCATTGATTTTATCAATCACCCTAGACGTATATTTCACGTTGGCAGGCTGGACAAACCCAGTGAAGGGCTTATTCTTTTGACTAGCGACGGAGATATTGTCAACAAAATCCTGCGGGCAGGAAACAGGCACGAAAAGGAGTATGTGGTATCGGTAAACCGTCCCTTAGACCCTGATTTTGTAACGAAAATGAGCGAAGGGGTTCCGATCTTGGATACAGTTACCGCTCCCTGCCAAGTCCGGCCATTGGGGAAAAAAAGCTTCAACATCATCCTCACTCAAGGATTAAACCGACAAATTCGTCGAATGTGTGCCCATTTGGGCTATGAGGTGGTCAAACTCAAACGTATCCGAATCATGAACATTTCATTGGACATGCCCGTGGGAAAATGGCGCAATTTAAGACCGGAAGAATTGGCGGAAATCCAATCCCTCCTGATCTCCTCTAAAAAGACAGTTTAGCATTCTCATTTCATTAAACATTTGCCAAAAAGGCCTAAGCACTTCCTGTCACCAAAATGGGGAAGAAGTTTCTAAATCTATCCGCCAAGAAGTGGTTGAATTTTACAGATATTCAAATTAATCCGGCCCTGCAAAACATAATAAAGCGAGTCTTCACTACCCGCTTTTTTATTACAAAAAGAAATCAAAAGCCAACCTTTGGTAGCTACAATTAGACTTCAAAGTCATAAACTTGCACTTTGGCCCATTTGTGTTTATGGTCAACAATGAATTTCAAATGCACTTCATCCTCCTGATAGATATCATGGGCTTCCATGGAATCAAAATAAACAGTCAAGGCGATGTGGTAGCTGTCCTCAATGACATCCCTCTTTGGCGTTTCAGCGGGAACACCCACTAAATAATCTTTGGCACTGTCTAGTCGGCCGATAGCCCTGCATCCTTCCATCACATCGTTCAGGTCACTTTCGGGCTTATGCAGCCAGAAAAATACTTGGTGTACAATCATGGTCTTTTTCGTTTTTTTAGCTTGTAGTGGGTTATATAGAAAAGCAGCCACCGAAAATCCGGACAATGCTGCTATAATTTTCCTTCTTTTGTTCATTAAACAATTAACTTAGCAAAATGGAATAACACTATTTGTACTTTCCGGATACAACTGCTAATTTATAGAAAATATTTATAAGGATATCCCAAATCAGAAAAGAATCTGTAAATCAAAACACAATATGCTTTTCCGTTTCACCTCATTTTTGAAGGATGGCTACTTTCCCTTAACCTAGCCTATTGATACGGATTTAGAATAACTATGCCATGTATCTGAAATTAGTAGAACCGTTGAATTTTGAACAGGAAGATTTCCTTCGCGGAAGTATGAATTTGTTACTTCCCGATGAAACCATCATTGACTACAAGAGTGCGGGTGAAGGAAATATGAATGTTGTCCTTCGGGTATTAACCCAGAAGCAATCCTTCATTCTCAAACAGTCCAGGCCTTATGTAAATAAATACCCCCAAGTAGCTGCTCCTTTTCATAGAATCTCAATTGAAAAGGCCTTTTACGATTGTGTTTCGAAGGAGAAAAACTTAAGTGGTTTTATCCCTAAAGTCTTTGATTATCATGAAGAAAATCAAATTCTGGCACTGGAAGATTTGGGAGAGGGGAAAGATTTCAGCGGGATATATTTGGACAAAATCCGCCTTAATGATACCGATGGGATAGCCCTTATGCAGTTTTTAAAAGTACTTCACCAGGTAACATGTCCCGATTTTCCAACCAATTCGGAAATGAAAAAACTCAATCATGAGCATATTTTTATTTTTCCGTTCGACATAAATAGCAGCTTTGATTTAAATCAAATTCAGCCTGGCCTTGAGGATGTTGCTTCTCGCTTCAGAAATCACCCAGTACTTTCAGAAAAGGTGGCTGCGCTGGGCAAACGGTACTTATCAAGGGGAAATCACCTACTTCATGGAGATTTTTACCCGGGGAGTTGGTTGAAGACTGGATCCGGAGTAAAAGTGATCGATATGGAATTTGCTTTTTTGGGTGACAGGGAGTTTGATTTGGGGGTGATGGCAGCACACCTCATGTTGGCAAAGACACAGCCTTCCAAGATACGGGATTTGAAACTTGAATACGGATTGGAAGGGCTGGACATGCCACTACTTTCGGGTTTTACCGGAGTTGAAATTCTAAGAAGATTGTTTGGTTTGGCTCAGCTTCCCTTGGGGCTTACCTTGCCAGAAAAAAAAGAACTCGCCGAAAGGGCCTCAAACTTAATCATCTATGGCGAAAAGTAACCCCTTTTGGTTAGTCATTGTATTAATTGCCTTGTCTGGATGTGAAAGGCCGAAAGATCTAGCAGGTCTTGCACAGGAAGAGGAACATCCAATAATCAACCTGACAGAAGAGGAATTACAAGACAAGGTTTTGGGTATGATCGTGGGAAGTGCGATAGGAGATGCCATGGGTGCTCCGACAGAAATGTGGAGCCGGGAGCAAATTGATTTGGAATATGGATGGGTGGATGGATTGGATTCCATGGTTCGAGAAGTCTCCCCGGAAGGTATTTGGATCCCCAACCTACCTGCTGGAGGTACAACGGACGACACTAGATGGAAAAAATTGATCTACGAATACCTAATCGGGGAAAACAACCATAGCCTAGATGCCAAAAGATTTGCCAGTCAAATTCTTTCACACCATGAGGCTTCTGTTGCCAACTTCCGGGAAATTGAGGGAACGGACCCCGAACCATACCAGGCAAATATCCTGCGTGTAAGTTGGCTACAGGAATGGGCCAAGGTCTCCAAACCCTTTATTGAAGACGATCTTATCGGCTATATGGCCGGTTTGAGTACGTTTTATGGTGGGGAGATGGTTTGTGCCGGACTGTTGTATGCTCCAGCTATTGGGGTATTTTTTCCAGACCAACCCGAAAAAGCCTATAAGGAAGCCTACAAGTTAGCAATCTACGATCAAGGATATGCACGTGACATCAGTTCCTTATCAGCGGCCATGACCTCAGCTGCTATGAGAAAAAACGCAACGCAAGAGGAGGTATTGGATGTGCTGCGTTCTATAGATCCGGAAGGATATTTTCAAAGTCGATTAGTTGGTAGGAGTTCCTACCGCATTTTGCAGCGTGCGCTGTCAATTGTGTCTCAAGCTAAAAAGGCCGAAGCAGATACCTTGGAAGAAATTCAACTGACCACACCCTCTCGGGAACAAATTCTAAAGGCTTATTTGCTGCTTGACCAAAACTTACAAGATATGCCATTCCATGCCGGAGAAATACATCTCCAGGTATTGACAGCCCTTATATTTTCCAACTTTGATTTTGAACTTACTCTTCAATTTTTGGTAAACTATGGCAGGGATAATGATACTACCGCAGCGGTGGCAGGAGCCATTTTAGGAGCCTACCTTGGGTTCGATCGGCTTCCCGAGCAGATGAAAGTCAAGGTAATGGCTGTAAATACCAATATACTTGGCATCGATTTAAACGACCTGTCACAAAAACTCACTTTTCACATGCTTTCAGGACCCCAAAAATAAAAAAATAGCTTGCTTTTGAACAATTAAAAAGTTTCTTTTAAAGGTAAATCAGTTGTATTTTGTTGATTTATCACAGACGAAGTAATTGATGCAAAAAAAAAGAATCCTTAAGAACATGCATACCGGGTTGTTCTCCAGGTGAAGGGCCTCTATCGGTTCTTTTGCATCGGATATTGGAGAGTAAAAACAGAAAAATTAAAATTCAGCCGTTTGCCATCGATAAAGGGGAGGAACCCGTTCTTTCAATCAGGTTTCAACGTTTGAATCCCAACGAAATGATCCCATCAGCATGAAACCAACCGATGAAAATAAAGCGTTAAATATATCCGAATTGGTCAGGGAGACACTTTTTAACACCTTTGAACACCCCTATGTGGTGGTAAATAAGGCACAGGATATTTTGGAGGTTAGTGGCGATGTGCGGCTATTTGTAAACCTCGGCAGTGGTACCATCCCTTTCAAGCTCATCAGGGTGATCAACCCTGAGATCAAAATGGAAGTACAGTCGATTCTCACCAAAGCCATCAAAGATCGAAGCAGTGTTCAGGGTAGAATAAAGAAGTTTGAACTATATGGAAATTCCCAATATGTGCGTATTACTGGCAAACCGCTGATCCATTCCACAGCGTTTGAAGCGCTTTTCATGGTTATTTTCGAAAGCCTGGAAATTGAAGCGCTTCTCGCAAGCGGTATACCCAAAAATGACGGTAATTTGATAAGTTCCCGTATTCAGGACGTGGATGGGGAGATGTCTACTTCAGAAGAACAGCCGCAAACCTATATCGAAGCCGATCAGCTTAACCTCCTACCAGACAGAAAGAAATACAAGGTCACCGCCATTAAAGCCAGGTCTTCAATGAAGGAAAAGGAGCATCAAATGACTTCTGTGTCAAATAATATTACCGCGGCAGTCTTCCGGTACAAGATGGAAAAAGACGGGTCAAATTCCATTTTATTATTAAATGACGGGGCTAGGGCCTTATGGGGATTTGAGCCTGATGAGGTCATGAAAGACAGTAGTTTGGTTTGGAAAATGGTTCATCCGGAGGATTTGGCTACCATGTCCGAAAGTATCTCCAATTCATCTAAAAACCTTACCAAATGGGTGTCAGAATGGAGAGTCATCCGGCAGAACGGAGAAATTAACTGGCATCAGGGGACAGGAAATCCAATAAGAACCTTGGATGGAGGAACGATGTGGGATACGATTGTTTTGGATATTACCAATTTCAAACAGGCGGAACAAGCCTTGGAAAAAACCAATGCTGAACTAAAAAAAATATTGGCATCCTCCATGGATGTCATTTGTTCCGTAGATGGCTCCGGAAAATTTATTTCTGTAAGTGCTGCCAGCAAAGGGGTATTTGGGTATGAACCTGAGGAACTGATTGGAGAAAATTACCTGTCCTTTGTTACTCCAGAAACCAAAGAAAAATCAAAAAAAAATGCGCTTGATGTAATGGCTGGAGTTTCTGCTACCCATTTTGAAAACGAATACCGAAAAAAGGACGGAAGTCATGTTCACGTTACCTGGTCTGCCAATTGGGATGAGGACGAACAATTGATATTTGCGATAGCCCGGAATTCCACAGAAATCAAGGAAGCCCAAAAAAAGGTCATCCAAAATGAAAAATTACTCAACGAGGCCCAAAAGCTTGCCAAAATAGGCAGTTGGAATTTCGATTTCAAATCAAACAAGCTCTCTTGGACCGATTCGTTATACAGCGTATTTGGCGCAGATAGTGAAACATTCAAAGAAACGCATGATTTCTTTCTTGATCAGGTTGATCTAGCGGATAAAGAATTGGTACGATCAACCAGACAAAACGCCCAGAAATCGGGTAAACCTTTCCATATTGAATATAGAATCAATACTCCTGCGGGGGAAAAAAGAGTTATCGAAGAATTCGGGTACAGTGAAACTGATCCTTCGGGTGTTGCGGTACGATTATACGGAACGGCCCAAAATATTACGGAACGTAAGCTGGCGGAGTTAAAAATCAAGGAAAGTCACCAGCGTTTCATATATGCGACACAAGCTACCTCGGATGTTATTTGGGATTGGGACATCAATTCGGGGCAGGTGATTTGGGGAGAAAATTACCAAAAGGTATTCGGGATTGTTCATGACAGTACCAAGACCGATGTGGAAAACGTCCAAGCCAGAATTCATCCTGAGGAAATTGACAAGTTACTCACCCATGCGGTCAAAACGATCAAAAGCCGTGAAATCAACTGGTGGTTTGAGCACGGCTACCTTAAATCGGACGGTACCTATGCCGATGTATCCAACAAAGCTTTAATAGTGAGGAGTGAAGACGGTAAGGCCATCCGGGTAATCGGTGCGATGCAGGATATTACCCAGAAAAAGCAAGAAGAACAGCGTCTCAAACTGATGGAAAAGATAATCACCAATACCAACGATGCCATTTTAATTGAAGAAATTGAAGGATCGACTGCTAATGGTACCCGGATTTTGTTTGTCAATGAGGCTTTCTCCCGGGTAACTGGCTATACATCAGAGGAGATGATAGGGAAGTCTTCAAGTGTGCTTCTAGGTCCAAAAACCGATAAAGCAGCTATTGAAAAGTTAAACCAAGCCATCCAAAAATGGGAACAAATTGAAATAACCCTACTCCACTATACAAAATACGGAAAAGAGTTTTGGAATAATATTTCCCTAACGCCGGTTAGCGATTCCACCGGCGGGTTTTCACATTGGATTTCTATCCAACGCGATGTAACAGCGCAAAAAAATGAAGCCTATCAAAAGCAGTTGTTGGGCGATATCAGTGAAATGTTTTCTTTGGAAAACAAACTCATACCGACATTAGAAATGGTCCTGGCACATCTGGCCGAATTTGGAGACTTCGATTTGGCTGAGGCATGGCTTGTAAGTACCGATAAGAAAAAAATCAAGCTTTTGGGTAAAAACATCCGGAATGAAATTTTAGAACAGTTTTATTTGGAGTGTAACCACCAGACATCCTTTTCTTTTGACGAAGGCATTCCAGGATATGTCTGGAAAACCCGCCAAATTGAGGTCTGGGACAAGGTCGATTCCAAAATTGAATTTGTCAGAAAAGCAGGCCCGCTAAGATCCGGTTTAAACACGGTCTTGGGATTGCCCCTTGTACACAACGATGTATTGTTGGGTGTTCTGGTTTTCGGAAGCCGAGGCAATGCCAATGAATTACTCGCATATAAAAACCTTTTTAAGAGCCTTGAAACATTCCTAGGTGGGGAAGTGAGGAGAAAGCAATTGGAGGAAGAATTAAAAAACCTTTTCAATACGGCCCCGGACGTAATCTGTATTTCCGGATTGGATGGGTATTTTAAAAAAATCAATCCTGCGGCCTGTACACTTTTGGAGTACTCGGAGCAGGAACTCCTTTCCACTCCATTCATGGAATTGATCCATCCGGATGATCGGGTTAAAACTGCAAATCGTTTTCTGGTGTTACCCACCTTAAAAAATCCCTCCTACTTTGAAAACAGGTACCTCACCAAATCTGGCAAAACAATCTGGCTTGCATGGTCGACAACGCCGTCACCGGAAGAGGAGTTGATTTTCTCAGTGGCCAAAGACATGACCATTCAAAAAACGCTGCAGATTCTATTGGATAGTGCTACCTCTCTGGCCAAAATTGGAGGATGGGAAATGGTCGTTGGGAATAACCATCAAACTTGGTCTACCATCAGCTTTGAAATCCATGAAGTGGATGTGTCTTTTGATCCGACCCTGGAAAAATTCCTAGATTTTTATCGGGAGGACATCAAAGATCAGGTTCGTATTCACCTAATGAATTGTCTTCGGGAAGGAATACCATTCGATTTTGAGTTTCCCATAAATACGCCTAGAGGCTACGAGAAATGGATACGTACAATAGGTGATGCAGAAATGAGGGAAGGTAAACCCACCCGGATTTATGGCAGCTTTCAGGACATAGACGACCGAAAGCAAGCCGAAAAAAAACTCCTGCTTGCCTACGAAGAAAAAAATACTATCCTGGAAAGTATCGGAGACGCATTCTTTAATGTGGATAATGACTGGGCAGTGACTTATTGGAATAGAAAAGCAGAGGAATTATCAGGAGTTAAAAAAGAAGATATCCTAAATCAAAATTTTTGGGAATTAATTAAAAACACATACCATATCAATCTTTTTGATAAGTTATTGGAAGTCGATAATTTAACCCAGACCTTGAATTACGAACAGTATTTTGAGCGTATGGGGATTTGGTTTTCCATCAGTGCCTATCCCAATACCAAGGGAATATCAGTTTACTTTAAGGACATTACCCAGCAAAAACTACACATTGAGCAGATAAGGGAATCCAACGAGCGGTTTGAGATCGTCACGCAAGCCACCAATGATGCCATTTGGGACTATAATGCCATCACTGGAGAAATGTACCACGGTGAAGGCTTCCGGACTCTTTTTGGATACCCACCAGGTATTGGGACTGAGGGCCAGGTTATTTGGGAAGAAAAAATCCATTCAGATGACAGGCAACGCCTCAAGGATTATTTCCAAAGCCTGTTTGATAATCCGAAGATTTTTGATCTCTACAGCGAATACAAATACAAACGTGCCGATGGCAGCTATGCTTATGTAATTGACCGTGGAATTATCCTTAGAGACGAGTTGGGAAAAATCACCCGCATAATTGGTGCCGCCCAAGATGTATCCGAAAGAAATCATTACGAAGAATCCCTAAAAGATCTGAACAAAAAACTCGAAAAACACGCCAAAGAACTGGCTCTTTCCAATGCTGAACTGGAGCAGTTTGCCTATGTGGCATCCCACGATTTACAGGAACCACTTCGGATGATAACTAGTTTTTTAACGCAGTTGGACAAAAAATATAAGGAGCAATTGGATGATAAAGCCCACCAATACATAGACTTTGCCGTAGATGGGGCACGGAGAATGCGGCAGATCATATTGGACCTGTTGGATTTTTCCAGAATCGGAAAATACGATAACAATCTGGAGGAAGTCTCCCTGTCCAAAATTGTCGGCGAAGTATTGCGACTACAAGGCAAACTTATAGAAGAATCGAAAGCTCAATTCCAGATTGGGGCATTGCCAACTATAACCACCCTCAGCTCCCCCTTGCTTCAAGTATTTCAAAACCTAATCGGAAATGCCTTGAAATATAGAAAAACAGCTGTACCTCCATTCATCCTGATCAATGCGGTCGAATCAGAAAACGAATGGCTCTTCTCAATACAAGACAACGGTATAGGGATAGAACAAGAATATTTTGAAAGGGTATTTATCATCTTCCAACGGCTTCACGGCAAAAATGAATATGGTGGTACGGGGATGGGATTGTCCATCGTGAAAAAAATCGTGGAAAATCTTGGTGGTCAAATCTGGTTGACTTCAAAAGTAGGCGTTGGAAGCACCTTTTATTTCACTATTCCCAAAAAATAATGACTATATCCCAATTTCGATATAAGCCTGGAATGAAGCCTGAATTGGATTGGCAATTGTTGGGGAAATACCCGATAAAGTAGGATGAAATGCCTGGGTCATTTATGAAGTTGGAAAAAGAGGTGCCTGTTATTCACGGTGAAACAAGATTGAGATGAAAAAACCCGAGATTTCAGAAAATGAGTTGAAGACTGGCCTTCCACATGACTTGGAGCTTCCGGACACACTGTCAACGTTGGCCTATGATACATCATGTGATTTGCCACTAAAATCTGTCAAACGCCCTTAGCCTTGATAAGTTTTTTTATGAAGAAAGGCAATAAAAAATATTGCCCCTTAGGTTAGAGGATAGGATACCCCTTGGGATACCTCCTTTTGCGCCTATGCTTTCAATGAACTTAACCCTGTTTTCGAATAACCTTTCAAACAACTTATTCAGGATCTACTCACTATTAGAAAATGGGAAATCAACTGTGGAATAATCTCCGTTGTTTTGGAATTGTTAATTCAAGATATTGTAAGTTTGTATAATCCTTGTTATTTAGGATGTCCAAGCAAACATTGACTGTGATACCCATTTTGTTTTCGGAGTTCAGAAGATACCTCTTGAGATTCCCTTCTCAAACCTGATGGACAACTTCCTATAATACAGGAAAAATAAAGATAGAGTTGGAATTCGTTTGAAAGAGGTGTAACACACTGGTTCCTTTGAATTTGTCCTATCTAATATGGGTTTAGTTTTTGTTGATTTTGACAAAAAATGTCGATTATTTGGAAGAATACCCAGAAAAATCCGTGTTCTGAATTTGGCTTGGGATTTGCTAGCTGAAAAAAAAATCATTGACCCCATGATGGCGAAATTTGGGTAACTTCACCAATAGTAATAGATAGTGTTTTTTATTTTACGTCATCTACATAAAAACATAGAAATACAAAACTTATACAAATGAAAAGAACACATCTCTTATTGGTAGAAGATAATGAAGGTGATATCTTACTAACCAAAGAAGCCTTGGAGGAGAGGGATATCATCAATGAGATGAGCGTGGTAAAAGATGGAAAAGAGGCTATTTTATTTTTGCTCAAAGAAGATAAATATAAACAAGCAAAAACACCAGATATTATTGTATTGGACATCAATCTTCCAAAAAAAAGTGGGCATGAAGTACTTGAATATATCAAAAGCCACGATGATTTTAAACAAATACCAGTCATCATGTTCACTACTTCTTCATCGGTTGCAGACATTGGGAAATCGTATAAAAATCACGCCAATTGCTTTATCACCAAACCAGTAGAGGCGGGTGACTTTATAAAGGCTATTTCGGTTATAGAGGATTTCTGGTTCACTATCGTTTCATTACCCCCGAAAGTATAATTCACATGCGAAAAGACATTGATCTGTACAACATACTTGTGATAGAGGATAATCTCGGAGATTATATCTTGGTAAGAGATTTTTTGGAAGAGATGATTTTGGACCCTATAATTGTAAAGGCAGAAGATTTTAAACGTGCCCTTTCCATCTTGGGTGATGAATCAAATCGTTTTAGTGCTATTTTCTTAGATCTTTCCTTGCCTGACAAAAGTGGTGAAGGCCTGATAAAAGAAATTATTTTACTTGCCAATGAAAGTCCTGTAATTGTTCTGACGGGATATACGGATGCCTCTTTTGCGACCAAATCACTGGCATTGGGTGCGTCGGATTATTTACTGAAAGATGAACTGACAGCCGTCACACTTTATAAAAGCCTCACATACAACATTGAACGGAACAAAAACCTGCTAAAACTCAAAGAAACGGAGATGAGATACAGCCACTTGTTCCAGCTTAGTCCCCAACCTATGTGGGTGTATGACGCTGACACATTTTATTTTTTAGATGTTAATAAATCAGCTATCACCAACTACGGGTATTCTCAGTCTGAATTTCTATCGATGACTATCTGGGATATTCAATATAAAGAAGACGCTTACTTACCCAAAAACTTTCACGATTCCGACAAGTCTGACTCACCTTTGTTTCAGGGACTTTTCAGGCATAGGAAAAAATCGGGGGAATTAATTGATGTAGATATCAGGAGTAATAGAATTGTTTTTAAAGAAAGAAATGCCGTCGTTGTTTTGGCCAATGATGTGACCGAAAAACTCAGGCATACCCAAATTATTGAAAATCAGAATATAAGATTAAAAGAAATAGCATGGGCTCAATCCCATGTGGTAAGGGCTCCCCTATCCCGAATGCTCGGCTTAATCGATTTGATCAAAAGTGATATCATGGAACCTAAAGAATTTGACGATTTTCTTGGCTACTTAGAAAATTCAGCACTGGAGATTGATATAATCATCCGGGAAATCGTCAGAAAAACAGAGGAGTTGAGTAAGGATGAAAAAGTTGAACCATAGTACATTTAATCTACACGAAAAACACGAGATGTTCCGGTTAATTTCCCGATATTTCACCTTGTAAAACCTGCTCCAATTTACTGAAATTTATATGCAAAAATACAGCAATCACATCAGGTACTATCCGTTCCATCATTTTGTCATTACCCCTTTGTCACTGGTTTTTTTGTCCTGGTCATTTTATAACTTGACAGTGGCTTATGCGGACAATGCTGATTTGGGACAGCATGTATATTTCGCAATCGGTGCACTTTTGGTTTTTTTAATCCCTGTTATAGCGAGAATTTATGCCCTCAAAAACCAAAACCGAATAATCAGGCTGGAAATGAGGTTGAGATATTTTCATCTGACTAGAGAGTCATTTTCAAATTTGGAAAAAAAACTATCTCTATCCCAGCTTATCGCACTACGGTTTGCGGGAGATGATGAGCTTTTATCTTTGATGCAAAAAGCAATAGATCAAAATTTAACTGCTAAATCCATCAAAAAAGCAATCACGGATTGGCAAGGTGATTACATTCGGGTTTAACTTGTTGCCAAACTCTGTCTTTCTGTTCTAACTCGCCAATTTGGAGAGTAATTTACGTACCTCGGTTGGACTTTGAATGTTATAATCAGCTTGGGTATAGGCATATCCAACACGAATTGTATACGCGTTTTTTGGCATCGCCTTGAACGTATCCTCATCTGTCCAATCATCTCCCAAAGCCATGATGAAATCGTAGTCTTCTCCTTTCATAAAAGCAGTGGCCGCTCTTCCTTTATTGATATCCGGACGTTTGATTTCCAGCACCATATTACCCTCCAAAACCTGAAGATTATGTCCGCTAGCCATATATTTAAGATGACTAAACAATTCCCTCATCCTTAAATCCCCCAATCCACTTTCGACTTTCCGATAGTGCCATACCAAAGAATGGTGCTTTTCCTCTATGAATGCGCCGGGAGTTCGCAACACATAGTAATCCATCACCTGACGGATGTCTGTTTTCCAGGAATCATCCACCTCGGCATAAAGCTCAAAGTCCCCATCTTCTTTCCTCTTCATCCATACACCATGCTCCGCAATCATGTCCACTTGGTGATCGGCAAACCATTTCCCCAAAGTCTCCTTATCCCTGCCGCTAATAATTACTACTTGACACCTATCTGTAAGCCTTCCAACCAAATCTTTCAATTCCTGATCTGGAAAGGCATCCCCCGGCCTTGCCTTAAAGCCAACCAAGGTCCCGTCATAGTCCAAGAACAAAATCGGCTTTTTGGCAGCTTTGAATTTACTTTCCAACTCTCCGATCAATGCATTATCAATGGCTTTGGACTGAAAGTCTTTCTGCTTTCCCTTGACATGCGCCAATCGGCCCATAAATACATTCACCCACTGAAAAATGTCATACTTTTTTAAACTGGCCTGCATGGAACTGATACGGCTGACTTGCTCTTCTTCCGGCATGTTTAGTGCCGTAATAATGGATTCCTTTACCGCATGCATATCATTTGGATTTACCAAAATGGCATCTACCAGTTCCTTACTTGCCCCTGCCATCTCCGACAAGATCAATACGCCCTTCTTGTTTGTTTTTGATGCAACAAATTCTTTGCAAACCAGATTCATCCCATCCCGGAGGGGTGTGACAAGCGCAATGTCCGACATGGCATAAAAAGCACTTAGCTCATTAAACGGGAAACTTCTGTAAAAATAGTGTATCGGAACCCAGTTAAGCGTACTGTATTTACTATTGATCCTCCCCACCAAGGTATCGATTTCCTCTTTCAACTCCATATAGGATTTAACTTTGGCGCGCGAGGGAACGACTACCATAATCATGGAAACCTTGCCGTGAAATTCCGGATTTGCTTCAAGCAGTTCATCAAATACCTTAATCCGTTGGGGAATGCCTTTGGAGTAATCCAATCGGTCAATTGTCAACAACAACTGTTGATCTCCCAAAAGCGATTTAAATTTTTTGACGTTGGCAAGACTCTTTTTACTTACGGCTGCCTTGGCAAATTTATCATAGTCGATGCCCATGGGAAACGAATCAACATTTACCAGTCGATTATCCGCCTGAATATATCCACTCTCATTTGATAGCCCCAGAATACGGCCCACAGCACTCAGAAAGTGTCGCATGTCATCATAGGTATGAAATCCTATCAGGTCAGCACCTACCATACCTTCTAGCAGTGCCTTCCTCCAAGGAAGCATCCTGATAATTTCATAAGACGGAAACGGTATATGTTGGAAAAAAGCAATGGTTGCCTGTGGCAAGGCTTCCCGCAACATCATGGGCAACAACAGCAACTGATAATCATGCACCCAGATGGTATCCTCCGGGTCGGATTTTTCAAGAATGGCATCGCAAAATTTCCGGTTTACTTCGACATAAGCGTTCCAATATGCCTCTTCATAATTGATATATTGGGTAAAGTAATGAAAAGCCGGCCATATGGTTTCGTTACTGAACCCTTCATAATATAATTCAATGTCCTCCTTTGTCAGGAAAACCGGTGCCATCTTCAGGTTTTTTAATTCTTCAACCACCTCTTGGCGTTGGGCTGGATCTTCCACGTCATTCCCGGGCCATCCGATCCAAATGTTTTCTCCCTCTTTATAGATAGATCCCAGTCCAGTAGCCAATCCCCCGGCACTTGGCTTAAATTCAAACTTGCCGAATTTATGTTGCAAACTTACCGGAAGTCGGTTGGAGACAATGATTGTTTTACTCATAGTTGTTGGTATTTATACTTAGATAAAAGAATACCCAATTGGTCTTGACTAAAATGCAAAATATAGGCCATTTTGACCCAGTTACTAATTTAGGGAAAAAGTAGACAAGAAAAAATCCCAACCTGTTATGTGACACCAAATTTTATGATTGTCCCGGTCCAGCTTTATTCTTTGCGTAATATTTTTTAGGTCATTACTATCTATTCCATAGAAATCCGCAAAGGAATCAGTACTCAATAAAAAAAACCTCCCTAATCGTATTGGGGAGGTTTGAGGGTAAGCCCTTGTCAATTTGGACAGATCACTTAATTTCAATAGGCAGTTTTAGTTTTTCCCATTCAACAACCAAACCGCCTGAGTTTACTTGAATTGACAGCGATTCCTGACTTTCATTGACCCATTCTGGGGTCGATGTTACTCGCAACACGTCATTTTCTTCTTTATATTGAAAATGACCGTGCTCCAAATCCCACTCAGAGTTGAAAATTACCGTCCAGTCGCCCGACTCCACGGGTATGGTGAAAAGTGAATATTTACCGGCCTTAAGAGGTTGGCCTTCTACCACTAAATCCTGGGAAGTTTCGATAAAAGTCGCTTCATTGGCCCCAGTCCTCCACACTTCGCTGTATGGAACAAGGTCACCCCAGATGGTACGTCCCTTTACCGCCGGTGATCCATATTGAACCTTCAGGATTTTGTCACCGATTTTTCCTTCAACTTTACGAAGGGGGCTAGCCCTTGTTTCCTCTACCGTTTCTTCGACATCAGCTGTTTCTACTGCCTCCTCTGAAGTTGATTTTTGCTCGCCACAACCTACCATTACAGCTAAGGTGGCTATAAAAATGACCTGATGAAATGTGGAAATTTTTTTCATTTTTTTTTTTAATTTTCTGCCGAATTTAACAATAAAAGTTGACCCACACTAATGATTTTATTTTTTGGCAAATTAGCAGGGATAACTTTTACCACTCCTTTGATTTATCCATATACATGTCCTATGTTTGTATGTATGCATTCGAATTACACTGAAGACAAATGAGAACTATTGTTTTAATATTATTTTTTATTTCGTTGATCCTTTTTTTTAGTGTGTATATTTCACCTCTATCCTTGTCCTATACCGGACTTTTGCCTTTATTGATAGCCCCCTTTCTACTGCTCAATTTGCTACTCTGTATCCTATTCCTGTTCGGTCGGACCAAATTGATCATTTATCCGATCATTGCATTGGCAGTAGGTTGGAAATTTTTCTCGGTGACATTTCAATGGAACGAACGATCAGAAGATGTAACTGGAATCACGCTTTTATCCTTTAATACCCTGTTTTTCAACCAAAACTGGGGTAATGAAGAGAAAGTGGCCAACTCCATCGAATGGGCCAAAAGCAATCCCTCGGAAATCAAGTGCTTTCAGGAATTTCAACAGGATTATACGACAGCCTCCCGCAACACACTTAAAATCATCAGCCAAGAGGGAGGTTATCACTATTATTATCATTCCTTTGGCAACAAACGAAAAAAATCCCAGGGCCTGGCAATTTTCAGTAAGTATCCCATTGTCAATGAAGGTGTGGCATTCGACAACCAGAACCATAACGGTTCCATTTTCGTCGATTTAAAAATCAACAAAGACACCATCCGGGTTTATAACACCCACTTGGAATCGATGAGCATTCGGGCAGGTCAGTTGGCTGATACGAAAGGAATTAAAAGACATTACAGAGAAACAATCAAAAAACTAAAAAGTGGCATCGTCATGCGTGCCATGCAGGTAAAAATATTGAAAGAACATATAGAAAACAGCCCTTATCCCGTTATTTTGGCTGGTGATTTCAATGATATACCTTACAGCTACACGTATTTTTCACTAAAAGCGAACCTCAAAAATGCCTTTGAAGAAGCTGGTAGGGGGTTTGGATTTACCTATAACAAAGTCTTGTTTTTCCTTCGCATAGATCACATTTTCCATGATAAGGTCTTTGAAGTCAAAAATTTCAAAACCCATCGCGAGGTAGATTATTCGGACCATTATCCCATATCAACGGTGATAACATGGCAAAGTCCCTTGAAAGTCAAGACAATAAACAATGACTATTGAGTCCTCTTCCACATGTTGGTCAAAGGTAAAATCAAAATCGGTAGCCATAACAAATCCGCTAAAAGGGCGAAAATAAGTGACATGCCAATCAAAAACCCTGCATAAAAGGTGATTTGAAAATCACTCCCCGTGAGCACCAAAAAACCCGATGAAAGTATAACCGTTGTTAAAACCAAGGCTTTACCTGTTGTCAAATAGGTTCTCTTAAGTCCATAAATCAAGGATTTTCCCTTTTTCCGTTCGGCACCCAGTTTGGTGATGAAATGTATGCTGTCATCAACGGCAATTCCAAAAGCCACGGCAAAAATTATGGCAGTGGAAAGATTTAAGTCTACTCCAAATAAAAACATCACTCCTCCCATCCATAACAAGGGTACCATATTTGGAATTAGTCCTATAAGAGCCATTCTCCATGAGCGAAACAACAAACCCGTTAGTATCGCCACACAGAGAAAAGCGATGCCCAATCCTGAAGCAAGTTGCGCTGTCACTTGTCTGTGACTTCTGTCAATGAGATAGGATGTCCCAGTCATTTTTACCTGGATTAATTTGGCGGAAATTTCATTGGCCAAAAAATCATCCAATTGTTTCTCCAGTTCTTCCCCTTTCAAACTTCCAACATCGGCCATATACGTGGAAATCCTGCCTTGTCTGCGGTCAGCGGTAAGCAACGGGATAGGCTGACTATCCACAAATCTATCCAGAAGTGGGGCCATCCGATCGTACTGGGCCAAAGTTGGAAATATAAACGCTTTTGAGTTGCCTTGATTTTGGGCTCTATTCAAGGACTTGATAAGGGTCAAAGGGGATAGAAGTGTGCCGGTTTGAAAAGTTTGCCGAATAAATTCCTCCAGTTTAGCAAGTTCCTGCAATACCTCATAATCCAGGAGACTCCCGCTATCTTCTCCAATCCCTATATGAAACTCAAGGGGTTTCGATCCGCCAAATTTTTGATCAAAAAATTCAAACTCCTTAATGAGCGGGTGGTCAGTTGGCAAATTATCCAGAATATATCCATTCGTCTTTACTTGGGAAATGCCTATTGCAGCACCGATAGACAGTATCACAAATCCGAGATGCACCATCCACCTGCGGCGCACGATAAATAAAAACCAGAATCCAAGTAAACGCTGCCAAAACCCTGAAATATTTTTGTTCTCATTTGGTTTCAGTGGGGGAAAAATATAAAGTGCAAGTGGCAAAATGAGGATAATAGCCAAAAACATCCACAGTACCCCAAATCCAGTAAACCAGCCAAAACGATTTAGACTGATCACATCCGTCACCGCCAGCGAAAAAAAACCAACAGCCGTAGTCAAGCAGGTGAGGAATACAGGAACAGCAAGTTCGCTAAATGTCTGTTGTATGGCTGAGTCTTTAGGCATTCCTTCTTGTAGTTTAATTTTATAACTACTCATGAAATGGACTATACCACTGAGACCAATCACCAGCAAAATGGGTGGCTGCATTACTACTAGAACATCCAGTTCGCCACCGGTAAGCAACAAAAAAGCAAGTGACCAAAAAAAACCAATTCCCAAAACCAAAACCGGAACCAGCATCCCCCATATGGATCTAAAAATCAGGTATAACCATCCAAGAATTAGTAAAAGAGAAATGCCGAGAAAAAAGGAAAATTCTTTTTGAAGCAAAGAGACGAATTCCGCCTGGGCCTTTATTTTCCCTGCTACTTGGAATTCTGAAATACCACTATTCCGCAAAACTTCAACTACCTCAAAATAAAGCGAATCCCCGGAAGATTTATCAATCAGCTGTTGATTTCTTAGCACTAGTAACAGATGTCTATAATCTTCTGAAATCAAACTTCTTACCAAAGCTGAGTCTGCTACCACTCTTTTCTTTGAATCGGACAAAGATTCGGCATTTTCCCACTCCAGGATTTTTTCCTTTCTTACCCCAAAGGGACTTATCACGCGTTCTTCTGCTGAAAGCAAGGATTTAATATCTGTGACATTGTCCAATTTCCCAAGTTTTTCTTCCAGTCTACTTGCCTTTTCCAAAAAATGGTTGTCAAACACATCCGGTTCATTGCCCAAGGCAATGAGCAAGTAATCATTGTCGTTTTCAAATACAGACCGAAACTCATTATAAAATGCCAACTCAGGGTCATCTGATGCAAAGAAGTTTTCAAAATCATAGTTAAAAACGGGCATTGGCCGAAGAATGAGAAACAACAAGGAAACTCCACCTGCTAATCCCCAGAAAAATACCGCCAATCTTTTTGTAAACATGTTTTTTTTACTTTGCGACCCAGATCTAAACATTGTGATACAAACTAACAACAATAGATTTGAAATCACTATAAAAAGCCTTGCTAAAAGTTAGGACGAGCGGTTTGCTACCTTCTGTTATTTAAGACTATATTTAAGGCTTAATTTAATTTAATGATGAGAAAATTAACCGGATTATTTTATGCAGCACTGGTTGTGGGCTTTGGAATCTGTCAGGTCGCAGTTGGTCAGGAAGCTCGCTGGCAGCAGTCTGTCAGTTATCAAATGGATGTAAACATGGACGTGGTCACAAACCAATACACAGGCACACAATCCATTGCCTACACCAACAATTCACCTGACACCCTGGAACGGATTTTTTTTCATCTATACTATAATGCCTTCCAGCCAAACAGCATGATGGACATCCGCTCCCGAACAATCATAGATCCGGATCGTAGGGTGATCGATCGAATATCCAAGCTAAAACCTACTGAAATAGGTTACCTAAACGTAAATCTGCTAAAGATGAATGGACTCGAGGTCTCCTTTGAGCAGGTAGAGACCATATTGGAAGGAGATCTTCCACATCCGATTTTGCCTCATACGACGGTATTGTTCGAAACCTCCTTTGAAGGGCAGGTTCCCTTGCAGGTTCGGCGCTCGGGAAGAGACAGTGAGGAGAGTGTTCGGTATTCCATGTCTCAGTGGTACCCGAAGATTTCTAATTATGACTATCAAGGCTGGCACGCAAATCCCTATGTAGGCAGGGAGTTTTATGGTATATGGGGTGATTTTGACGTGAGCATCACCATTGACAAGACCTATGTGTTGGGCGGAACTGGCTACCTTCAGAATGCGAATGAAATCGGCCACGGGTATGAGGATCCTGGCGTGACAGTACCGAAACCT
The DNA here is from genome assembly GCA_038209145.1 of Cytophagales bacterium. Lineage (GTDB taxonomy): Bacteria > Bacteroidota > Bacteroidia > Cytophagales > Cyclobacteriaceae > Lunatibacter. The sequence continues at coordinate 11,313 of JBBQXZ010000004.1, read as the reverse complement.
GAAGGAGACAAATTGACTTGGCGCTTTTATGCCCCTAGGGTACATGATTTTATGTGGGCTGCAGATCCCAAGTATACACATGACCGCATAGAAATGGACAATGGCATCACGGTGCACCACCTCTATATAAAAAATTCCCAAACTGCCCCGAATTGGGAAAAATTAAAGACCTACACCCCTGCGGCTATTGCCTACATGAGTGAACATTTTGGGCAGTATCCGTATAAGCAATTCTCTGTCATACAGGGGGGCGATGGTGGGATGGAATACCCGATGTCCACCTTGATCACTGGTCAGCGGCCCCTTGGTAGCTTGGTAGGTGTGATGGTCCACGAGCTAATCCACAGTTGGTTTCATGGTGTCCTTGGCAGCAATGAAAGTCTGTACTCCTGGATGGATGAGGGATTCACCACTTATGCGGGAAACCTTACCATGGCCAATATTTTCTCCGATCAACCTTCGGAATTCCCTCACAGGGGTTCCTATGCAGGTTATGAACGTTTGGCAACATCTGGATTGGAAGAACCGCTTTCCACGCACGCCGATCATTTTAACACCAATTTTGCCTATGGAGCATCAGCATATTCGAAAGGTTCCCTATTTCTATCCCAACTGGAATACATCATGGGTAAAGAGCAACTGGCCAAAGGAATGCTCCGATATTGGAATACTTGGAAGTTTAAACATCCCAATGTAAACGATGTCATACGGGTAATGGAAAAGGAAAGCGGATTGGAGTTGGATTGGTTTAAAGAATATTGGGTATTCACTACCAAAACCATTGATTATGCGATATCAGATGTATCTGCATCAGGGCAGCAGACCAAAATCACACTTAAAAGAATCGGACTAATGCCAATGCCTGTAGACATGGTCGTCACCTATACCGATGGTAATCAGGAACAGGTTTACCTCCCATTGGTCATCCTACGGGGTCAAAAACCCGAAGAGGCAGGTGGTCCCAAACGAATCTTAACTGAAAGGTGGCCTTGGACCGATGTAGACAAGGAAATAATATTGGACAGGCCCTTGTCAAGCATTCAGTCCATTGAAATTGATCCCTCACTTCTTATGGCAGATATTGACAGATCAAATAATACATTCAGTAAATAAAAACTTCCAATATCAGCTAATTATAAAAATAAAGCAGTTGAAATAAAAAACCTCCGGGACAGAATCCCGGAGGTTTGAACACTTAAAAAACCACCAACCTTTATTAAAATCTTATTTTTTCCCCTGAAATGCCATGTTGATCTTGTCTGTAATCAAGTACATCACAGGTACTAGTACTAACGTTAGAAACGTTGCAAAGGTTAGGCCAAAGATCACTGTCCATGCCATAGGGCCCCAAAAATCCGCATTGTCACCCCCAACATAAAACTGGGGATCAAAGGAAGAGAACAGTGTGGTGAAGTTAATATTCATTCCTATTGCCAGGGGTATCAATCCAAGAACGGTGGTAATTGCCGTAAGCAATACCGGTCTCAGCCTGGTTTTACCTCCCAAAATTATACTGTCCAACAGGTCTGCAAATGGCAGGTATTCCCCTTCCTTCACTCCCAACTCTTTCCGCCTTCTCTCTCGGACCAGATTGGTGTAATCAATTAGTACGATGGCATTATTTACCACTACGCCAGCTAGAGAAATAATCCCGATGCCCGTCATGATGATTACGAAGTCCATGTTGAAAGCCACGAGCCCCAAGAACACGCCGATGGTGCTAAAAAGTACCGATCCCATTATGATAAACGGGCTTGCAAACGAGTTGAATTGGGCCACAATAATCAAGAAAATCACCGAAATAGCTATAAGTAACGCCCGGGTCAAGAATTCCGCGGATTTCGCCTGCTGCTCTTGCTCTCCTGTAAATTTTACAGTGATCCCATCGGGGATCTCAAACGTCTGTATCTGATCTTTAATCCGTTGATTTATTTCAGTGGCATTGAACCCGTCCGTGACGTTGGAAGAAACGGTAATTACCCGGTTGAGATCTTTTCTTTTGACAGACCCAAGCGTAGAACTGTATTCCAAATCAGCTACAGCGGAAATAGGGATTTCGCTTTGATTGCCGAATTTATCCCTAAAATTGATTTTTTTGTTGATCAATGAGGCCACATCATAGCGGTATTTATCCGCCAATCTCAATTGAATCGGGTAATCTTCCTCCCCTTCCTTGAATTTGGAAACTTCCAATCCAAACAAAGCTGTTCGAAGTTCATTGGCTATGGTACTTGTAGACAACCCAAACCTGCGGGCATTTTCCCGGTTTATGTTCACGATCAATTCGGGGTTTCCAGATTCAAGGTCAGTTTTAAGTTCCTCGATTCCCTGAATGTTGGATTGGTCGATATGTTCCCTCATGTCAGCCACAAAGTTCACAAGTTTGGGAAAATCCTCACCACTGACCTCTATATTTATTGGTTTACCTACTGGAGGTCCTGAGGTTTGTTTACCGACTATCACCTGCACACCGGGATATCCTTCTGCCATTTTGCGAATTTCCTCCATCACACCATTCGTATTGATGCCATTTCTGTATTGGTATTCTACAAAAGCAAGCGTAATCTTGGCCTTATGGGGTGTGGCTGCGTTGGTAGGTCCATCCATGGCGTCACTGGTGCCTTCTCCAATCTGGGTAATAACTGATTCAATTATATCCTGATAGGGTAAAAGCAACTCAGACAAATCATCTTCAAAATCCAATACCATTTCATTTGTTGCTTTAATATCAGTTCCCATGGGTTTTTCCAGGAAAATATTAACCAATGCGGGTTGGTTGTCCGGGAAAAACAAGACCTGAGGCGCCTTTATATACAATAAACCAACAGAAAAAATCAATAACAAAACCGTCCCTCCAAAGAAAATGTAAGGATATGGCCCCCGCAACGCACGTATGAGAACTCCCTCATAATAATTCTCCAAATTTGTCAAAAACACATTTTGAAACCATGCTATTGCCCTACGCATGAAAAACAAGTTTAGAAGGGTCAATAGCGATATCAACACCAAAATATTGGCCATCGTTGTGTATCCCGGAAAATACAGGATGATACCTAGAATACCCAATACGGCAGCTACAATCAACGTGTTTCGCTTTGGCTTTTCTTTGGAAACGTCCTGAATCTTCATATACATGGCTGTCAATACGGGATTGATTACCAAGGCAACAAATAGCGATGAAGAAAGAACGATGATCAGCGTTATTGGCAGGTATTTCATAAACTCACCCACGATATCATCCCAAAATGCCAAAGGTAAAAAAGCTGCCAAAGTTGTAGCTGTAGAAGTTATGATGGGCCAGGCCACCTCACCAACGCCCTCTTTAGCGGCACGTATAGAACTTTTACCTTCCTGCATCAGACGATAGATATTTTCCACCACCACAATCCCGTTGTCCACCAACATCCCCAACGCCAAAATCAGCGAAAAAAGTACCATTAGGTTAAGGGTAATGCCCAGAGAATTCAACACCAAAAATGAAATAAACATGGACAATGGAATGGCAATACCAACAAACAAAGCATTGCGGAATCCCAAGAAAAACATCAATACCAACACCACCAAAATTACCCCCAAAATAATACTGTTCTCCAAATCATTAACCTGTGCTCTGGTTGTTTTGGACTGGTCATTGGTGATGGATATTTCCAAGTCATCCGGAAAACGGTTTGCTTTCGCATCCTTGATGATGTTTTTGATCTCATCGGATGCATCCAACAGATTTTCTCCGCTCCGCTTCACCACATTGACGGTAACTACAGGTAACTTCTTGCTACGGGCATAACTATCCCGTTCCTTAAAAGTATCCCTTACTACCGCCACGTCCCGTAAATAAACGATTTTGTTTTCTTCTGTTTTGACAATTATGTCTTCCAGTTCAATTGGGGATTCAAACTCGCCGGTAATCCGCAAAGATCTTCGGAAATCACCGGAAAGTAAATTTCCACCTGAAATGGTCACGTTCTCCGCTTTCACCGCATCGGAAATATCCGAGAAACTAACCTTCATGGCCTCCATTTTAAAAATATCCGCGTCGATACGGATTTCGCGCTCAACTGTTCCGCGAAGCTCTGCTTTTGACACTTGGGTTAATTTTTCCACCTCATCCTCCAAAAATTCACCAAATTTTTTCAGTTCAACCTCTGAATAATTGCCTGAAATGTTGATGTTCATGATGGGGAAGTCCGAAGTATTTACTTCCAGCACATCAGGTTCTGTGTCCAAGTCAGTGGGCAATTCACTTTTTGATTTGTCTACCGCGTCTTTTACATCCTGCAAGGCTTTCGTAATATCCACATTGGGATTGAATTCAACCACAATGGATGAAAAATCCTGAACAGAAGTGGATTTGATGTCTTTTACATTATTGATTGACTTCAGTTCCTTCTCAATAGGCCTGGTGATCAGATTTTCCATGTCCACCGGCGAGTTACCCGGATAGACGGAACCTACATACACCGTGGGAATCACTACCTCTGGAAAGCTTTCCTTGGGCATGGTGGTGTAGGCGAAAATCCCCATAAAAGCAATGATAAAAGAAAGAATCACTACCGAAGTTCGGTTATCCACCGAGAGTGAAGAGAGTCCAAACTCTCTTACAACCTCTTTTTTATTTTCATCCTGCATAGCTAGAGATCGTTTATTCAGATATATTCACTTGGGTATTATTACCCACTTCCCGGAAACCTTTGTCAATGAGCACATCATTGCCCTCCAAGCCTTCCAAAATTTCCGTATCATTCCGTTGGGTCATTCCCCGTTTGATATATTTTTTCTTTGCCGCATTGTCCTCAACCACAAAAACATAATCTCCCTGATTATCTTGGAGAATTAGATAGCTGGGCACCACCACGGCTTCTTTGCTTTGATAGTCATTAATCCGCAGCACGGAAATCATATTTGGCTTGACTAAGTCCATACGGGGTAAGAAAACCTCTACTTTAAAAGTCCTGTTATTGGGATTGATTACGGCTCCTATTGCAGTTACTTTGGTTTCCAGTTGTTTATCGATAGAGGGAAATACAACCTGAACCGAATCTCCCTGTTGCAGAACTCCCACGTATTTTTCAGATACATCTCCTTCGATGTACAAATCGCTCTCACCGACAAAATTGATCATGGATGACCCCGGCTGCACCAACTCTCCCAGTCGGACCATTAAGGACTCCACCGTTCCATCAAAAGGAGCGCGGACCACCGTCCTGTCTTTTTGAATGTTTAAGGTAGCTAGGGATTTCTCCAGGTTTTCCATGCGGTTTTGTGCCTCTAAAAACTGGATCTCAGTTCCGATTTGCTGATTCCAGAGCCGCTCTTGTTTTTCAAAGATGGTTGTAGCCAGTCCAAGTTGGCCCTTGAGTTCGTCGATATTTCTATCTACCGATTCCGCATCGACAACCGCCAGCACCTGCCCTTTGCGAACCCGCATTCCTTCCACCGCCTTCACCTCCTGCACCCTTCCGGCAACTTCAGCACTGATATTTACATTCTTTTTTGACAGAACTGAACCTGTCACCTCCACATAGTGGGTAAATGTACCTGTCTTGGGCTGAATGGTTGTCACAAGGACCGCTTTGCGCTCACTTCGGGCAAATTCCGGATCCAACTCGGCAATCTCTGTGCTTAGCTCATCTATTTTCACTTTAAGCAATGCCGCTTCATTTTGATATTCCTGAAGGGTTTTCTTTTTCTGGTCCAAGTCTGATGTTTCTTTGGCGCAAGAAATTACCAAACCCGCCAATGCAATCCATAAAAATCTATAATTCCTTATCATATGTTCGTAACGTCGTGTTATTTTAAAATTCCCAAAGCTTTTTCTACATCTACCTTGGCAATCAAGGCATCATACAAAGCTGAATAATAATTGGTTTCGGCTTCTTTGAGGGCAGCATCAGCTTCGACCACTTCGAAATTTGATCCTACACCCTCTTGATATTTTATTCTTGTCATATTAAAAACTTCCGTGGCAAGCTCCCTATTCTCACGCTGTACATTCAGTGCGGAAAGGCTGTTTTTAAGATTTGCTTTCGACTGGAATTCCTCAACTAGAATATTTTGCAGCGTATTGTATTTCACATTTTCCAACTGCCTGATCTGAAGCCTGTTTTGTTGGATGACAAAACTTTTTCTCAATCCGTCGAAAATTGGAATAGATATTCTTAGTCCAACAAAGGAAGAAGAAAACCATCGGTCCGCTTGGTAGACATTCCGAAAGTCCTGAGCACCAGTCACACGCAAAAATGTTCCAAAAGCAGAAAAATTAGGCATGTATTGTACCTGATTGTTTTTCAAATCCAACGTGGCCAATTCCATGTTTTTTTCCAGTTGGCCGATTTCTACCCTGTCCAACATTTGCGCGTCGAGCAGCGAGTAAAAGTCTCTCTCATTGGTCCCCAATGAGTTTAAGCTTTCCTCCAACACCACTTCAAAAGTAAGCGGAACCCCCATTTGTACTTTCAGTAATTGCTTGCTGACTGCAATAGATGTATTTATCCGGTCATATTCAGTCTTCAGGTTGTTATATTGTACCTTTATTCGGGAAATATCCAGCTTCTCAACGAAGCCAGCTTCATACATGGCTGTTGTCTCATTGAGCAACTGCTCCAGCCGATCTAAGTTCGAATTGATCAAGATTCTTCGCTCTTCATTGACCAATACAGTGAAATACGCCTTTTTTACATTTTCTACCACATCAATCTGAACTTTCTCCCTGTCAAAGTCAGTCAATTCACGAAGTGTCTTGGCAGCCCTTAGACCTACAAAATACGAGCCGTTGAAAATCATCTGCTCCACTGTCGTTGTGAGATTGGATTGGTAGTTTACAGCAAAAGGAATTACCGTAACATCTGATGGAGACCCTGCAGAAATTCCACCGTCACCCCCATCACCCCCTATTATGCCACCGGCTTCCGCAGGTAAAATGAGCAGCGGAGGCTGAAGGTTTCTGGTAAATTCCAGTGTACTGTTAATTTGGGGGAGACCCTGCGCCCGTTGCTCACCGATGGTTGCCTTGGCGATCATTACCTCCAACTGGGCATTTTTTGCGTCAACATTATTTTCTAAGGCGTAACGGATACTTTCCTGCAAGCTCAACTGAAGTGTTTCCTGGGCGAGTAAGGAATTAACCGTCACCACGAACGTGAAAAAACCGGTCAAAAACAAGTGCTTTTTATATATCATGGTATTAAAGGTGATGGTTCATTTTATCCTGATAATCTGCTCTCCCCGTGGCTGTAAAAATGCCATAAAGGAAGTGTTCAAACATTTCAAGGTGCAATTCCGCAAAATTGGTCTTTGACGGATCGAATCTGGTAGGATCGAAAAGAAAGGAAATCTGCTCCAACCGCATCATAGCCAAAAGCCTGGCATTGATCTCAGGCCTGAAATAGCCCAGTTGTTTTCCCTTTTCTATCAGGTTCTCCATGTTGTTGATGGCGTATTCTTCTTTGAATTTTTCAAACAATGCCCAACTTTCCGGATAGTATCGTTTAATTTCATTGAGAACCATCGGGTGCATGTCCGTAAACCGCTCGCGAAGAAATTTGGAAAATGCTATCAAATGCTCTATAACGCCGTCCACATCATCCTCAAGCTGCTTCAATTTACAAACGTTTACGTCCAACTCATGCGAAAATGTCTCGTAAACCAATTGTTTCTTGTCCGAAAACTCCTGATAAATGGTTTTTTTTGAAATTCCCGCCTCTCTCGCAATTTGGTCCATGGTAACAGACTTTATCCCAAATTGGGAAAACTCTTTAATGGCAACACCAATTATCTTTTCTCTTGTCTCCAAATGTACTTTGTATAAATATCAGTCCAAGAACTCCGGAAACTATTGGTTAGTTCATAGTTTCCGGAGTTTTTTAACTACTTCATTTTTCTCCATGTTTTTAATTTACTTTAAACTGAAAAATATTACTTTACATTTAATTAAATTTTCAATATTTAATTTTTTAAATTATGTTTATAGTGGTTTCTTGATTGGAAACAATTCTTTTAAAATACCATTATTCCAAAAAAGTATTTACGCTGAAATAGCAATAGTTTCAAATAACACTGAATTCACCTGTTCATTATCGGGCGATATACTGGATAAAATCCTCAAAAACGGACACTTGCCCACCAATTAAAAATGGGAAAGAAACGGCTGCGGACTTTAGATGCGTTTTCTTACCTTTGTGCCTTCGTATATAGCGCTTCAATCCTTTCCCTTATGGTATTATTTTTCAAATACACTCCCACCCAAGTCTACGCCTTAGAGGCTTCACGGGCCTTAGCTACCACAGAAATAGAAAAGATTTCCTGGTTATTTGGAAAGGCCTCCTTTTTGGAAATAAGCCAAATTGAAGGAAAATTTGTAGGTCCGAGAAAGGAGATGATTACCCCATGGTCTACCAATGCGGTGGAAATTACCGGCAATATGGGATTGACGGATATCATTCGCATTGAATCCTTTGAAAGGTTTGCGGGAGGTGATTCATTTGATCCCATGCTTCAAGTTGTCTATGATGGGTTGGATCAAGGCATTTTCCGGACAAATAAAACCCCCCATCCTGTTAGACACATAACTGACATCAGCGCTTATAATTCCCAAGAAGGGCTAGCTTTGAACCCCGATGAGGTTTCTTATCTGGAGCAGGTAAGTCAGCAGTTGGGGAGACCGCTGACCGACAGTGAGGTTTTTGGATTCAGTCAGGTAAATTCCGAACATTGCAGGCATAAAATCTTTAATGGCACTTTTATCCTGGATGGGGAAGAGCAGCCAAGCACCTTGTTCCAGTTGATCAAACAAACGGCTAAAGCAAATCCCGGAAAAATAGTGTCCGCGTATAAAGACAACGTTGCTTTTATAAAAGGCCCTTCTGCTTATCAATTTGCCCCCAAAAGTCAGGATAAGGCAGATTTTTTTGAACTAACCCCCATGGACACGGTCCTTTCATTGAAGGCCGAAACCCACAATTTTCCAACTACAGTAGAGCCGTTCAATGGAGCTGCCACCGGTGCCGGGGGTGAAATCAGGGACCGAATGGCAGGAGGTACGGCCTCTATTCCTTTGGCAGGAACGGCTGTATACATGACGGCCTATCCCCGTACCGCACCGGATAGAAATTGGGAAAAAAACCTGTCAGCAAGAAAATGGCTGTACCAAACGCCAGAAGATATCCTGATCAAAGCTTCCAACGGTGCCAGTGACTTTGGAAATAAGTTTGGCCAGCCATTGATCTGCGGAAGTGTGCTGACTTTCGAACATCAAGAAATGGATAAAGCGTTTGGTTTTGACAAAGTCATCATGCTTGCGGGAGGGATCGGATTTACCAAAGCCCCATACAGCTTAAAAAAGAAACCGGGTAAAGGGGATAAAATCATTGTCATGGGAGGTGACAATTATCGAATTGGGATGGGTGGAAGTGCGGTGTCTTCCGTAGATACCGGCCAATTCAGCAACGCCATCGAACTCAATGCCATCCAACGGTCCAACCCTGAAATGCAAAAAAGAGTTGCCAATGTGATCCGGGCCATGGCAGAAAGCAATGACAACCCCATTGTTTCCATTCATGACCACGGGGCGGGAGGACACCTAAATTGCCTCTCCGAACTGGTAGAAGAAACAGGGGGTACCATTTATTTAAACAAACTCCCAATAGGTGACCCTACCCTGTCTGCCAAAGAAATCATCGGCAACGAATCCCAGGAACGCATGGGGCTGATCATAAAACCTGAAGATCTGCCTACTTTAAAGCGGATCGCAGAAAGGGAGCGCGCACCCTTGTATGACGTTGGAGAAACAACCGGGGACATGCATTTCAAATTTGAAAACGCATCAACCGGAGAAAAACCAGTGGACTGGAACCTGGGGCATATGTTTGGATCCTCACCCAAGACAATTCTCGAGGACCAAGCACCGATTCAGGTTTACCCTGCCCTATCTTATGAGAAAGAAAACTGGATTAGCTATCTGGAAGATGTGCTTCAGCTGGAAGCAGTAGCCTGCAAGGATTGGCTGACAAATAAAGTAGACCGGTCTGTGACTGGCAGGGTAGCTACCCAACAAAGTACGGGAGCAATCCAAGTACCATTAAATAATGTGGCTGTCATGGCGTTGGACTTCACTGGCAACAAGGGCATTGCCACCTCAATCGGTCATGCGCCCGTAGCCGCTTTGGCCGATCCGGGGATTGGTTCCAGACTGGCCATTGCTGAGTCTTTGACCAATCTGATATGGGCACCCATCACAGACGGACTGAATGGAGTCTCCCTAAGCGCGAATTGGATGTGGCCAGCCAAGAATCCCGGGGAAAACTTCCGGCTATACAAAGCGGTTCAGGCGACAAGTGAATTTGCCATTGCCCTGGGGGTGAATATCCCTACCGGCAAAGATTCCCTCTCCATGACACAAAAATACCCCAACGGACAAACTGTTTACTCCCCGGGAACGGTGATTATTTCAACCGTTGGGGAATGCGCTGACATCAGAAAAACCATTTCTCCGGATTTGGCTCCTGTATCGGATTCTATTTTGGTTAGAATTGATTTCTCGGGAGATGAACCCAAACTTGGGGGAAGTAGTCTGGCCCAGGTGCTTAACCAAATTGGCTCCGATGTCCCGGATATCAAAGATCCGGATTATTTTGCCAAAGCCTTTGCAACCGTCCAAACACTAATTTCCAGGGGTTTGATTTTAGCAGGACATGACATTTCATCCGGTGGGTTGATCACAGCTTTGCTGGAAATGTGTTTTCCCACGGAACATGCGGGATTAAAGCTAAAAGAAGAATTCCTTGGCTCCGACCCAGTTCGGACCCTATTTGCTGAAAATCCGGGTATTCTTTTGCAGCTTGAAGGCAATGGGGAGGCTTTTAACCTACTAAACCAGGCAGGAATCCGAACTGAGATTCTGGCAAGAGTAACTCAGGATGCCCGTGTCAGTTTTGAGGGGGAAGAAATTTCATTAGACGTAAAGTCATATAGAGACAAGTGGTTCTTATCTTCCTACCTGTTGGATAGAAAGCAAAGTGGGGAGAAACTGGCAAAAATACGACAGCAAAATCTCGCACTGCAGCCGCTTACTTATTCATTCCGCAAAAACTGGATTGGCAACTTAAAAACGCTGGGGCTGGATCCCCAGCGAACGGCCCAATCAGGCACACGGGCTGCGATAATCAGAGAAAAAGGGGTGAATGGAGACCGGGAGATGGCGTATGCATTATGGCTAGCCGGGTTCGATGTCAAAGACGTGCACATGACTGACCTTATATCCGGCGCTGAAAATTTGGAAGATGTTCGGGTAATTGTATTTGTCGGGGGATTTTCCAATTC
>JBBQXZ010000003.1:0-52857 GCA_038209145.1 Cytophagales bacterium | reverse complement strand
TTTGTTGTAATGACAACCTGAGCAATAATTGCTCATTTTATCAATGTAATTGGCACTTGATACATAGGGTTTTGTACCCACAATGCCCCCATCTGCGTATTGGCTCATACCCCGGGTATTGGTTATTTCTACCCATTGGATCGCGTCGACATAAATGCCCAGATACCACGCATCCACCTCATCGGGATCAACGCCTGCCAACAGTGCAAAGTTTCCGATAACCATCAGGCGTTGGATATGGTGGGCATACGCCTTTTCCAAGGATTGGTTGATGCACTGCGACATGCAGTTCATACGGGTATTGCCTGACCAATAATACTCCGGAAGGGGTGCTTTATGGCCAAAATAATTCAGGTCCGCAAAAGCAGGCATCTCTGCCCAATAGATTCCCCGCATGTACTCCCGCCAACCCAAAACCTGCCGGATAAATCCCTCTACCTGGGCTATGCCATACTTTTCAGGATCATTTCTCCATTTTTCTTCTACAGCATGTACCACTTCCAGCGGGTGTAGAAGTTTTACATTCAGGGCAAAGCTAAGTTTGCTGTGAAAAAGAAAGGGGTCATCCGTGTGCATGGCATCTTGATATTTTCCAAAGTACGGCAGCAATTCCTCGCAGAAAAAAGCCAGCAGTTCCAGCCCCTCCTCCCTGGTGCAGGGCCAATTTAACCCAGTTTCAGCCTCTTTTCCAATAGTGACCACCCCAGCTTTTGAAAGCATTTTTTGAATACTTTCCACTGATCTGGATTGATTGGGATGACTTATTAGTAGAGAAGTATCCGGTAGTTTCGACCTGTTCTCAGCATCATAATTCCATTTGCCTGTGGAGGGGTTTTGCCCATCCATCAAGATGTCGTACCTCTTGCGCATATCCCGGTAAAAAGACTCCATCAAATAGGTCTTTTTTCCGGTAAAGAATTGTTTTAACTCATTCCTTTCTGTAAGGAAATGTTCCGTATCCACTGCCTTTGAGGTGACAGACAGTCCTTCGGCATACGTTGACAACTGGGCGTCCAAGCGATACTCATCGGGCAATTGATATTCGAATCGGCTTGCCGCTGCATCCTTTAGTATCCAGTCCAAGTTGTTTGGAATAGACTGGATATTTCTTGGATCGTCTAACTGCAGATAAATGATTTCATGTCCGCCGTTTTTAAGCCTGTAGGCAAAGCTCCTCATGGCTGTAAAAAAGGCCAAAACTTTTTGCACATGGTGGTGGGCATAATCCGTCTCCTGGCGGACTTCCATCATCACGTAAAGGGTATCTTTGGAAATATTTTGGTACCAACTATGGAAAGCATTTAGTTGGTCTCCTAAAATTAATCGGACGGTTTTTCCCATTTATCCATTTATTTGGTTCCAATTGAATAAGGAAAAAATATCCAAACTTGTTTAAAAATAGCCATGCTTTCCAAAAATTAACTCTATGGATGGAAGTAACCTTCCCCAAATAAAATAAGGAATTTTCATCACTTATCATTTATAAAAACCGAATTGTCTGTATCCAACAATTCGATGTACTCACCAAAATACTTGTTGAAAGTTCTAAACAAATGGTGTAAATCATTACTTTTCATTTCTGCAAAAACCTTCTCGCTATCCATCCCCAGAGCCAGGCATAGGATTTCCGCATATTCCAATAGATCTTCTCCAATCTTTTCCGCGTCATTTTGATCCAATTGGATTTGCATTATTGCTTTTGATTTGATAGCCATTATTGCCATTTTGTTGCGTTTATTTTTTTGTAAAAGGGACTCATACTACACTGTTAAATAGAAGAAAATTTAAATTGAATCGCTTTAACCTTGTTTGCCATGAAATGCTAAAGTCTACCAATTTTCAAAGAATGCCATATTGAATAATTGTTAAGAAGAGGCAAATCATTTCCCTATTTTATTGTCTTACAAACTGAATTTTTTGTATTTTAAGATTTAGAATATTATTTTATGTTTTTCAAATACATCATAATGATATTGTTAAAACTAAGCTGACTCCCATAATAAAAAGAATATTGTTGGAATTTGCAAAACTATTTATAGCTTAATTCTATAAAAAATTTAAATAAAAATTCAATTGCAATTGTTTGTATCTAAAAGTGTTAAAAGTATATTATAACATGTTGAGTTCGTTATATGAAAGAATTAAAAAATGTGTAAAAGAAATACCCTCTCCAAGACATCAGTTTTGGAGGGGCTTTTAGTAGGGATCATTAATCCATTGTCACAAGGGTTTGATTTCTCAGGAGGTCTTCAAAAGTTTCCCGCTCTCGAATTAGGTGGGCTTTCCCTTTCAGTAATAAAACTTCCGGAGGCCGAAGTCGCGAATTATAGTTGGAAGACATGCTAAAGCCATAGGCTCCCGCATTTTTTATAGCCAAGATGTCCCCTTCTTTTACCTCTTTTAGTTTGCGGTCTGCCGCGATGGTGTCTGTCTCGCAGATATATCCCACGATGGTATAGACATGTTCTGGTCCTGTGAGGGTGGAGATGTTGATTACTTCGTGATAAGCATCATACATCATGGGACGGATAAGGTGGTTCAACCCTGAGTTTACGCCTACAAAAGTAGTAGCTGGGGTCGGTTTGACCACGGTGGCGGCTACCAGCAAGTAGCCACATTCACTCACAAGAAACTTCCCTGGCTCAAACCAAATTTCGAGTTCACGGCCATACTCCACACAAAACTCTTCAAATGCCTTAGACACTTTTATGCCTACATCCATGATATCGGTTGTTATGTCTCCGGTTTTATATCCCACCTTAAATCCACCACCAAAATCCAAAAATGTAAGATCCCTAAACTCCTTTGCTGCTTCAAAAAGTATCTCGGCACCCTTTAAGAAAACATCGGCATCCAGGATATCCGAACCTGTGTGGACGTGAAGTCCAGTGACCTGTAGGCCATGGGAATCCACCACTTTCAATACCTGCTTAAGCTGCAAAATCGATATGCCAAATTTACTATCTATATGGCCGACAGAAATCTTCGCATTTCCTCCCGCGAGTATGTGGGGATTTAGCCGGATACAAATGGGGATATTTCCTCCATAGGTTGTACCGAAATGCTCCAACATGGGGATGTTGTCTATGTTGATTATTACGCCTAGTTCCACTGCTTCCTGGATTTCGGAAAAGGCAACACAGTTTGGTGTATACAATATCTCCTGTGGCTCAAACCCCGCATGTAGGCACAGGTGTACCTCCTCAATCGAGACCGCATCCACGCCTGTTCCGGCTTGCTTCATCAATTTTAAAATGTTGATATTGGATAGGGCCTTGGTGGCGTATTTTATTTTAAGCTTAACCTTGGAAAACGCGGTTTTGATCGCTTTTACTTGACTGAGAATTTTTTCTCCATCATATACATAGAGGGGAGTGCCGTATTGCTCGGCTAGATCGGTAAGGGAAACTCCCTGAATCCGATACGCTTGTTCATTAATTTCCATGGTTCAATTTTTGAATGGACAAAGATAGATATTGCCAACTAAACAAAAAACCCGATTACATAGCAGAAAGCTTAAATCCCAAACAATTGGGATTGTTTTCTACATCAATTTTGTTGATTTTAATCGCACTGTGTTGTGTTAAAATAAGTTAAGGAACTCATTATCTGTCCCATATCTGCTAAATTTGTAATATGTCGAAAACCAGTATAAAAATCATCATTCTCATGATGTCTTTGGGCTGCCTAGGTCTCTTGGGTTTTCAATTGTATTGGGTAAGCAACCTTTTGAAAATCAATCAGGAGCGGTTCCAACAAAATGTGTTTCAGGCACTGGCGGCAACTTCTGACAAATTGGAAAAAGGAGAGACCAGTGATATTTTGAGGAATTCTTTGGCAATGGACACTACCTTTCAGCGTGCCCTGTTTCAGAAAATTGAACCCATTCAATTACAAGTAAGGCGGAGACCGGTGGTCACGCAGCGTCCTTCCATGGTAGATTCCATGTTCAGTCAGCCCATGCCGCAGATATCTTCCACCTTTCAACGCTTGATAGCCACCAAGGAAGGCGAACCCAAAGATTTTCGGGATATAGAAAAATATTTTTTGATGCCACCCACTGTAGCTTCCTTTGTCTTTACTCCGGATGAAATGGCGATTTATCTACAGGAAAAAGAAAAGTGGTTGGAAGTCATAGACCAGCAAGACAGGTTTGTAAGCAAGAGAAATTATGCAAGGAATAGGCAGGCATTGTTGGTTGAGGAATATAATGTCTCCAGGGATGTAGCCGAGACGATCGTCAAAACAAACATAAAAATTGCCCTCGTAGAAGAAGTTGTGCATCAACTGTTAAATCCCGGTCAACAGAATATCATGGCCCGGATAGACACGAGTGTGGTAAAGGCGGAGATTCGCTCACAGCTGTCAAAGCGGGGAATTGATGAGCCGTTTGAATTGGGTATCCTTAACAATACGGCTGAATTGGTGACGATTGGAAAGGTAAACGATCTGGGTCCGTTGAGGGAAAGCACTATCCGTGCGGAGTTGTTTCCCAGCGATCTGATGGGCGTAAATAGCTTTTTGGTCATCAAATTCCCAAATGAGAAAAATTATTTGTTGAAACAGATCTGGCTCCCCTTGTTGAGTTCACTGTTATTTTTGGGGATAATCATTTACTGTTTTATTTATGCTATCAGGGTGATCATCCACCAAAAGAAAGTCTCGGAAATCAAAAATGACTTCATCAATAACATGACGCACGAATTCAAGACGCCGATTTCTACCGTTAGTTTGGCTATCGAAGCACTCCAGGATCCGGATATTGGTCATCAGGAATCATTCCGCAAAAGGTACTTGGATATCATAAAGGAAGAAAATAAACGTCTTGAAACCCAAGTAGAACAGGTTTTACAGGCAGCGGCATTGGATAAGAAGGATTTTAAGTTGAAATTTGATAAAGTTAATATCATCCAATTGATTGATTCGGCAAGGATTCATTTTGGATTGTTGGTAGAAAATAGGGGAGGGAATATTGAGGTCATTTCAACCCATGACCAACGGTTGGAGATTGAAGCGGATGTATTTCACCTGAGCAATATCATCAACAACCTCCTGGATAATGCGAACAAATATTCACCCCAATCCCCTCAGATAGAGGTGAATATTACCGAGGGGGATGATAAGGTCCACATAGCCATAAAGGATAGGGGAATAGGAATGAACAGGGATGCGCAGAAAAGGATTTTTGACAAATTTTACCGGGTGCCCACAGGTAACCTCCACGATGTAAAAGGCTTTGGATTGGGACTCTCCTATGTGAAAACCATGGTAGAAGCCCATAAAGGGACCGTTCAAGTGGACAGTGAAGCTGGCAAAGGGAGTACGTTTACCATCATTTTACCAAAAAGGCAATGAATAAAACCAGAATTTTATTAGCGGAAGACGATCCCAATTTAGGGGATATTTTACATGAATATCTTAACATGAAGGGGTACGATACGCTGCTTTGCAAGGATGGGGAAGAGGCTTGGAATAAGTTCAAAAAAGACAAATTCCAACTCTGTATTTTGGACGTAATGATGCCGAAAAAGGATGGCTTTACCTTGGGAAAAGAGATAAAAAAAGTCGAAGAAAACATCCCGATTATTTACCTAACGGCAAAAAACCTCAAGGACGATGTTATCCAGGGACTGAAAATCGGAGCGGATGATTATATAACAAAGCCGTTTAGCATGGAAGAATTGTTGCTCAGAATTTCTGCCATTCTGAGACGTACAACAATCAAAGTGGAATCAAAATCACTAAAAACTTACTCATTTGGAGCTTTTACGCTCCACTATGACAGGCAAATGCTGGAAAGTCCCTCCGGAGAGCACAAGCTTACTTCCAAAGAAAACGAATTGCTCCGGTTGCTTGCCTCAGAACTCAATCAGACCGTAAGTAGGTCTCATGCACTCAAGATGATTTGGGGCGATGACAGTTACTTCAATGCCCGCAGTATGGACGTTTACCTAAGTAAGATCAGAAAATTACTTCGTGAAGATCCAAACATACAAATCGTTACGCTCCACGGTGAAGGCTTTAAGTTGGTGGAGACCCTTGCCTAGCAACTTGGCGGACCAAAATATGGAATTGTTCTTTTTTTATTGCCATTCTTGTCCGTAATTTGGACACCAACAACAAGAATCCATCCCAATGGCAAAAAAGATTATTTTCACCGATGCCGCTCCAAAACCAATAGGACCTTATAGTCAAGCAGTCAATGTGAACGGCCATCTCTTCGTGTCCGGTCAGATAGCTCTAGATTCAGAATCCGGTGAACTTATCAACGAGAATATTACGGAAGAAACGCACGCTGTAATGAAAAACTTGGATGCCATACTACATGCTGCCGGATATTCATTTTCTGACGTGGTCAAGTGTTCCATTTTTGTTCGGGATATGAATCAATTCGGAACAATCAATGAGGCGTATGGTCAATACTTCAAGTCCGATCCGCCTGCTCGGGAGACTGTGGAAGTAAGTAAGCTTCCCAAAGATGTTCAGGTTGAGATTTCTTGTATTGCAATGAAAGGTTAAACTAAATCCTGAAACTGATAGTTGTTTTATGGTGAAGCTTTCTCCTACTTATGATGAAATATTGGTGTCACCACTCCCCGCAGAGGAAGTGATGAAAAAAGTTCTTCGCGTTACCAATGATATGAATTTGCAGGAACTACCCATTTTTGGGGCTGGAGAGAAGTTTTTATTCAACGGCAGGGTAAAGAAGAATACTTTTCAACTGTCTATGAAAAATGAAAATGCGGACAGTTTTCTTCCCTTGATTTCGGGTAGGGCGGAACCTACCCGTAAAGGCTGCATCTTATTTATCCATTATAGTTTTTTTCCAAGCACAGTTTTTTTTCTTGGGTTTTGGATTGTTGTTTCTTTTTTTATGATGTTGTTTTTCTTGACATTACAGCAAGACTGGAAGTTAGCTGCCCTATCTTTGGTTGCCGGTGGAGGCAATTATTGGTTTTCCAGTATGCATTTTCGGCGAAAAGTTAGACAGAGCCAAAAAGTCCTTCATTATATGCTTGATCTGCAGCCAAATGGTCCCCGGTAGATCAAAATCCAGTATACAACGTATGGATTATAACCTTTGGGATGTAATTTAGCCGGTAGAAAGAATTCACGTTAAATCAAATACACAATGAAATATCGAATAGAGAAAGATACGATGGGGACTGTTCAAGTTCCAGCCGACAAGTATTGGGGAGCCCAGACCCAACGGTCCATCAATAATTTCAAAATCGGCGGTGCGAGGCACCAAATGCCCATCGAAATCATCCATGCATTTGCCATATTAAAAAAATCAGCCGCCTTGACCAATGCGGAATTGGGCGTTTTGGACAAGGATAAAGCACAAGAAATTGCTGTGGTGTGCGATGAGATCCTGTCCGGGGATTTAGATGACCAGTTTCCCCTGGTAATTTGGCAGACGGGATCAGGCACCCAATCAAATATGAACGTGAATGAGGTAGTGGCCAACCGTGCACATGTCCGTCAGGGAGGTACGCTTTCCGATGAGAAGAAATCCATTCATCCAAATGACGACGTCAATAAATCCCAGTCTTCCAACGATACTTTTCCCACAGCCATGCACATTGCGGCCTACAAAATGGTGGCCGAAACAACCATTCCAGGTGTAGAGCTTCTGCGCAATACGCTAAAGGAAAAGTCAGATAAATTCATGCAGGTGGTGAAAATCGGACGCACACACTTTATGGATGCGACGCCTTTGACACTTGGTCAGGAGTTTTCAGGCTATGTCTCCCAATTGGACCATGCACTGCGTGCCATCAAAAACACCCTTTCTCATCTGTCAGAACTGGCTTTGGGGGGTACTGCCGTGGGAACCGGCCTCAATACGCCCAAGGGCTATGCGGAAAAAGTGGCAGCGAAGATTGCGGAGCTTTCAGGTAATCCCTTTGTCACTGCACCAAACAAGTTTGAATCCCTTGCGGCTCATGATGCGATGGTGGAAACCCACGGCGCCTTAAAGCAACTGGCTGTAAGCTTAATGAAAATAGCCAACGATATTCGTATGCTTTCTTCGGGCCCGCGCTCCGGGATCGGAGAGATACTTATCCCTGAAAACGAACCAGGCTCCTCCATCATGCCCGGCAAGGTGAACCCAACGCAGGTGGAAGCGATGACCATGGTCTGTGCGCAGGTAATGGGTAATGATGTGGCACTATCCATTGGGGGCTCCAATGGCCATTTCGAACTCAATGTATTCAAACCCATGATGGTCAATAACCTGTTAAGTTCAGCCCGGTTATTGGGAGATGCCTGCGTTTCTTTTACAGAGAACTGTGCGGTGGGCATAGAACCCAATGTAACCTTCATCAAACGCCATTTGGAAAACTCCCTAATGCTGGTTACGGCGCTAAATCCCCATCTGGGATATGAAAACGCAGCTTCCATTGCCAAAAAGGCGCATAAGGAAGGCACCAGTCTTCGGGAGGCTGCCCTGTCATTGGGCTTGTTGACCAATGAGCAGTTTGACGAGTGGGTAAAACCTGGGGACATGATCGGAGGTCTAAAGTAAATTGGCGAACACCACAAAGGACCAGTATCATTCATGATGTTGGTCCTTCTTTTTACTTTTCTATGGCTTTTACCCACCTGATACCCTTCTTTAATTTTGTATAAAAGGGATTACTCCATTATTTTTTGTAATTTGTAGGCAAAAGATTCGTTTTTACGTATTCACTGAAAATCAAAAATGCTTATGAGAACCTACAAATTATTGTTTTTACCAGCCTTATTGACCTTATTTTTACTTTATTCAGGGTCATCTTTTGCCCAGATTGCCCAATTGGACAAACCTGAACGTAAGGCCTATAAGAAGATGAAACGCAAGATGCCTCCCGAAGATTTCAAAAAGTTGTTGGATGACAAGGCACGCTTTTCCGCAAGTACGGATTCCCTGACAGCTGAAACCGAGAATTTGATCCGGACGCTGCGGGAAAGGGACAGCAGTCTCCAGCGCGTCCGGGAAGCAGAAGCAAGGTTGAGCCAGCAAGTTTCCGAACTACGCCAACAGCTTAACAGCACGGAAACCCAGGTAGAAGTCAACGAATGGGATCAGGGCGTTGTTTTTCGCGTTCAATTTGGGGCCTTTGAAGACCACGATATCAGCGAGATGGTAGCCGATAGTCCCGATTTGGAGTTGGTAAAGGAAGACGGGTTTAATAAATATGTCCTGGGTCAGTTTAGGGAATACGAAAAGGCGGATGAATTGAAAAGATACCTTCGAAAAATCGGGGTGAAAGAGACTTGGATTGTACCTTACAAAGACGGCCATAGGGTTTCGCTGAAAGCCGTCATGGACGAGACAATTGTAGGAAAACGATAAACTATTAGTCCTGCGTTGTTTATGTTTTTCATTTTTAGGAAGCTCACTAATATTGTAATTATATAAGTTGTATAGCTTCAATCTTTTGTAATTTAGCCTTATGGACTTTAGATGGAGAATAAAAGAAAAGGCCGATTTCAGTACGGTTGACTATCTCAGTCAGGAAATCAACGTGAACCCAACGTTGGCCAATATGCTGGCGAACAGGGGGGTGACGGATTTTCAAAAGGCCAAGGATTTTTTTAGGCCCGATCTGGATAAATTGCATGACCCGTTTTTGATGCAGGACATGGAAAAGGCCGTTGATCGGTTGATCTTGGCAATTTCCCGGGATGAAAAGATTCTCGTTTATGGGGATTATGACGTAGATGGGACTACTTCGGTAGCCTTGTTTTACGGGTTTTTAAAAGAATTTTACGATCATGTCGGTTTTTATATCCCCGACAGGTATAAAGAAGGATATGGAATTTCCGAAAAGGGGGTGATTTATGCCGCGGATAATGGATTCTCCTTGGTGGTATCGCTGGATTGCGGGATCAAGGCCATTGACAAGATTGATTTGGCCAATACATTGGGAGTGGATTTTATCATTTGCGACCACCACACTCCCGGAGAGGAATTGCCTCAAGCCATCGCTATTCTTGATCCCAAGCGGATAGATTGTTTTTATCCCTACAAAGAGCTTAGTGGATGTGGGGTTGGATTCAAACTGATCCAAGCTTTTTCCATAAAGACACAACGAAACCCGACCAACTTATATGCTTATTTGGATTTGTTGGCTGTCAGTATTGCCTCCGACATTGTTCCCATATCCGGAGAAAACAGAATTTTAGCGTTCTATGGCTTGGATAGGATTAACAATAATCCCCGACCCGGGCTTAAGGCGTTGATTTTGAAAGGAAAGATTGAAAGGGAAATAGACATTACCGACATTGTTTTTAAAATTGGCCCGCGCATCAACGCCTCCGGAAGGATAGAGCACGCCAAGGCATCCGTGGAATTACTAATTTCCAAAGACTTGGAGACGGCAGTACGAAGGGCGGAACTCGTGGAAGATGTCAACGCGGCGAGAAAAAACTTCGATGAGAATATCACCAAAGAAGCTCTTCAAATGATAGCGTTGCGTGAGTCAGAAGGAGTTTTTCGGAGTACCGTTCTTTTCAAGGAAGATTGGCACAAAGGGGTCATCGGCATTGTGGCTTCCCGGTGCATTGAGCGGTATTATAGACCGACCATTATTTTGACAGAATCCAACAACAAAGCAACTGGCAGTGCCCGTTCTGTCTTTGATTTTGATATTTACCAGGCTATTCAGGAGTGCAGCGAATTGTTGGATCAATTTGGAGGACACAAGTATGCTGCAGGGTTAACCATGTCTGTTTCCAATGTGCCTGCTTTTCAGGCCAAATTCGAGCGAGTGGTAAGCGAGCGGATCCACGAAAGCCACCTCAAACCCACTTTGGAAATTGACGATGAGCTGCTGCTTGATCAAATCAACTATAAATTTCATAATATCCTGAAGCAGATGGCACCCTTTGGGCCCGGCAACCCTGAACCAATTTTTTGCGTCAATCAGGTTTATGCGGTAAATGTTAAGATTTTAAAGGAAAAACACCTCCGGTTCGAAATCATACAGGATGGTCAGCAGACACGCCCGGTATGTATAGGCTTTGGTTTTGGCGAATATTTCGACTTCCTTAACAGTAAAATGAGGTTCAATATGGCATTTGAGCTGAGAGAAAATACCTTTCGGAACACCAGCAGTCTCCAACTCTACGTTAAGGATATTAAATTTGATTAGTACATGATATTAAAGGCAGATAACCTCGTCAAGATATACAAAGGTAAGCGCGTTGTCAATGACATATCGGTAGTGGTAGAGCAGGGTGAAATTGTTGGCCTTTTGGGTCCCAACGGGGCGGGAAAGACGACTTCATTTTATATGATAGTAGGGCTGATCAAGCCCAACGGTGGGAAGGTGTTTTTGGATAGCAGTGAAATAACACCGCTCCCGATGTACAAGCGGGCCAAATTGGGTATCGGTTACCTGGCACAGGAGGCTTCTGTTTTTAGGAAGCTTACCGTTGAAGAAAATATTCTGGCCGTTTTGGAAATGACCAACATGTCTAAGAAGGACCAGAAAGAAAGGACGGAAAGTCTGTTGGAGGAATTTAGCTTGACACATGTGCGCAAAAACTTGGGGATGGTTTTGTCCGGAGGTGAGAGAAGACGTACCGAAATTGCAAGGGCATTGGCAGTGGACCCAAAATTTGTCCTTCTGGACGAACCCTTTGCGGGAGTAGACCCAATCGCGGTGGAAGAAATACAATCCATCGTAGCCAAACTGAAGGACAAAAATATTGGCATCCTGATCACCGATCACAATGTAAACGAGACCCTGTCGATCACTGACCGTGCCTACCTGATGTTTGAAGGGAAACTCCTAAAAGCAGGCACAGCCGAAGAACTCGCCGCAGACGAACAAGTCAGGAAGGTTTATCTTGGCAAGCATTTTGAATTAAAGCGGAAAATTTAACCCAACTTAGCTATGGAAGTCATCAATTCATTCATGACCTGGATCCTTAAAAATAGGATAGGCCAGATAGAACGCTTTAAGGCAAACCCCCTCGAAGTCCAACACGAGATTTTATTCAAGCTCATTGCCACTGCAAAAGGTACTAAGTTTGGGATAAAATTCGGTTTCTCCCATATATCCTCGTATGCGGATTTTGTCCGCCAAGTCCCGGTGCATGACTATACACAGCTTACGCCATATATAGAAGAGACGATGAAAGGCAACCAAAATGTTCTCTGGCCTTCGGAGATCGTTTGGTTTAGCAAATCATCAGGCACCACTTCTTCACGGAGCAAATTTATTCCTGTTTCCCAAGAGTCTTTGGAGAATTGTCACATCAAAGGGGGTAAAGACATGCTTTCGCTATATATTAACAATTATCCGGATACAAAACTTTTCACAGGAAAGAGCCTGACAATCGGGGGGAGCAACCAAGTCAATAACTTTGATGAAAACCAAAATAGCTTCTATGGGGACATCTCCGCGGTAATTATGCAAAATTTGCCGATGTGGGCCCAATTCGCCCGAACGCCAAGTCTTGAAACCGCACTGATGAGCGAGTGGGAAGAAAAGATCAATAAAATGGCCCATGAGACCATCAAGGAAAATGTAACCAGCCTTACTGGAGTACCCACATGGACATTGGTACTATTGCAGCGGGTACTGGAAATAACCGGGAAACGGGACATCACGGAAGTATGGCCCAATCTGGAAGTTTTCTTTCATGGAGCTGTGGCATTTGGCCCTTACAAAAGCCTCTTTCAAAGCCTTATTCCCTCAACCAAAATGCATTATATGGAGACCTATAATGCCTCGGAAGGATTCTTTGGCATTCAAGACCAAAAGGATTCCGACGAATTACTTCTGATGCTGGATTATGGTATTTTTTATGAATTTATCCCTATTGAAGATTGGGACAGTGAGGATCCCAACGTTATTTCCTTGGAAGATGTTGAACTTCATACCAACTATGCCATTATCATTTCCACCAATGGTGGCTTGTGGAGGTATAAAATAGGGGACACAGTCAAATTTACCTCGCTGAAGCCCTACCGGATTAAAATTTCTGGCCGTACCAAGCATTTTATCAACGCCTTCGGGGAGGAGGTCATCGTGGAAAATGCCGAGCAAGCCGTAGAATCCGCCTGTGAGCAAACAGGTGCTGCCATAATAAATTTCACGGCAGCCCCCATTTATTTCAAAGAGCGGGGAAATCAAGGGGCACACGAATGGGTAATTGAATTTGCTCGGCCCCCTTCTGACGGAGAATTGTTCATGTTAAGGCTGGACGAATCTCTTCGTGAACTCAACTCCGACTATGATGCCAAACGGTACAGGGACATGGTACTCCAAGCACCAATTATTCATTTTGCCAAAAGAGGCACTTTTGACAATTGGCTTAAATCCAAAGGGAAACTGGGTGGTCAAAATAAAGTGCCACGACTTTCAAATAACCGGGATTATATGGAGGAAATTCTCAACTTCATATAAGTGATTCCCCTTTCTGAATGGAAAAAGTTTTTCCCTAAATCCTTAAAAAGATATATAGGAAAATAACCAAGGATTATTTGCAAATTTTCAATATTTAAAACTGGTAAAACGGATAGATTTGGGATGAAAATGACAGTGGATTGATTACCAGACTTGAGCAAAAAAGGGTTGACTTCTGTTCAAAAACTGTCTTGAATTTATGTGTTGCCATTAATGGCAAAAACAAGTACTTTTTATCCACATTTGTCAACACTTATCCACACAACAATTCGGTAACATGTTAATTATCTGTAGTTCAATAATTTGTGTTATTATTTGAAAAATACAATTTGTGGATAAAGTTCTGGAAATGAGATTGAAGATGATAAGGGTTAAAAATTTATTGTAAAATTAAGGCCTAAAATATAAAAAATCCACAAAAAACTTTTCTTAAAAAGTAGGTGATCGTTTTTTATGTTTCAATGTCCAATCAGATAGAGGGATAATATCAGATATCTTGTCGGTTTTTAGCTTCCTCCCAATAGCGATCCATCTCTGCCAGCGTCATTTGATCAAGTTTTTTTCCTGCATCGGCCGCAGCTTTTTCAAGATATTGAAAACGATATATGAATTTTCGGTTGGTGCGCTCCAGGGCTTCTTCAGGATTGATGTCTATAAACCTGGCATAATTGATAAGCGAAAAAAGCAGGTCACCAAATTCGCCTATAGCTTCCTCTTTATTTATATCATTGGATCCCCCAGCATTAAAGGTAGATTTGAATTCTTGCATTTCTTCCTCCACCTTTTCCCAAACTTGACCGCTTTCTTCCCAGTCAAATCCTACCCCACGGGCCTTTTCCTGGATACGCATGGCTTTGATCAGGGCAGGTAAGGAACTAGGCACTCCACCAAGGACCGATTTGTTCTTTTGACCTTTTTCCCGAAGTTTGATTTTTTCCCAGTTTTGTTTTACGGCTTCTTCATCTATTGCTTCAACATCACCATAAATGTGGGGGTGTCTGCGAATTAATTTGTCATTGAGGCTTTGGATTACGTCCTTCATGTCAAAGGCCTTCATTTCAGCACCTATCTGGGCATAAAAAACCAAGTGCAATAAAATGTCACCCAGCTCTTTTTTGATTTCCTCGAGGTCATTTTCCAAGATGGCATCTGATAGCTCAAAGGTTTCCTCTATAGTAAGATGTCTGAGGCTTTCAAGGGTTTGTTTTCTGTCCCAGGGGCATTTTTCCCTCAATTCTTCCATAATGCTGAGCAAATGCTCGAATGCGGCCAGGGATTTGCTTCTATCTTTCTTTTCGATCATGGCAGAAGGGAAACTAATAGGTATGTGATAACGTTTTGAAAGGAATATGTAAATTTGTAAAAATTAATTCGATATGACAACTGTATATTTAACCTTGGGATTTGTTGCGTTGTTTTTCATCATGATGTCGGTGAGGCTGATTTTTTTGAAAGATGGTCAGTTTAAAGGCACATGCGCCTCACAAAATCCCTACCTTAACAAGGATGGCGGCGCTTGTGGGTATTGTGGGAAGAAAGTTGATGACGGCTCAGCCTGTGGCAATCCGGAAAACGAAGTGGACAAAGTTCTCGCCAAATTTAAGTAAGAGTCATTGAATAAGTTTTTTTAACAGCTATCTAACCAATTTTAAGTGGCATTAATCAAGTCAATCTCTGGTATCAGGGGAACTATAGGAGGTAAAAGTGGCGAAAGCCTTACTCCTTTGGATATTGTAAAATTTGCGGCGGCTTTCGGCTCCTGGATTGTAGAGAAAACGCAAAACCCGAAAATAGTGATAGGGAGAGATGCCAGAATTTCGGGGGAGATGGTTTCCCAACTCGTGACAGCCACCCTTCAGGGCCTTGGCATAGATGTAGTTGACTTGGGATTGAGTACCACACCCACAGTGGAACTCGCGGTCCCTCTAGAAAAAGCTGGAGGCGGAATTATTATTACCGCCAGCCACAACCCCATTCAATGGAATGCCCTCAAACTTCTTCGGCAAAATGGAGAATTTATCTCTGACGCTGATGGCAAAGAGGTACTTGACAAGGCCGAAAAGGAAGACTTTACCTTTGTTACGGTAAAAAAACTCGGTAAATACACCACTATACACGATTATCTAGACCGTCATATTCAGCACGTGCTTAATTTGAAACTGGTAGATAGAGAGGCCATTGCCGCAAGAAATTTCAGAATAGTAATAGATTGTGTCAACTCCACAGGTGGGATTGTTATTCCCAAACTACTGAAAGCGTTAGGTGTTGTTCAGGTTGAAGAACTATATTGTGAGCCTACTGGCTATTTCGCCCACAACCCTGAGCCATTACCGGAAAACTTGCGGGACATTGCCATGAAACTGGAAAATGGCAGTTATGATTTGGGGATTGTGGTGGATCCGGACGTGGACCGACTTGCTTTTTTCAATGAGGACGGGAGTTTTTTCGGGGAGGAATATACGATTGTCGCCGTAGCTGATTATGTGTTGTCACATCAGCCGGGGTCCACAGTTTCCAACCTCAGCTCTACCAGAGCGCTGAAAGATATTACCACCAAAAGAGGCGGGGAATATTATGCTTCCGCAGTCGGCGAAGTAAATGTGGTCAACAAAATGAAAGAGGTACAGGCTGTGATTGGAGGAGAAGGCAATGGTGGCGTGATCTATCCCGAGTCACATTATGGTAGGGATGCGCTCGTGGGCATTGGGTTATTCCTAACTCACCTGGCCAAATTTGGTAAAACTGCAAGCAGGCTGAGAGCCTCTTATCCCAATTACCACATCTCGAAAAACAAGATAGAGCTTACGGCTGGAATTAATGTGGATCGGATATTGGACGCTATCAAATTAAAATACAAAAAGCATCCAATCAATGACACGGATGGGGTAAAGATAGAATTTGAGAAGGAGTGGGTACACCTGCGCAAGTCAAATACAGAACCCATTATTCGGATTTATTCCGAATCCGAAACGCTCGCCACAGCCGAACACCTGGCCAATAAAATTATTTTGGATATTAAAGAGGTAATAGCGGAATCTATTTAAGAGTCCCAATTGGGGGAATACATGGAGGTTAAAAAAACGGTGTATCTGGACAACGCGGCGACTACAGTACTAGATGAGCGCGTATTGGAGGCCATGTTGCCATTTCTAAGAGGCAACTACGGGAACCCCTCTTCTGTGCACAAGCATGGGAGACAAGTTCGGGCGGCCATTGAAAAGGCTAGAAAGTCGGTTGCCCATATCCTGGAGGTCAGCCCCGGAGAAATATGTTTCACCTCCGGTGGTACAGAAGCCGATAATATGGCCATTTCCGGCGCACTTGAAACCTTTGGGTTAAAGCAGATTATTTCCTCCCCTCTTGAACACCATGCCGTACTACACACATCCCAAAAATGTGCCTATCAAA
Source organism: Cytophagales bacterium (assembly GCA_038209145.1). Classification (GTDB taxonomy): domain Bacteria; phylum Bacteroidota; class Bacteroidia; order Cytophagales; family Cyclobacteriaceae; genus Lunatibacter. Next base: position 36,040 of record JBBQXZ010000003.1, on the reverse strand, counting down.
TGGGAATACCCATGAAACTTGTTGAAGTAGATTTACAGGGAAACTTGAACCTGGACCATTTGACTACGCTTTTACAACAAACACCGCACAGCTTGGTGTCTTTGATGCATGGCAACAATGAAATTGGAAACATGAGTAATCTGGAAGAAATTGGTGCATTGTGTAGATCGCATGGTGCATTTTTTCATTCAGATACGGTACAGACCATGGGACATTATGTGCACGACCTAAAAAATCTGCCGGTAGACGCAGTCGTGGGAGCCGCACATAAATTCCACGGACCCAAAGGCGTCGGTTTTTTATTTGTCCGAAAAGATAAAAAAATCCGTCCGTTTCTTTATGGGGGTTCTCAAGAGCGCAACATGCGCGGGGGAACTGAGAATGTGTATGGTATTATCGGTTTGGCTAAGGCATTGGAATTGGCCTATCAAGAAATGGCATCTCACGAAACGCATATCCAAGGGATCAAACGCTATTTTATAAATAAACTGGTTGAAAACCTCCCAGGGGTGAAATTTAACGGCAAGTCAGGAGAACTGGATGCAAGCCTTTATACCGTGCTGAATGTAAGTTTCCCTCCTTCTGAAGCCAATCAGGGCATGTTGTTGTTTAATTTGGACCTGGGCGGTATTTCTGTTTCCGGGGGTTCTGCTTGCAGTAGTGGTGCCACATTGGGGTCACATGTGTTACAGGCGCTAGGTAGTGATCCAAGCAGGGAATCAGTCCGGTTTTCATTTAGCAGGTTTACTACCAAAGCCGAAGTGGATTATACCTTGTCTAAAGTCTTGGATTTTTACCCTTAGAATTAGAAGGGAAGTTTGGACAAATCTACATTGCCTCCCGATAAGATAATACCGACCTGTTTCCCTTGAAACTGCTCCTTGTTTTTTAGTAAGGCTGCAAGAGGTACGGAACAACTTGGTTCCACGATAATTTTCATCCGCTCGTAAATCAAGCGCATGGCCGCTATGATTTCCAGATCGCTTACAGTAAGGATGTCGGACACATAGTCTTGGATGATGTCAAAATTCAACTCACCCAGGGAAGTCAACAGCCCATCTGCAATGGAGTTGGGAGTAGTCAGGGGAATGCGTTTTTTTGCCTGGAATGAGCGGTAGGCATCGTCTGCGCCCTCGGGTTCAGCCCCGATAACTTTTGTCTTTGGAGAAATATAATGCGTCGTGAGGGCAGTACCTGCCAACAACCCTCCTCCTCCAACCGGTGCGATGATGACATCAAAAAGAATATCCTTTTCCCACATTTCCAGGACGCAGGTAGCCTGTCCTTCGATTACATGAATGTCATCGAAGGGAGGGATAAAGGTAGCCCCGGTTTTCTTAACTACTTCTGCTAATGTAGTCTCCCTGGAAGCCAAGGTTGGTTCGCATAGCGTAATCTGACCTCCGTATGAATGGACAGCTTTTTTTTTGATGTCCGGCGCCGTGGAGGGCATGACGATATATGCCGGGATACCCGCTTGTCTTGCGGCCCTGGCAAGAGCCGCCGCATGGTTGCCGCTAGAGTGCGTGGCTACTCCTTTCTTTTTACCCTCTTCTGATAGCTTCAATACGGCGTTCGCCGCGCCGCGGGCTTTGAAAGCACCCACTTTTTGAAAATTTTCACATTTGAAGAATATTCGGCATCCTGCCAGTTCATCAATAGCTGAACAGGTTAATATAGGGGTATTGTGAATCATATGGGCGATTCTAACACGTGCCGACTGAATATCTTCTAATGTGGGATAAGTACTTTTTATCATTAGCTCCCGATTAATTTTAATGTTCAAAGGTAATTTTTCCCCTTCAATCCGACAATAGTTATTTTATTTAACTCCCTTTTAAATTTGGACATGGTGCCGACTGCTTGACAATATTCTTTATATTGTCCGAAAGATGACAAGTATCAAACAAACATGGACCGATATTCCTATTTTTCCGGTCATGGGTGAGGAATTGGGCGCACATAATGCCTTTGCCATTGATTTGAGCAAGGATAATGAATCGTTGAATCAGGTGGATTTAACGGATAGTCAGCACTTTTGCCGCTACATGGATCGCCTTATGGAAGATCAGGGCAAAAGATATGCACTTGGCGGTTATGGGGAAAACCGGGTGATTTATAAAAGGAGCCATGTATTTGCGACAGCTTCAGCCATATTTCGCAATATCCACCTCGGTATAGATATCTGGACTTTGTCGGGTACAACGGTTTATTGTCCGGTTGAGGGGATAATTCACAGCTTTCGGGACAATGCAGGATTTGGGAATTATGGACCAACGGTTATTTTGGAACATGTATTGCGGGGTAATAAACTATACAGCTTATACGGTCATTTAACAAAAGCTGATCTTTGGCCGCTTTATCAGGGAAAATACATAGGGGCTGGCGAGATTTTAGGTCACTTGGGAGAGGAGGAAGAGAACGGAAATTGGCCCGCACACCTGCATTTTCAGTTAATTCAGGATTTGGAAGGCCTGATGGGTGACTATCCAGGTGTGTGTAGTGAATCGGAGGTCAGTCATTATGCTCAAAATTGCCCCGACCCAAACGGTTGGTTAAATTGCGAGTTGCTCCAAGCTAGGTATTAACGATTATTTTCATTTATAACCATTCACACCATGAACAAGTCAGAGATTGCCCAATTGACCAATTTTAGAAAAGAACTTCACAGCTATCCCGAGCTATCGGGAGAGGAAGCTACCACTTCTGAGCGCGTAAAGGAATTTTTCAAGAACTTAAACCCCGATGAATTGATTGAAGATTTGGGTGGATATGGTTTTGCAGTTGTTTTTAAAGGTAGCAATCCCGGTCCTGTTACACTCTTACGTGCTGAATTGGATGCGTTGCCTATTTTGGAGCAAGGCACCATCAAGCACATTAGCCAGGTACCCGGAGTATCACATCTCTGTGGGCATGACGGACACATTGCGATTCTCGGTGGAGTCGGGATACAGCTTTCTCAGGAAAAACCTGCAAGTGGCAGCGTGGTACTTTTATTCCAGCCTTCAGAGGAGACAGGAGAGGGGGCTTCCAAAATTTTAAATTCAGAAAAATTCAAAAAAATTGTCCCGGATTTTGCCTTTGCCCTTCACAATCTTCCGGGATATGACAAAAACCAAATCGTGTTGAAGAAGGGAGCATTTACTGCGGCATCTATTGGGATGATCATCACTTTTACCGGACATACTAGTCATGCGGCGCATCCCGAAGATGGAAACAGCCCGGCAGAAGCCATGTGTAAAGCAATCGTGGGCTTGGAAAGGCTCTCGGAATCTATCTCCGAATTTTCGATGATTACCGTCATACATGCAGTATTGGGTGAAGTAGCTTTTGGGACTACCCCCGGTGAGGCGACAGTTATGGCGACGCTTCGCACCTATGACAATGACGTGTTGGAGAAGCTATGCAGTTATGCCGCAAATTTGGTGGAGCTTTTAGCCAAAGAATATCGGTTGAAAGTTTCCGTTTCATTTCGTGATAGTTTTCAAGCTGTCGTCAATGACGAAAATGCCTGGGATTATGTCAATCAGGCAGCCAAAGCGCTTAAACTAAAAACCAAACACATCCGAACGCCATTCCGATGGTCAGAGGATTTTGGCCAGTTTTCAAGTGTCACCAAGACCCTTCTGTTTGGCATTGGGGCTGGTAAAAAGCATACCCAATTGCACGAAAACACATATGATTTTCCGGATGATGTGATACCAACGGGCGCAAATTTGTTTACTCAAGTCATCCGAAAGATTAATTATTAATCCCACTTATGGAGCATACCTCTTACATTGAAATCAAAAAGTCAGCCTACAAGCAAAACCTCAAGTTTATCCGAAACCAAGTTGGCGATAAAACCATCATTTCTTCTGTAGTAAAAGGCAATGCATATGGGCATGGGATAGAAAATATGGTTGCCATTGCAGAGAGCAACGGAATACGCCATTTTAGTACCTTTAGCACGGACGAGGCCAGCCGGGTGTATAATGCTTCCACCAAAGGGAGTCAGGTTATGATCATGGGCATGCTGGATGACGAATCGCTTCCTTGGATTATTGAGCGGGGAATCGAGTTTTATGTGTTTGAATTTGGACGCTTGAAAGCAGCCGTCGAAGTGGCAAAACAGCTTGGAAAGAAACCAAAGATTCATATCGAAATAGAAACTGGATTTCACCGGACAGGTTTTGAATGGGAAGAAAGAGAAACATTACTTAAACTTATTGAAAAAAATTGTGACCTGCTTGAACTGCAGGGATTGTGCACCCACTATGCAGGCGCCGAGAGTGTTGCCAACTACGTTCGGGTAAAAGCACAAATAGCCAAATACCTGGAATATAAAGCTTGGTTTATTGAAAGGGGAATGAATTTCAACACGTATCATACAGCATGTTCAGCGGCGTCTCTGAGTTATCCCGAGACCATTATGGATATGGTGCGAATAGGGATTGCCCAATATGGGTTTTGGCCAAGTCAAGAAACGTATATGGCCAATTTCAAGCAGCTGGATGCAGACTCAAAAAACCCCCTCAAACGCCTCATCAGTTGGAAAAGTAGCATTATGAGTATCAAGAAGGTCAAAATGGGAAGTTTTATCGGTTATGGAAACAGCTACATGGCATCCCGTAACATGACGATTGCCCTGGTACCGATAGGTTATTGTCATGGATTCAGCAGAAACTTGAGTAATCTTGGAAAGGTTTTGATCCATGGAAAAATTCTCCCCGTAGTGGGTACAGTTACCATGAATGCCATTTCCGTAGATATAACTGACCTATCCAGCCCAAAAAAGGGCGATCAGGTTGTCATCATCGGCAAGCAAAAAGGAAATGAAATTACCGTGGCCTCTTTTGGGGAATCTACCCAACAGGTGAACTACGAATTGCTTACCCGTTTGCCTCCAGATATCCCCCGAAGAGTTGTATCCTAGAGATGCTTTTCAATGTTTTTTTTTCAAATGTCGGTGGCTTTGCAGGATGTAATGAATACCGTGGAGGTGCGACTTATAATCAAAAACACATCAAATTTTCAACGTTGTACACGGACAACAATTCCTGTGAAGATACTGATTTGGAGCGGACGTTTTTAAAAAATCCAGAAAGTGGATCCACCTACATTTATCAGGGAAGAAAACTTGCCATCCAAGACGACCCTGGGAATATTTTGGTTGAGATGGAGCAGATACAATAAAAAAATCACTATTAGTTAACTGCATCTGACAGTTTTTTTACTTTCAGACAGGCAAGAAGTATCATAAATTGTACTGGCTATTCCCATTAGTTGAAAATTATTGTTCTGTTTCCAACCACCTGTACTTTGTGTGCCAGGTGATATTTGATGGCGCGGGATAAAACCACTTTCTCCACATCCTGGCCCATTTGTACCATTTCTTCCACTGAGTTTTGATGGCGTACCCGGGCTACATCCTGCTCGATGATGGGGCCGGCATCCAACTCTTCCGTTACGTAATGGGCGGTGGCACCGATTATTTTCACCCCTCTCTTGTAAGCGGCATGGTAAGGTTTGGCCCCTACAAATGCGGGTAAGAATGAGTGGTGGATATTGATGATGCGATTGGGAAATTCACGGATAAAATCCCCACTGAGAATCTGCATATACCTGGCCAAAACAACGAAGTCCACCTGATGTTCTTTCAGCAAATGCAATTGATGTTTTTCCTGCTCAACTTTGGATTCCTTGGTGACAGGAAGGTAATGAAAGGGAATACCAAACCCTTTTACGACACGTTTCAGGTCTGTATGGTTTGAAATAATCAGGGGAATATCTACCTGAAACTGCTCCGAATAATATCGGCTTAGAACATCAAAAAGGCAGTGGGATAACTTGGAAACAAAGATGGCCATCCTAGGCTTGGGCAGGCTAAATTTCAGCATGCAGGTCATCGAAAACCTTTCTCCAACTTCACGCTGAAAAACTGAAAGAATTTCCTCCTTTGGAATATCAAAGGTATCCAGCTCCCAGGCAGCCCGCATAAAGAAATCCCCAATTTCAGCGTCAATATGCTGATCTACTTCTATGATGTTGCCGGCATAGCGATACAAAAAATCAGAGACTGCGGCTACTATTCCTTTGTCATCTTTACACTGAATGATCAGTATGGCTGTCTGCATGGGATTGTGGAAAGGATAAGTTAAAATAAGTGATTAACTGAGCAGGGCAGCAATGTCTTGGCTGTTAAGATTTTTCATAAAGCTTTCTTCAGAACTTACCAGTTCTCCTGCCAGAGCCATTTTCCGTTCTTGGAGGGCCATTATTTTTTCTTCTACGGTATCCTTGCTTATAAATTTATAGATGATCACTTTGTTTTCTTGTCCAATTCGATGCGCCCGGTCTATTGCCTGTGCCTCTACTGCCGGGTTCCACCAGGGATCTAGTAGAAACACGTATTCCGCTTTGGTGAGGTTTAGGCCTACGCCTCCAGCTTTTAGGGATATCAAAAATACTTTCACCTCCTCTTTTTGCTGAAATGCTTCCACTGCCGCCTGCCGATTCTTGGTCGCTCCGTCCAAATAAGAATAACAGATATTTTCCCGATCCAACACTTCTCGGATTAGGGTCAAATGCTTCACAAACTGGCTAAAAATCAACACCTTGTGTCCTTCACTTGCAGTGGAGGCGATCATGTGTCTGATGTCTTCCAGTTTTCCTGAGTCACCCATATATCCTTCATCTGTCAGCTTGGGGTGGTTGGCAATCTGTCGGAGCTGGGTGAGTCCCCGGAGCAAAGTGAAGGATCTTCGTGACATCCCCGGAATCGAGAGTTCGTTGACAATCTTTTCCCTATAATAATCTTTTACCTCGTTGTAGATTTTGGACTGCTCATCGGTCATCGTGGAATATTTCACGTTGATTACCTTTTCGGGCAGATCGGTGGCTACCTGGCTCTTGAGCCTTCTTAAGATAAAAGGTTTGATCATGGCATGTAACTTGGCGGTTTTGTCCATATCACCTTTCTTCTCGATGGGGAGAAGAAACTGCCGCTTAAATGAGCCCCTGCTACCCAACAGGCCGGTATTGACAAAGTTCATTTGGGACCATAAGTCCATGGTACCGTTTTCCACGGGCGTTCCCGTGAGGATCAGCCGGTGCATGCTCGATAGTTGCATCACTGCCTTTGAAATATTGCTGTCTGGATTTTTGATAGCTTGTGACTCATCGAGGATAATATAGTTGAAATAGAATGCGCCTAAGGTGTCAATGTCCAGACGGGTAATGCCGTAGGAAGTCAAGACCAGGTCATATTTATCAAATCTGGAACTGTCCTTTACCCGTTGTGATCCGGTATACACCAGGATTTTTAGTTCCGGGGTGAATTTCCTGGCTTCAAGTTCCCAGTTATAGATAAGGGAGGTAGGCATGACGAGGAGTGAAGTGGCTCCTCCTGATTTTTCCTGTTCGTGCGCCAGCATGGCCAGTGTCTGCACCGTTTTTCCCAAGCCCATGTCATCAGCGAGGCAGCCGCCAAAATTGAAATCATTGAGAAATCTAAGCCAATTGTAGCCGGCTTTTTGGTAAGGGCGAAGGCTTCCCGTGAAGTTTGCGGGAAGGGGGTAGTCTTCAAAAGTGGAGAAATCTTTCAGCTTGGCGAGGCGCTTGCTCAAAGAAAGCTTGACAAGGCTGCCCTTTTGTAGTTCTTGCGCCAGGGCAATATGGTGCTTTTTAAGTTTAAGATTTCCTTCAGGTTGGTCTTCCATAAAGGAAAAAATCTCACCATAGTTGACGAACCATGACTTGGGGATGATGGCAATTTCTTTGTTGGGCAGTTCGATTTCAGTTTTGCCTTGAAGCATCATTTTCCTGAATTTGGCAAAGGGAATTTCGTAATCGCCGAAGGTGACCACAGCCTCTATATCGAACCAGTCTATTTTCTCTGAAATGTTAATACTTATTTTAGTAGTTCCAATGAAATAACGTTTGGACTTATCCGGATTGGACTGTACGATCTCAATTCCCAGCTCGTCCATCTGCTCCTTGTGGTCTATGATCCAATCATAGGCCATCCTTTTTTGAATGGACACTTTGCCGTGTCTGAAAGATAGTCCCCTGGCTTTAAAAAAATTGCCAATTTCATGCTCTTTTGCCAGATCTCGTATGACTTTGTGAAACACGTATTCATCGCCGTTTTTTTCCAACTCTACATTGGTTGGCGTTATTTGGTCTGATCGAAATGTATAATCTCCATATTGGAAGCGCAAGTCGAAAACCATTTTTTCCTCCTGGTCAATATCCAGTTTTTCGCCATAAAGATTTGTTGTGGGACTTCCCGGAAGATCACTTAAGGTAAGTTGGGCATGGGGTTCGCACCGCTCCACTTGGATATCGAATCCCTTGGCATACACATCAAAAGACGCCACAAGTTGCGTGACGAATTTCTTGTAATACGATTCCTCTACTTTGCGGGGAACTACAATGAATTTTTTATTTAGGAAAGGAAGAAGTTTTTTTCCGTCGACGTCCTTTTCAAAACTGTACAGGTTGCTGTTTGTTACCAGCCAAGCCGGTTCTTTGCAGATCAAGTAACTTCCCATGTACTGCCATTCGAGTTTTTCCCCCCGGTACTTCAGGGTGGGGAAATAATGTGTGTTTTCTTCGTTTCTGCGAAAATGGAACAAAACAGATGCTTTTTCAGGCATTATCTCTATTTCTTTCCAAGTGGGGTTGCCATCATTACCCGTTTCGAAAAGCCGCTTTCCTTTGATTTTGTTAAGTATTTTGGCCCGGGTAAGCTCCAGCCGATGTTCGATTATTTTTTGCGTTTCCTTGGTTGTGGCGTTCGAATGCTGTTCATCATAGATTTTCCGCAAAAAATCCTTTGCCTTGGTATTTTTGGTGTTTAATTTCTTGACGATGGCTTCCTGCTGCATGCTGTCCATAAGCTTGATCAGCTCAAAGTCCAGCTCTTCCATTTCCGCGGCAAATTCGGAGGCATTTTGCGAAGATATATTCTGATAGGCGTAGGAGAGCCTGCCTTTTTCATCCAGTTGAACTGCAAAGGATTCGAAAAGAATCCCCAGGAACTCATGGTTGAAGAGGGCATAAATAATTTTAAATGGCTTTTCAGCTGAAACTTTCATCGTGAGGTGTCATGTCTGACTGTAACTGGAAATAATTGCCAAATTCTGATTTCCGCTAGCCCGCAAAATACGTAAATAAATAATAATACGTAAATCTTCAGCCTTTTTTCAATTAAAGATGTTCTACGGTCTTTACACGGGAGGCTATCTGAGCGGGTCTATAGGCAGCCAAAAATGTGATCAGGATAACGCTCAAGCTGGTGTATAGAAAATCTGAAACCTGCATATTCACGGGATAGCTTTCCACGATGGATGAGGTCACCCCCAATGAAACCAGCCCAAACCTGTCCTGGAGCCAGCATATGACAAACCCTAGCACCAACCCAACCGACGCACCGGACAGTGCAATGATGGCCCCTTCTTTCATGTAGATGGACCGAATCAATCTACGCGTAGCGCCCATGGCGAAGAGAACAGCGATGTCTTTTTTCTTTTCTATGGCCAACATGCTCAGGGAAAAGAAAATGTTGAAGGACGCTACTGCCAAAATAAACGTGAGGGTAATGAAAACAAACAGCTTTTCCAGTCGGATCGTCATCAGCAGACTGGCATGCTGCTCATCGGTGTCTTTGACCAGAAAATCACTGCCCAAAAGCGACCGTAATTCATTTTTCACTTTTTTGATACTGTATCCTTCTGCGACTTTAATTTCCAGTGCCGTCCGTTTGTTTCCATAATTCAACAATTTGCTGGCAAAGTCCAGCGGCACAATTATATATTCATCATCAAACTGCTTTTCAATGCTGAATGTGCCAACTGGTTTGATTATTTCACGGTTGTACATACTACTGGGATCAATGCTTCCTGATCGGGGAGCCTTCGGATAGAATACCTGCAGGAAATCGTATTGATTTTCCAAATCTACCAAAAGGAAATAGGATACACCCAAGCCGATGATTGCATGGGGTTGCATTTCAGAGCCAAGGGACATTTCGCCGGTAAAATACCCCTTGGAAAACCTGCCTTGTTCCAAAAAATTATCAGATACTCCCTTGATGGTGGCAACCAGTTGATTGTCCCCATAGCGGAAGAGCGCGTTATCCTCAATAACCTCAGTGAGTACTTCTATGCCCTCAGTTTGCTTGATAGCCTGTAGCCATTCCGCCTCTACTTCAAACGACTTCCCCATGGCAGGTTCTACCTTTAATTCCGCATCGAAAGAGGCATAAAGCCCTTTGATCAACTCTTCCAGTCCGTTGAACACCGATAGGACAATCACCAGTGCCATGGTCCCCACGGCTACCCCAATCATGGATATCCTGGAAAGCACGGTAATAAAATTGCGCTTCTTTTTGCTGCGAAAGTACCGGGATGCTATGAAAAATGATAGGTTCAAGGAGTGGGAGTAATTAATGGGTTAGTTTTCCTGATCTTCCTCATCGGAGGCTTCGGGAATGTCCAATTTGGAAATGACGCCGTCCATGTGTTGGGCATAGGCTGCGGATTCATCTAAAAATAAAGCCAGTTCTGGGATGATGCGTACGGATTTGCCGATTCTTTGTCCCAAATTCCTGCGGATTGTCTTTTTGGCTTCGTTGACTTTATCAAAGAGTTCTTGTGTATTTCCACCCAGGAAACTCAGGTAGACTTTCGCCACACCCAAGTCCGGACTCATCAATACCCGGGTCACAGTCACCATCGTATTGCCGATCAGGGGCCGTGATTCCCGCTGAAAAATATCCCCCAATTCCTTTTGGATTAATTTTGAATATTTCTGCTGTCTTTTACTTTCCATAATAATAAAGTTATGACAAATTTAGTGAATTATATGTGTATCGGTTAATTTCGTGTCTTTCAATTAAACTTAATCTACCCCTTGTTACAATTTTTCAAAGTAAATGATCCTTTTCGGCTCTTGGGTATCCTGATACTTCTGGTGCTTCTTCGGATTCCATATATATGGCTGGACATGCCCTTGCTTCAACCCGAAATGATCTGGATGCTGATAGGGGAGCGTATGGATGGCGGATATGCCATGTACAGCCAAATCATGGATGATACGGGACCATTTTCTGCTTTTGTTTACTGGGTTTTATATGCCCTCTTTGGCAGGTCTGCCTGGGCGTTTCACAGTTTTGCGGGGCTTGTCATTGTCTTTCAGATTGTCTATATCAATTTTTTGTTTATTCGGTTCAAATCCTACCAAGAAAACAGTTATCTGCCCGCGGTTGTAATGTTGGTTCTTTTTCACCTTTCCTATGATTTCCTGGTGCTCTCTCCCAGCTTAATGGGCAACACATTCATACTTTTGGCATTTGGCCAGCTTTTTTCCCATACATCCATCAACCGGAACTCTACCGAATCGGTGCTGTTACTTGGGTTGTATGGTGGTTTTGCACTTTGTTTTCATTTCCCTTTGATTGTATTTTTCCCGTTTATGGTCATCTGCGGCATCTTTATCAGTGGGTTTAATTTTCAGCAATTAAGCCTGTCGGTGACTTCGTATTTTATTCCTGTTACCCTCTATGGATTGTATTCATTTTGGACAGATAGTTTTTGGGATTTTTATAGGGAGTTTGTCTTGGCATCCAGGCAGGTGGTGCCGGTAGTACATATACCCTACCAGGAGTTATTGATATTATTCTCGTTTCCGATATTCCTGAGTTTGATTGGTTTGGTGTTGACTTTTGGATTGCGAAAGATGTATGTCAATCAGCAAAAGCAAAGTCAACTAATGGTACTTTATTTTATCTGTTCCTGCTGTGCCTTATTTTTTGCTAACAGAACTATTTCTTACCAGTTTTTGGGACTGGTGCCGGTATTTACTTATTATTTAATCCACCTGCTATGGGTTGCCAAAAACAAATATCGAAAGCAGTTAATTTTCTACAGCTATCTTCTGCTTATTCCCGCCCTGGGGTGTTGGTGGTTGATTTTGAAGAAAAATGAACCAGCTGCCTTTTCTGAATATGCCATTACCGCAAAGGATCGACATCCCATTCGGAAAGGTGCGAGTGTTTTGGTATTGGGAAAGGATTTGGGCTATTATCAGGATGCTGTACCTGCTACTCCATTTATCAATATCGGTCTTGCGAAACAATACTTGGAAGATATGGGGGATTATGGGAATAAGACATCCGTTTTTCGACATTTTGTGGAAGAAAGTCCCAATTATGTTGTCGATGAGGAGGGTGTTTTTGCGCAGATTTTGCCGTATTTTCCCCAACTAGCGGAGCGATATGAACGCCTTCCGGATGGCGTATACCAACTAAAAATCCCCGCCTATCGGTAAGGCGGGGATTTTTGATTTTTGAGGGGATATGGAAATTTTGCTTAGAACAGGAAACTAACAGGGAATCTTGTTGACCCGCCTGGCATGCCTCCCGCCTTCAAATTCCGTTTGCAAAAACAGGTCCACCATCTTTACTGCCAGATCAAAATCCACAAATCTAGCCGGAATGGAAATCAGGTTGGCATCATTGTGCTGCCGGGACAATTTGGCCAATTCTTCGTTCCAGCAGATGGCAGCTCGAATGCCCCGGTGTTTGTTGGCCGTAATGGCTACTCCGTTGCCACTGCCACAGATGATGATTCCACGGGTTGATTCGCCGGCTTCAACGCTGTTGCAAAGGGGGTGGATAAAATCGGGATAGTCCACGGAATTTCCAGTATCTGGACCGAAATCCCTTACTTGAAAACCTTTTTCCAGCAAAACGGCTATTAATTTTTGCTTGTATTCAAACCCGGCATGATCCCCTCCGATAGCGATTGCATCAATCATTGTACTTTTTCCTTAATTCCTCTTCTTCTACTCTTTTTTTCTTTTCAAGACGCTTGGCGATAATTATACCGATTTCATACAGCACCAATATAGGCATGGCGATCAATAGCTGACTGATGACATCGGGAGGAGTAATCAACGCTGATAACACCAAAATCCCGACAATGGCATGTCTACGGTACGTTTTAAGCATCCCAGAGGTGACAAGTCCCGCACGTGAAAGAAAATAGATGACCACAGGAAGCTGGAACATAACCGCTGATGCCAACACAAGCATGGAAAGCGTGGATATGTAAGAGGTGATGTCAAATTCATTTGCTATCGAAGGGTCCAATTGGTAATTGGACAGGAAGTTGATGGAAAGGGGAGCCAAAAGATAATACCCAAAACTCGCTCCCAAGAAAAAGAGTAAACTCACAAAAAAAACTGCTCCGCTGGCTGCATTTCGCTCTTTGTCGTACAATCCCGGAGCAATAAATCGCCATACTTCCCAGAAAACATAAGGAAAAGCAGCAATCAACCCTACCACCAAACTTGAGGTGACGTGCATGGAAAACTGGCCCGTCATTTGTCTGCTCTGGATAATAAAAGGCAATTCCTGGATACATAGAGCAGGAATCGACAGAGCTTCAGAAATCCGGCATAGCGTCCTGTAGGTTATGAAGTCTACCCGAGAAGGACCTAAAATGACGGTTCCAAACACAAAACTTTTGGACAGAAATGCCAAAACCATAAAGACCAAAATGGCCGAAACAGACCGGAGCAAATGCCAGCGCAGTTGCTCCAAATGATCAAGGAAAGACATGCCGTCCTCTTCCTCTTCTTCTTTATATTGATCCAGTGCCACTTAATTTTTCTATTATTTAATATAAAGGAAATTGAACCATCCAGTCGTTCACTTCTTTTTTGATTGCTTGTAACTGTCTCTCATTTTCGTGGTTTTGAAGCGATGTGTCGATTAGCTCTACTATTCTGAGCATATCAGCTTCAATCAATCCACGGGTAGTGACGGCAGCCGTCCCCAGGCGCATGCCGGATGTTACAAATGGAGACCTGGTGTCGAAAGGTACCATATTTTTGTTTATGGTAATGTCTACCTTTCCTAAAGTTTCTTCGGCAATTTTACCGCTGAGGTCTTTATTCCGTAGATCAATCAACATGAGGTGGTTATCCGTGCCACCGGAAATGATTTGATATCCCCTTTCGACAAAGGCATCGGCCATCACCGTAGCATTCTTCTTCACCTGTAGGATATAGTGCATATATTCGTCAGACAAAGCTTCCCTGAAAGCCACTGCTTTGGCAGCGATAATGTGCTCGAGGGGTCCGCCCTGCGTTCCGGGGAAAACTCCGGAATCCAGCAAAGAAGACATTTTGCGCAATTCCCCTTTGGGCGTTTTCGACCCAAAAGGATTATCAAAATCTTCACGCATCAAAATCAATCCTCCCCGTGGACCGCGCAGGGTTTTGTGCGTAGTAGTGGTCACTATATGACAAAAATCAAGTGGGTCATTCAACAAACCCTTTGCAATCAATCCCGAAGGATGGGAAATATCGGCCAATAAGATGGCTCCCACTTCGTCCGCAATTTCCCTCAAACGCGCATAATCCCAATCTCTGCTATAAGCTGATGCACCACAAATCAACAGTTTAGGTTTTACTTCCCGTGCTTTTAGGGCAACTTTTTCATAGTCAATAAGTCCCGTTTCCTGCTCTACGCCATAGAAATGCGGATCATACAATTTACCGGAAAAGTTAACGGGGGATCCGTGAGTCAGGTGGCCTCCATGGGACAAGTCAAATCCCAGTATGGGATCACCCGCATTGAGACAGGCCAAGAAAACAGCCGCATTGGCCTGCGCACCAGAATGGGGCTGCACATTCGCCCAAGTCGCTCCAAAAAGTTCCTTGGCGCGATCGATCGCAATTTGTTCAATTTTGTCTACTACCTCACAGCCACCATAGTAACGCTTATTTGGCAAGCCCTCGGCATATTTGTTTGTTAGCACACTTCCGGCTGCCTCCATTACCTGCTTGCTTGTGAAGTTTTCGGATGCAATTAACTCAATCCCTCTTCTTTGTCGGTCTTCTTCTTTGCCTATTAGGTCAAAAATTACCTGATCTCTTTCCATTGATATTTCTGATTTTCTTGGTAAACCTTTATGATGAGAATTGTCGTTGAACAGGTTCACTTAAGAACAAATTCAAACATAAGGTTAATTTTTTTGGATGGGCAAAATTACTTCTATTGAATGTATATTCCAATTGAATGCGACAATTGATAGCTGCATAACCTAGATATTTTATTTATGTTTATCTTTGGAGCAGGACAATTTGTGATATGAAAAAATTATTGATCAGTACAGGGGGTGGTGATTGCCCCGGACTAAATGCGGTTATTCGTGGAATATTTAAAACGGCTAAGCACGAGAAAGGTTGGGAGGTATATGGTAGCGTTGAAGCCTTGTCAGGCATCATGAGGGAACCCCCAGAACTGATTAAACTGAACCGGAATAAGACTGCGGGGATTCATGTTCGTGGCGGGACGATCCTCAAAACTACCAATAAGGGAAACCCTCTCCAGTATCCGGTCAAGGATGAATTTGGAAACATCACCTTCCAAGATATCACGGATAAAGTAGCCGATAGGATGAAGCAGATGGGGTTTGACGCCGTAATTAATATAGGTGGAGATGGGTCCCAGAAAATTTCCCAAGCATTGTTCGAAAAAGGTGTACCCGTAATCGGAGTTCCCAAAACTATTGACAATGACCTGTCTGCTACCGACATGACCTTTGGATTTCAGACTGCGGTTCAGATTGCCACAGACAGTTTCGACAAACTCGTCACCACTGCCGAAAGCCATGATCGGGTAATGATTATGGAAGTGATGGGCCGGGATGCTGGGTGGATCGCCCTCCATACAGCAATAGCGGGAGGAGCGGAAATATGCCTCATTCCTGAAATCCCCTATGACATTCACAAGGTATTACGGCGGATTGACGAGCGCTATGAAAAAGACCGGGGTTTTGTAAACATAGTCATTGCCGAGGGAGCCAAATTAATGGATGGCAACATAACTTTCTCCCCCGCTGAGGAAGGCTCGGAACATGTCAGGCTTGGTGGGGTTGCTTATGAACTTTCCAGGCAACTGAAAAGAGTAGGCTGTACCCACGAGATCAGGGAGACGGTACTGGGACATACCCAGCGTGGTGGCACGCCCATTGCCTTTGACAGGGTGCTTGCAACGCTTTTTGGTGTAAAGGCCTTCCAATTGGTTTTGGAAGGGTCCTTCGGAAAAATGGTGTCTTACCGGAATAATGACATCGTCTCCGTAGACCTATTGGAAGCTACCAAAAGTTACAATCATGTTGATAAGGAAGGGTTTTTAGTCAAAGCTGCCAAAGGAATGGGAATGTCTTTTGGCGATTAGTCGGAAAATTGTTTTACGCCTGCCACTAATATGCTGGAATACAGGATTGGTCGTTGACTGATTGTTTTCTTGGGCCACATAAAAAAATCGAGGCTGGCTGGAAGAATTAAAAAACTGGCAACCAACCTACCTACTTCAAAAAGGCCAAAAGTCCAAATTGGTTAAGGGGGAAGTAATGGTTTGTTAGGCTTCCTTTTCTTCATGGAAAAGTATTATTTTGGCTTCGTATTCGGAATAGACAACATCTTCTTTGGCAATCCAGTAATTCGAGGTGATGACCTCGTACGTGTCGTTTCCTTTATCTCCTATTTGCCAAATTATTTTCTCGGCATCTTCAAAAGCTGCCCTGCCGGAGACCTGGTCAGCATATAGCCTATTGATGATATTCCTGTCGCTCAACCCTTGGCACAGTACTTTGGTAATTATTTCTTTGTTGATTTCAGCCGTCTCTTTTGAAGCGAGATGCAATTCCATTTGGATAACAGTCGCTTCCGTATTTGGAAACTTTCCGTTATACGCCCTGAAGAGAAGTTGGTTGATATTGAAAAGATCATAGTGCAAGGCGGGATCTGGATATTCTTCTGCTATTTTATCCGCCATCATTTCGTAAGAAAGGGATTGAATTTGACCTTCATTGAGATGTTCCCCAAGTTTGAAGTTTAGGAGTATTTTTGCAGCATCAGCCGGTTCAAAGTCCGTGATGGCCATGTGCAATAATTCTTGGATTTCGCTGGGTTTTGCCGTTGATGCATCTGGATATCCAAATTCTTCCAGTAGCTTTATCCGGTCTTCATCACTCCAATAGTTATCCAATTCATTGACGGTAGTTACTCCCAATATATTTACGTTGATTTTCATGTTTGCTTTTTAAAGGTAGTAAAAGCTCACAACTATGAGTTTACAACAAAATGGATCAAAGGCTATGCCGCCTTTGAAGTAAAAGTAGAATCATTTCAAATCAAAAAATATTTTTGCAGGAACTAATTGCCTGCTTTGCTGTTAAAAAGAGATAAATAACTAATCGTTACTATGCTACAAACTCAAAAAAGACCCGTACACCTATATATGGAGGCCAACCCCAATCCAAACTCCCTAAAGTTTGTGGCCAATTTTATGCTTATTGATGAGGGCATTAGCTATGATTACCCAGATGCAGAAAGCACGGGCAATTCCCCTTTGGCGCAAGAGCTGTTTAACTTTGCTGCCGTAGAGCGTGTCTTTATTACTTCCAATTTTGTCACTGTCACCAAAAGTGAAGAAATCACCTGGCCTGAAATCCAGGAGATTATTCGCATTCACATAAAAACATACTTGGAATCAGGTCGTGAAGCGATTAATGCCCTGATTGAGAAAGATCCCCTCTTTGATGTGAATGACAGTGAAATCGTAAAAAAAATAAAAGGCATTCTGGATGAATATATCCGTCCTGCTGTGGAACAGGACGGAGGAGCCATTGTTTTTCACAGTTTTCAGGATGGCATTGTCAAGGTATTGTTGCAGGGTTCTTGCTCGGGATGCCCATCCAGTACCGTCACGTTGAAGGCTGGAATAGAAAACTTGCTTACCCGAATGCTACCCGAAGTATCGGGTGTAGAAGCGGAAGGCGTTTAAAATAGGTGGCTGCATTCAGAAAGCAACTGCCAAAGAAAAATGGGAAAGACATAACGGATGATCAAAGGAAATTGGACATGGGGAATTTTAGGTTTCCTAACATTGGTCATCCGTTATGCAGCGGTACATTATCCGGCTAAGACTGAGCAACTTTATTCCCGTACATTTTTCCCTGTCATACGAAACTTTATCGATGCCACGGTATCCCGACTACCCTTCCCGACCTTTTACCTCTTCCTTTTTTCAGTTGTAGCAGTTGGATTTTACGTGATGTATCGAACCATCCAAACAATTGGTTGGAGCCAAAAAATATACTTTATACTAAGGTCTACAGTCAACGGGCTGGGTTTTTTGGTATTTTTTTTCCTGATGTTATGGGGATATAATTATCAGCGCATTCCTATTTTTGAGCAGCTTTCGTTAGACCCTCTTCCGCTTGATGAGCAGGGATTGTTGCAGGAAATGACGCTAACCAAAAATATACTTAGCCAAGTCCGGCCAAACCTCCGACAGGATACCAGTGCCATAGAAGACTCGATGGATTATCTGGAACTTGAAGATCTTGTACGTACTGAAGTAAGCAATAACTTGTACGTATTAGGGCTAAATTATACTGGAAAACCTAGAACTCGGGAGTTTTATCCGTCAGGTTTAATGCGGCAAATGGGTATTTATGGTATTTATTTTCCCTTTACAGGGGAAAGTTACATTGATCCCAGCTTGCATCCTTTGGAGAAACCCTTTACCATAGCCCATGAAATGGCGCACAGTTATGGGGTTACAGACGAGGGAGAGGCCAACTTTATAGCTTGGGTCATTTGCAGTAACAGTGAATCATACCTCCTTCAATATACGGGACAACTAAGATTGCTCCGTTATCAACTGAATGATCTATTCCGCATCAATCCGGAAGCCTACAAATCATTTGTCGCAACCTTGCCCTCAGGGGTGAAAAATGATCTTTCCTCCATCCGCCGGAATATGCTATCCATTCAACCGCTATTTTCTGAGCTAAGCCGCCGGTCCAACGACATATATCTGAAAACGCAGGGAGTAAAAGCGGGGATCCAAAGCTATGCCGAGCTCCCCATGCTGGTAGTTGCATGGAGAAATCAGCTTAAAGGTAGCTAAATTGAGGTACTGTATCGTTTTCTTCTGCTTTTCAAATACAGGTATCCCAGGGCTAACGTGCTTAAAAAAAGGATAAAAGCAGCCCATTCGTTGGTTCTATACTTGGATTTGGCCTCATTTAATTCCAATTCTTTTGATTCCAACGATCGTTTCAGAATCCCAATATCTCCTTGCTGTTTTTGGGCGATAAACTTATAATCTTCTTTTTCGTGGGAAATTTCGGTAGTTTCTATGTTTTTTAGCATTTCGAGTTCCTCCATGATCTGATTGTCTTTTTGAATAATCCGTGACATCCATTCATTGGTAGCTACCATGTCTTTTTTGGTCCGGTTGCCGAATATTCCCGATTTTTTGGTTTCGGATTGCTGCCACTGATGATGCAGTTGTTGTCTCTCAAATACGAGTTTATTCAGTTTTTCCTGTGCAAAGGCAAGCTGCGAAAAAAATATAAAGGCGAAAAATAATATGTTAAAGCTACACGGGTTCGGGAGTAGTTTGAGTGAATACTTGACAGAATCAGTGTTTGAGGCCATAATCTCGAATAAATTACCGGAATTGGTTTAATTTTAAAATAACTGTCAAATCATGTGCCTAAGGAGGTCAATTAGGTTAAAATTTCATCTTATTGGTCTTTTTTCTTTTAAATCCGCCCTTTCTGTGCTTTGTGTTGGTGTAAAAGTTATAGAGAAAATTGGCTGCAATTAGGGCAACAGAGAGGGGGACAAAGAAGTTGGGTATCATTATTTTAATGCCTAAAAGAATACACAGACCTGCTATAATTCCGATTTTAAAAGAAATATGACTTTCGGGATAAATCTTGGATATAAGGATTAGGCTGATTATTTCAATTAGGATAAGGGCCAGGATTAAAACAGAAAGAATAAATGGGAAATTGGGATCAGAGGCAATAAAATACCAAACTAACATTATAATAACCAGTGCCAGACTAAGGCTGTGGAGGGAGGTATTTAAACGTTCTTTCATGGGACCATAATTTTGGGTTTCTGAATATAGTAAAACCTTGGAATAAAAGCAAAATCCATCCCAATTGGATTGCCCGTGGGATGGATTATACAGGTTTCGGTTTCTGCAGTTTTAAAGCTTACGTTTCAAAAAATCAGTCATCATCCGGTAGAGGTGCCAGCTGGTATTTCCCCCACTTATGCCATGGTTGCGGTTGGGATAATAAAAGCTTTCAAACTGCTTATCCGCAGCTACCAGTGCATCGACCAAATCCACTGAATTTTGAAAATGGACATTGTCATCTCCTGTTCCGTGGATCAACAGGTAGTTTCCCTTTAACTTGTCCACATGGCTGATAGGACTATAGTCATCGTACCCTTTGGCGTTGAGCTGGGGGGTTTGCAAGTAACGCTCGGTATAAATGGTGTCATAGTACCTCCAGGTGGTAACTGGAGCAACGGCAATGGCGGTCTTGAATACGTTATTTCCGAGCATCAATGCAAGTGAAGACATATACCCCCCATATGACCATCCCCAAATTCCGATCCGGCTACTGTCTACATAGGACATGTCACCAAGGTACTTTGCCGCGGCGATTTGGTCTTCGGTTTCCAACTTGCCCAGGTTGGCATAGGTCATGTGTTTGAAATCCCTTCCCCTGCCACCCGTACCGCGGTTATCCACGCTGGCGATAATGTATCCTTCTGCAGCCAGGTGGTAGTGCCAAAAATCCCGGATACCTCCCCAGGCATTGCGGACATTCTGCGAACCCGGTCCACCGTAAACATACACCAAGAGGGGGTAAGCTTTGGTGGGATCAAAGTCAACGGGCTTGATGAGATACCCATTTAGCGCTTGTCCATCCACCGTTTGAAAAGTAAAGAACTCCTTTGGACCAATTTCAAATCCCCCAATCCGCTTAACCAGTTCATCGTTTGATTCTAAAACCTTAATTTTTTCCCCGCCTGCGGCATGAAGACTGACAGTTAGCGGTTGGGTAGCTGTGGAATGAGCGTTGATATAGTACTTAAAATCGGGACTCATGTTGATGCTGTGCGTACCTGAGGCTGGAGTCAATAACTTTTTGCCTTTGCCGTTGAGATTGATAACGTACAAATGACGTTCGAGTGGGGATTTTTCGGTCGATTCAAAATAGACATGCTTGTTTTTTTCATCTACGCCTATTAATGTACTTACTTCCCAATTCCCGGAGGTAAGTTGCCGAATGAGCTTTCCATCGGTGTCATAGTGGTAGATATGTTTGAACCCATCTTTCTCCGAAGTTGTGATAAAGCTTTTATTGTCGCTAAGGTATTGAAGGTTGTCATTGTAATCCAAATCCACATAGGTAGCTGCCTCCTCATGTAGAATCAGGGTACTTTTTCCGGTGGCGGCATTAGCATGTAGCAGATCCATCTGGTTTTGAAGTCGATTGAGCCTGATAAAGGCCAATTTTTCAGCATCACCAGTCCAGTAGATTCGGGGTAAATAGATATCCTGATCTGCTCCGGCATCCATTTTCATTGTATTGGAGGATTCCAGGTGATAGACATGAATCCCAACTTTGGAATTATCTTCGCCGGCTTTGGGATACTTGAATAAGTAATCCTTTGGATAAAGAGTCCCCCATAGCTGCATATTGAAGACCGGTACTTCTGATTCATCAAAGCGGATATAGGCAATTTTTTTACCGTCTGGAGACCATGCAAATGCCTGTGCCATGGAAAATTCCTCTTCATATACCCAGTCGCCGGCACCATTGATGATGGTATTCTCTTTCCCGTCAGTAGTAACTTGCGTAATGCTTCCCTGAAGAAGGTCTTTGTAAAACAGGTTGTTTTCCTTGACATAGGCTACCTTGGTATTGTCGGGGGAAAGGGTGGCGTAGGATACTTTTTCCCCATCCAAAAGCGGCTGAACATCATTTGTAGTTAGGTCTACAATATGGTAAATAGCCTTGGAGGACCTGCGGTAAATTGGCTCCACGTTGGAGGAAAGGAGTGCAAACCGCTCATCGGCACTAAGGGAGTAATCCGTAAAATCCACTCCGATTTGTTCTCCGTCTACCAGTACTTCGGTTTCTTCCCCACTCGCCAAATTTATTTTCACGATTTTGGGGGCATTTTCCCGACTTAATGAACTGTAAAAGTTGCCATCTTTCATCCAGTTGATGCCATAGACAGACTTTTGGTTAAACGTGGAAAACCTGAAAATATCCTCCAAGCTTACTTTTTTCTTCTGCTGTCCTTGTGCTGACAAAAATGTCACCATTGCCAGCAAGAAAAAGCTATATTTTACTTTAGTCACCATAGTAGGTTTGATTATTTGTTTTCAAAGATAAATAAATCGCACCGACCAAAAAATGTTTTGTTGTACAGGAAATATCTTACTCCGATTACTTTAAATTGAGATACCTCCCGGTTATCATTTTTCTTCAATTGTAACCAAGAAGTAAGGTGAAAAAACAGGAACCTGCAAGTTTCAATAATGCCTGTTTTCGGATACTTCCAATCAGTTTTAATTGTGTATATGGATTGAATTTTGATAAATTTTCCCTTATTTATCCAGCGAAAATTCAGTAATTCGCAACTTGATCAATGGACATGAAGAAAAAAATTGCTTTGGTTACCGGGGGCTTTACAGGAGAGTCTGTGGTTTCGTTGAAGAGTGCCTCCGTGGTGGAAAAGCACCTGGACACAGATCGGTTTGAAGTAGTTAAACTTTATATTTATCCCGGTGAATGGTATTACTTAAATAGATTTGAGGAAAAAATTCCGGTAAACCTGAATGATTTTTCGATTCGAATTGATGATGATATAATTCGATTTGACGGGGTATTCAATACCATTCATGGGTCACCGGGGGAAGATGGAAAACTTGCGGGATACCTGGATATGTTGGATATCCCTTATACCACTTGCGATGTTCTTACTTCGTCCGTCACGATGAACAAGGGCTACACCAAGGCCATCGTCCAAGACATCGAAGACCTGTATGTGGCAAAGTCGGTGCAATTAGTAAAAGGGGACAAAACCAATGCTGAAAGGGTGATACAAGAGTTGAAATTTCCGATCTTCGTCAAGCCAAATAATGGTGGCAGTAGCATTGGGATGAGCAAGGTCAAATCGGAGCTGGAAGTGGAAGAAGCCCTTGAAAAGGCTTTTAAAGAAGATTCACAGGTGTTGGTAGAAGAGTTTGTCTCAGGTCGGGAGTTTTCCATCGGTATGTATAAGCTTGCCGGTGAAATCAGCGTATTGCCTGCAACGGAGATCATCAGTTCCAGAGAATTTTTTGACTTTGAAGCCAAGTACACCCCTGGGGTGTCTGAGGAGATTACGCCGGGAAGGATGGATGAGATGGAATTGATCCGGGTAAATAAAATCTCCGCTGCCGTCTATCAGAAACTGAACTGCAAAGGGGCAGTCCGCATGGACTATTTTCTTGAAAACGATACCGGCAATTTTTACTTTATAGAGCTGAACACAGTCCCGGGACAGACAGAAACTAGTCTTATCACCCAGCAGGTAAGGGCTATGGGAAAGGATTTGCGGGATTTTTATACCGAGTTGATTGAAGAGATGTGGTCCGATAGGAATTGATGGCTTACCATGGAACGAATTAGGCAGGCGAAACACCTGCCTAATTCGTGCTATAGCCCAAAAGCTTTCTTTATTTTATCAACATAGTCTAGTTTTTCCCAAGTAAAGAGTTCCACATCCAAGCTGATTGATGCATTGTAGGGGGAATAGAACGTTTTTGTAACTACCTCATTTTCTCTACCCATGTGTCCATATGCGGCAGTTTCTTCATAGATAGGGAACCTCAGTTTCAGTCGCTGCTCGATGGCATAGGGACGCATGTCAAACATGTTTTCTATAATCTCAGCAATCTGGCCATCAGTCATGTCGACATGGGATTTACCGTATGTATTTACGTAAATGCCCATCGGCTTGGCTACGCCAATGGCATAGGATACCTGCACCAATACTTCATCGGCTATCCCGGCTGCCACCATATTTTTGGCGATGTGTCGGGTTGCGTAGGCTGCGGAGCGGTCTACCTTGGATGGATCCTTTCCGGAGAAAGCACCCCCACCGTGCGCTCCTTTTCCTCCATAAGTATCCACGATAATCTTACGCCCTGTCAGGCCTGTATCTCCATGGGGCCCACCTATTACAAACTTTCCGGTAGGATTTATGTGATAAATGATGTCGGTGTTGAATAGTGCCTGAATATGTCCGGGAAGTTGTGCCTTCACCCGCGGGATCAATACATGCAAGATGTCGTGTTTTATTTTGTCCAGCATGGCAGGTTCGTCGTCAAATTCGTCATGTTGGGTGGAAACTACGACCGTATGGATTTTTTCAGGCACATTTGCCTCATTGTATCCGATAGTGACCTGCGCCTTGGCATCAGGCCGCAAATAGGGCATTTCATTTTCTTCCCGGCGCAGCACGGCCAGCTCTTTTAGTAGCCGGTGTGATAAATCAAGGGCCAGCGGAATATAATTGTCCGTTTCTTTGGTAGCATAACCAAACATCATACCTTGGTCGCCTGCTCCCTGCTCTTCAGGATCTTTGCGCTCTACCCCTTGATTGATGTCTTTGGACTGTTCGTGAATCGCTGATAACACGCCACAGGAGTTACCATTAAACATATATTCACTTTTTGTATAGCCGATCCGATTGATAACATCCCGGGCAATTTTCTGAACATCCAGGTAGGTGGTAGATTTGACCTCACCGGCCAGAATCACCTGGCCTGTCGTTACCAGCGTTTCGCAAGCTACTTTGGAACTGGGGTCAAAGGCCAAAAAATGGTCTATAATCGCATCAGAGATTTGATCAGATATTTTATCTGGGTGTCCCTCGGATACAGATTCCGAGGTAAATAAATAAGACATTTACCGTTTTTTTAAGTTAGATTGTAAATCTACATTTAATAGATTAATATAAAAACATAACATGTCCCAAAGTCTAATTACTTTCAAGTGATTCATTTCTCGAAATTAAGGATGTGTTTATATTCAAATATTATTTTTCAAATCCTAGGGGGGTGTAAAAGGCAACCCCAAATACCAAAAACATCAATCCTGCAAAAAACTGAACAAATAGCTGTATAAATCCGAGATTATTCAGTTGAACTGGGAAAAACAGGGTGGAGAAAAAGTAAAAGAGGAAACTCTCTCCAAATGAAAATAAAATAAATCTGGCCATCCAAAAATAGGGTAGGGAAAGCATGTTGGTGTCTTTAAACCTGCTCTGCCGGATGATGTCCTTGAAGTAAATCAGAGAAAAAAGAAGAATAATGCCAGTGCCAACCATTTGAGGGTAACTTTGAATACCCATTCCTAAAGGCTGGATCCACAAACTGTTGACAAGTCCGGCGGTTAAAAAAACACCTAAGGGCAGAAGAACCTTGTTTTGTATAGTACAGGAAAAGGGAAGGAAATAAATTAGAGTAAGCATAATGGATGTCCGTAATTATACAAATAGGAGATTGTAAAGCATGAGACTTTCGGAATGGCCAAATTTTGTAAAATGCCAAATAATCTCAGAAATACCTGTGACCGCCAATACGCCAAATACCACCTGATGAATAATGGTATATTCCAGCTTCGGTTTTTTCACACAGAAATAGGTGGCGGATAGAACAAACCCGAGGAAAAGACAAAGGTGAAAGAAACTCCAGTGCATTGGCAAGTTTATCATATTGCTATGCAAGTTAGTGCGCAAGAGCTTCCTACTCAATTCCCTGATCGGGGTATTTTTTTACCTAAAAAGTTGTAACATATAGGAATAGGAATATTTTTTGATTAAAAAATTAAATAGGCCGATCTTTTCAGATCGGCCTATTAATAAACATAAAGAAGAAACGAAAAATTATGCGGGCTTTTTCACGGCCTCTTTGGCTTCCTGATCCAATTCTCTCTTCATCAAATCTACAACAATTGGAGTAGCAATGTATATGGAGGAATACGTACCGACTAGCACACCAATCAATAAGGCGAAGGAAAAACCTCTCAGTACCTCACCACCGAAAATCAACAAGACCAAAACAACGATCAAGGTGGTAAGTGAAGTAATGAGAGTTCTTCCCAAAGTTTGATTGATGGCATCATTGAAGAGACCTACTAATCGGTTGGTGCCCTTGTTGGTAATATTTTCCCTAATTCGGTCAAATACAATCACGGTATCATTAATTGAATATCCGATGACGGTCAATACAGCAGCAATAAATACCTGATCGA
Organism: Cytophagales bacterium; assembly: GCA_038209145.1. Lineage (GTDB taxonomy): Bacteria > Bacteroidota > Bacteroidia > Cytophagales > Cyclobacteriaceae > Lunatibacter. Next base: position 9,851 of record JBBQXZ010000003.1, on the reverse strand, counting down.
TTTCTATGTTGGCGCCAAAGGCACTTGCCATGGCAAATGCCGCAATCACAAACATCGTATCGTGAATCAGCGCAATGATAGATGCCAAAGAAAACTGCCACTTTCTGAATCGCAGTAAAATATAAAGAAAGATGGCCACCAACGCAAAGAACATAGCTTCCATGGAAGAGTTTTTGATGTCGTCTGCCACTGAAGCACCAACCTTGTTGGAGCCAGTGATCGCATAGTCGTTTGATGAGAGCTTGGTAGCGTCTGTGATGAAATTGAAACCGGTGACCGTAGCGATGCCTTCTCTTACCCGGGTTTCCACTTCCCGGTTGGCCTCGTCGGAGTCATCGTTTATCAGGTAGGAAGTGGTTACTTTCAGAATGTTATTACCCCCATAGGTTTTTACTTCTACCGCACCGCCAAACTCACCATCCAAGCCCACTTTCAAATCAGAGGCGGGGAAAGCTTCGCTGAACTCGACAATGTAATATCTACCTCCTGTAAAATCGACCCCGAATTTAAGTCCGTTGATTCCTCCTATAAGTAATCCCAGAACGATAAAAGCTGTAGAGATTAAATAGGCAAGTTTCCTTTTGGCTAAAAAATTAATATTCAGACTGGTGAGTATGTTATTTGCAAAAGGGGTAGAAAAGGAAAGTTTGCTTTGATCTCCTTTTTTGCTCATCCAGTACACGATTACCCTTGTAATAAAAACAGAAGAGAAAAATGAAGAAGCAATACCAATCATCAAAACAATGGCAAATCCTTTAACCGGTCCCTGACCCAACGAATACAGGATGGCACCTGTGAGGAAAGTTGTAACGTTTGAATCCAAGATGGCACTGAATGCCTTGTCATATCCTGAACTGATGCCTTGTAGCAAGCCGGCACCGTTTCGAAGCTCTTCCTTTATTCGTTCGAATATCAGCACATTGGCATCAATGGACATCCCGATTGTCAGCACGATACCTGCGATACCGGGTAAAGTCAGCGCGGTACCCAACTGGGCTAAGATCCCAAGGATAAAGAATATGTTAAATAACAAAGCGGCAATAGCGACAAAACCGCCCTTTGCGTAATACGCTACCATGAACAAAACCACCAACAACAGGCCTGCGATCATGGAAGTGACGCCTTGTTTGGTGGCTTCCTTACCCAACGTCGGCCCAACGATGGCTTCTTCCACGATGCGGGTAGGAGCAGGCAACGCACCTGATTTGAGGATATTGGCCAAATCTTTGGCCTCCTCAATGGTGAAATTACCCGTTATTTCTGATTGACCGGAAGGAATTTCCCCTTGGACAGAAGGAGCCGTGTATACATAGTCATCCAGTACGACCGCAATTCTTTTTCCAATATTTTCACCCGTAAGCTTTTTCCATCTCCTGGCACCGTCAGCATTCATTTGCATGCTTACAGCAGGCCGTGAAGACTGATCATAAGATTGACGGGCATCGGTGATGACATCCCCTTCAAGCGGAGCCTGATCGGATCCTCTTGGAGCTTTAATCGCGTGTAATTCCAACAGTTCCAAATTATCTTGTTTCTGAGGTTTTACCGACCATAACAGTCGGATATCTCTGGGCAGAATGGATTTGACATCATCCCTGTTGAGGATCCTGTTGATTACCAACGTGTCACGAATTTCATATACCAACCCATAATTGGCCTTCAGTAGGGAAAACAGTGGAGAAACTTCCGATCCCAAAGAATCTTCGGCAGCTGCCCCTTCGGCAAGCTGACGGGCCAGATCACTCTCCAGATCAGTGCTATCGGAAAGAGTTGATTCAGTTTGGGAAGTGGTTGGTTTTTGGGCCTGTACTTCCGCTATTAGCAGGCTGTTTACAGCCTGGAGGGCATCTCCAAATTCATTGATCTCAGCAACTTCCCAGAACTGAAGTTTTGCAACACCTTGAAGCAAGTTTCGGACCCGCTCTTGGTTGTCTACACCGGGAAGTTCAATTTGTATTCTTCCTGAACCTTGGATCCGTTGGATGTTGGGTTGAGAGGTGCCAAATCGATCGATACGGGTACGGAGGATATTAAAGGATCGGTCGATGGCATTTTCAATTTCCGCATCAATGATTCCCAAAATTTCCGAATCGGAGGTTTCCAGGGAAATTCTTCCCCGGTTTGCCGCAGTTGCGAAGACAGCGTTGAGTTGCCTGTCACCGGATGTTTCATTCCATGCCTGGGAAAAGAGGTTGACGAATTTGTCATTAGAGGTGTTTGCCCTTTCTGACGCCAACGCGATGGACTGGTTGAAAGCAACGTCCTGACTGTTCCCGGCAAGACCCCGAACGATCTCCACCGGAGACACTTCTAAGGTAACGTGCATTCCCCCCTGAAGGTCTAAGCCAAGTCCCAATTCGGTTTCCTTCACTTCCTGATAGGTAAAAGGAAAGCCTAGAAATTTGTAAACCGGTTCTCTCCATACCGAATCCAGGTAAGATTGTCTTTTGGCAAAGTCTACATTGCCCGATTCATCCGCAGCATACTCGGTGGCTTTTTTCTGCACACCACTAGATACCAGGGTAAACGATAAGTAGTACAAGCAAAGTACTGTTACTAATACCGTCAAAAATACGATTATGCCTTTGTTTTGCATGGGTATAAATTAGAAATAAATAAGTTGTTGATTACAATTGAGATTGATCCCCCATTGGCAGAACTTGCTGAATGGAATAAATATAAATTCATGAATTAAAACTGAAAGAAAATCAGGGTGCGTTGGTTGAGACAATATGCTCAAAAAGTACTTCGAAAAATTGGTTAGAATAGGTATTTAGTCCTTTATATCTGGATGAAGGTTGGCGCTCCAGCCCTATAACTTCTGAGATGAGGTGGAAAACCTGATCCAAAACAACCACAACAAAGGGAACAACCGCATCAACAGCGGTGTGTATAAAAGTTGAATTCTCTTTCGGGGAATTATTCGACGACTTTTCGGTTTTTTTCTCTACCGAACCGCTTTGAATAATGTACTCGGAACTTGAGACCAAGACACAAAACAACAGCACCAATAAAATGGTGATTTGCGCTTTAAAGTTTGTCTTGTGGGTCTTGTTGGTGTGCATGGGCTGCAAATATAAGGAATTATTATAAATCCTGTATAATTTACTAATTATTTTTTCTTTTAAAAGGGTTCAATATCAGGCATTTAGGAATAATACCGGATTTTTCAAATTAAAAAAGAAAAGGATATTCGCTCTGCAAAACTATTAAATTGGTTGGATAAGTGTCATGGTAAACTGCGATGGAATGAAATTTGTTCCGTGGAGTCCCGCGTTTTCATTACGGTCGAATTAGATCTGTTCTCCTTTGTCGATCAACCCTACTGTCAGCCTGTTTAATGCCTCCACTTTGTATTCGAAGTCACCTTTGAGGGTTTCTCTGTATTGATGGATGTTTTCCACCATTTCGTTGATATCTTCCGGAATGATTTCTTCCAGGAGTTGCCTGAGTCGTTTGGCAGTGGTTGGGGATTTTCCGTTGGTGCTGATGGCTATTTTAACGTTGCCTTTGGTCACGATACCACCCAGATAAAAATCGCAATATTCCGGCGTATCAGCTACGTTGACCAATAGACATCGGGATTTTGCATCCCGATACGCGCGTTTGTTTACCTCCTTGTCATTGGTCGCCGCGATCACCATATGCCTTCCGTCGAGGTACTTTTCGTGATAAACATCTTGGATAAGCGTAATAGTGGGGTTGTTTTCAGCGATTTGCCTGATGTCAGTGGATATTTCTTTAGAGACGACTGTCACTATGGCATGAGGACTGGATTTCAGTAAGAAGCTTAGTTTTTCAAATCCTACAAATCCCGCTCCTACCAACAGGGTGTTGAGCTGGGAAACTTTTAGGAATATGGGATAGAGTTCGTTCATCATTTTCGGACTTTATGTCTGCATTTATGCGTACTTTTTTGTAAGGACCACTTCACGAAATACATGCATTAATTTGGGACTTTCCCTTACCACTTCCCCAATGATGATGACGGCAGGAGCTTCAATTCTTTGCGCTTGCACCTTTTCTTCGATATCCTCCATGACTCCGGAAGCTACTTTTTGATCTTTTGTGGTACCGCTTTGAATAAGGGCTATAGGCATTTGCCCCAATCCGATCTCCTTGTAATGGGCTGCAATCTCCGCAAGCTTTTTGGTTCCCATGAGTACAATCACCGTAGCCGTAGATTGTGAGGCGAGGTAAAGATCCTTCGACAGCTGTCCACAGGAGGTGGTGCCGGTGATCACCCAAAAGCTCTCGGAAATGCCCCGCTTGGTCACCGGTATGCCCATGGAAGCAGGGACGGAAACTGCAGAGGAAATTCCGGGAATCACCTCCGTTTCGATATCAAACTGGTGGATATAGTCGATCTCTTCGGCACCTCGACCGAAGACAAAAGGGTCTCCTCCTTTTAGGCGTACTACATGTCCAAAATTCTTAGCATAAAACACGCAGAGTTCGTTTGTGTCCTCTTGTGGGTTAACGCAACTCCCGTTCCGTTTACCCACGTAGATTTTCAAAGCTTTATCGGGTGCATGGCTTAGCAATGCAGGATCAATAAGCGCGTCGTATAGGACTACATCTGCCCTGTTCAAGGCCAATATCCCTTTGAGGGTAATCAATTCGGGATCACCAGGGCCGGCCCCAACGAGTGTTACTTTCGGATAAATTTCATTGATCATGCCTGAACTTCTTTGGCGCGTAATTCACTGATGGCTTCAAAGACCCGCATCGCATCCGCATAATAGCTGCGTGCGAATTCTTCAGAAGGCACATTTGTTTTAATCTGATAGACGATATCCGAGAAAGAGCCTGTCAAATCAAGTTTCCCACTTTGGATAAAATGCTCTTCAAATAGGGTTACGATACTGGCGTAGCTATTGGTATTTACCCCTTCTGCGGTTAATATGGCTTTTGCTGCATTGATGACCCCCGCATACGTTTGGTAAATGGCATCTGCCCATTGTTGTTCCGCCATAATTTCTTCCGCATTGGCCAATTTTTCCCGTGCTTCGAGCAGCAAGGTGGATACCAAGTCGATCACCACTCCCGCACATTCTCCCACGCCTATTGCTTTCACATAGTTTTCCTCATTACCCCAATCGATAAAGTCGGTATCAACCACATCATCTGTACTGGAAAGCGGCTTAAGGAGCTCATAGAAATACATTTGTCCCTGACGTTGATAGTATTCGTGGTAGGCTTCCTCGGGTTGGGCATGCTGCTCAAAATCGTCAAGTAACACCCGAAGGGACTGAGGGCCCCTTTTGGAAGGTATTTTGATCACTTTATCAGAGAAAATCCCGACACCATCCCCCAAGGTAGCCCCTCCAAGCAATACTTGGAGGGCAGGAAGTACGGATTTTCCTACCTTAATAGACATCCCCTGATAGCCGATAGAAGCCATATTGTGCTGGCCGCAGGCATTCATACAACCGGATATTTTAATAGTCAGGTCGCTGTTCAGAAGGTATTGGGGATATTCGTTGGATATCACCTCTTCCAGGACCCCGGCAGCTCCGGTGCTGCTGGCAATACCCAAATTACAGGTATCCGTACCGGGGCAGGCGGTGATGTCCCCGACTGTGTTATAGCCATAATTCGCCATGCCCAGTTTTTTTAGCTCCTGATAAAAGAAAGGGATAAGTGCTTTCTTGACATCCCGAATGATGATGTTTTGCCTCAGGGTGAAGCGTATTTCATTATTCGCATACGATTTTACCAAATCTGCCAACTTGCGTGCAACATCCGTTCGGAAGTCACCCAATTTCACTTTTATACCCAAGGTAACAAATCCGTCCTGTTTCTGTGGGAATATATTGGTTTGTCTCCACCGCTCGTAAGAAACGTCCTCGGGCTCAGCTACATCTACAACAGGTGGATTTGGCAAGCTTTGTTTCTCGTCATATGACTCGTGGTCTATGTGATAGATTTGGTAAGGCAACGCTGCCTTCTCCTCTTCCACCATTTTTAAAAATTCCTCTAACCCCATGGCGCTTATGAGGAATTTCATGCGGGCTTTCATTCTTTTGGCACGCTCCCCGAACCGGTCAAAGATACGGAGTACGGCCTCAGTGAAAGGTATCAGCTGATCTGTTGGCAAAAATTCATGTACGGGGTCAGCATGCCTGGGCTGGGAGCCAAGGCCTCCTCCCAACAAAACTTTAAAACCTCGGATTTGCTCACCGTTTACTTCTTTGAGTTTGGGGATAAAACCCAAATCATGCAAATAAGCCAGGGCGGTATCGTCATCACTGGAAGAGAAACTAATTTTAAATTTCCTTCCCATTTCCTGACAAATGGGGTTTCTCAACATGTATCGAAACAAGGCATCTGCATACGGAGTGACGTCAAATGGCTCTTTGGGGTCCACTCCAGCAGTTTCTGAAGCGGTGATATTTCGTACGGTATTTCCACACGCTTCCCGCAGGGTAATATCGTCCTTTTCAAGATCAGCCCAAAGTTCAGGCGTTCTGTCCAAACTCACGTAGTGGATTTGAATATCCTGCCGGGTCGTGATATGGAGCCTTCCCGTGGAGTATTTATCGGATACCTGGGAGATGCGGTGAAGCTGCTCGGACGTCACCTTGCCATAGGGCAATTTGATTCGGATCATCTGTACGCCCGGTTGCCGCTGTCCATATACACCCCGTGCCAGTCGCAGGCTTCTGAATTTTTCCTCATCAATCCTACCGTCCCGGAACAAGGCGATTTTTTTCTCCAATTCAACGATATCTTTCTCTACTATGGGATTTTCTATTTCAGTTCTGAAGCTTTGCATGGTATTCTACTTTTAATTACTCTAATTAAATATTTTCTTACGCTTGCCCTATTCTGGGTTACACGCTGGCTTGGTATTATTTCGTAATGGTGGTACGTTCATGTAAACCACATTCTTTGTGGGAAGTTTCCCACCACCATCTACCTGCCCTTGGGTCTTCGTCCGGACTAGTGGCCCGGGTACATGGAGCACATCCTATGCTGCTGAATCCCACGTCGTGAAGGGGATTATAAGGAATCTTGTTTTCTTGAATATAAAGGAGCAAGCTGTCCATTGACCAATCCAACAGCGGGTTATACTTGAGGATTTGGTTGGCAGGATCCCATTCCAATTTTTTCATCTGCTGTCTGTTTGCACTCTGCTCGGATCGTAATCCGGTAATCCAGACTTTCTTGCCCTCCAGTGCCCGTTTTAGCGGTTCCACTTTGCGGATATAGCAGCAGGATTTCCTGTTATCCACTGATTCATAGAAGCTGTTTATACCTTTTTCCTGAACAAACTTTTCAACAGAAAGTGTATTTGGATAGTAAGTTTTGATGTCCACCCCATATTTCATGATGGTGCGGGCGAGTAGATCATAGGTTTCATAAAACAACCTGCCGGTATCCAAGGTGAAAATTTCCACTGGTAGCTTATGTTGGGCAATAAGTTGCGTTATGACCTGATCTTCATGGCCCAGGGAGGTAGAGAATACTAACTTTTCCGGAAAAACCCCACTCAATGTGAGGATCGCTTGTACCGAATCCATATCTTGAATTCTCACTGCAAGTTCATCTATGGTGGATTGTTCAATCATAATGTTGCCGGATCAATTTTTAGCCAATGAGGTTTTCTTGATGATTTTAAGACAAAATCCCGCAAGCATCCTTTGGGTCTTGTTGGACTGTTACGATAAGTAAATACAAAAGTATATAAAACCTACAAATTATATAGGCTTATTGGCAAAAAAATTTATTCCCCTTCCAAAATATCCTCAAGACTTTTCATTTCTAGAATTTTAAGGGTTTCGTCCCGCACCTTTATCATCACTTTGTACAAGCCGCATTGTTCCTGATTTTGGCATTCCTCACATGGTTCGTAATAGTTGAGGCTGACACATGGAAGTAAGGCAATGGGACCGTCAAGAAGCCTGATTACCCTTGACAAGGCGATTTCATTGGGGGCTTTGATAAGGTAATAACCACCACCTTTTCCTTTTTTACTTCCCAAAAAACCCGCTTTCTTCAATTCTAAGAGGATGTTTTCCAAGAATTTATGGGAAATACCGTATTTCTCCGAAATTTCTTGAATTAAAATGGCACCACGATCCCGGTGCTTGCCGAGGTAGGTCAGCGCATGGAAGGCGTATTTTGTTTTTTTGGAAAGCATAGAATACAAAAATAGGATATTTTGTCAAAAAACTGCGGAATAAACGAAAAAAGCACCGGGAAAGAATCTTTTCCCCGGTGCTTTTTTACGCTGAGATACCAACTGTTTAAATTAGTTCCACGCTTCTTTTTACAAAGGCAGTAAGGTCCTTACCCGTTAGCAATCCCTGCGACAACAATGCCAAATCAAAAGCCTGCTTGGCCAATTTGCCTTGCTCTTCCTCATCTTCGGTTTTCAGGATTTTGTCAATCACCCCGTGATTGCTGTTGATGCCAACTTTGTAGTTGTCAGGTAGGGATCCGTAGAAACTCATACCTCCGCCTCCAGTTTGGGCCATGTCCTTCATGCGGCGCATAAATTCGTCCATGGTAACCGTCACGGGCAATTCTTCCGGACTGAGAGATTCCACCTCTACCGAATAGGTTTTGCTGTTGATGGCCTTGTCAAAAATCTCTTTGATCTTGGTGGTCTGTTCTTCTGTCAACAGATTCGCATACCCGTCGTCTTTTTGGATTAGTTTATCCGCTACATCTGAATCCACCCGTTTGAGCGAGGTTTTTTCCAACTTACCCTCCAAATGTTGGATGAAATGACTGTCTATCGGCGAATCCATTACCAAGACATCGTAATCCTTCTTGTTGGCAGATTGGATGAATGCATCCTGCTTACTTAAGTTGGTTGCATAAAGGTAGACCGTTTGGTCATTTTTGTCTGTTTGGATAGCTTTTACCTTATCCTGGTATTCATCCAAGGTAAAATACGCGCCCTGCGTGTTTTTCAGTAAGGTGAAATCTTTTCCTTTTTCATAGAATTTGTCCTCACTGAGCATGCCATATTTCACAAATAGGCCGATGTCGTTCCATTTGTCCTCGTAGACTTTGCGGTCTTTTTTGAATAGTTCGGACAGCTTGTCCGCTACTTTCTTGGTGATGTAGTTGTTGATTTTTTTGACGTTGCCGTCGGCTTGCAAAAAGCTTCTGGATACGTTAAGCGGGATGTCCGGAGAATCAATTACCCCGTGAAGCAACATCAAAAACTCAGGAACAATGTCTTTTACCTCATCAGTGATAAAGACCTGTCGGCTAAACAGCTTGATCTTGTTCTTCTGCAGTTCAAATTCATTTTTGACTTTTGGGAAGTACAGTACCCCTGTCAAATTAAACGGGTAGTCCACATTCAGATGGATCCAGAACAAGGGGTCCTCACTAAAGGGATATAGGTCTTTATAGAATTTGAGGTAGTCTTCATCCGTGAGTTCACTGGGAGACTTCGTCCAGATGGGGGTGGAATCGTTGATGATGTTGTCCATATCCACCGACTTCCATTTTTTCTTGCCCTCTTCACCTTCTCCGTCTTCGACACTTTCTGTTTTGGTGCCAAATTGGATAGGAACGGGAAGGAATTTGGCATATTTGTCCAGGATCTGCTGCAGCTTGAACTTCTCCAAAAACTCTTCAGACTCGCTGTTTATGTATAGAATCACATCCGTTCCCCTGCTGCTTCTAGTGCCGGGGGCAATTTCAAATTCTGTACTGCCGTCACAGATCCAGCTGGCGGCCTCGGCTCCCTCCTGATAAGAAAGAGTCTGGATTTCAACCTTGTCGGCCACCATAAAGGCGGAGTAAAAACCAAGTCCAAATTTACCGATGATCTCATTGGCATCTTTGGCTTCTTTAAATTTCTCCACAAATTCCGCAGCGCCCGA
>JBBQXZ010000002.1:0-53177 GCA_038209145.1 Cytophagales bacterium | reverse complement strand
AAATTTAAAAATTTCGTCCTGAATCAATTTCAGGGTCCTTTGGCTTTCATCCGTTCTGCCATAGACGTTCAGTCCTCTCAGGATAATAAAGGGAAAAAGCAGATTCTGGGACAGTTGGATGGGCTGATAAAAGAGCTTAAGGACTGGGAAAACCTTTCTTTGCTAGACCACCTCGAAGACTCCAAAGAGTCAATGACCATTCTATCCAAACTCTTTGAAAACCTCACCTTTGAACTGGGGACACAGTTGAAAAAGCGGGATATTCTTCTGGTCTGCGATTACCAACTTACCGGCGGGTGGGTTGAGATTGATGTGTTGAGGACTAAATTATTTTTTCATTGTGTATTTAGGGAGCTGATCAAATTTATTGAAAGCAAATCCGAGCTGATCATCGAAGCCTGGATAGCTGGCAACTGCACATGCATCCGAACCCGGTCCACGAGTAAAATATTGATCCAAAATTTTACCCAGATTATGCATTCCAGCCCCTATATAAAAAGTGCGGAGAAAATATTGGCTGATTTGGGTGGAAGCATGGAATTTGAAGCTGATTCCTCGGTAAACCTTAAAATCTGCCTGCCTTTTAAAGTTGCCATCCATCCCAAACCCCTAGTCCGGTGGGACTCTGTTGGATTAAGTGAGCGAATTGACCCGAATAAGTTTAACGTTGTTATGCTGGGTAAGCCATTTGAAACAGATAGTTTAGTTAAAATCATCGACCATGAGCTTATCAACCTGATAGTCGCCGAAGAATCGACATTTGTGCTATCGGCTATCAAGGAGGTGAACATCGATGCCCTGATCATTTACAACGAAAAAATCAATCAGGAACTCTTCGATTTAATGACCACCCTTCAGGCTTCACACGAATACCGTGTGGGATTGCCCATTATCTATATTTATGAGTTCATTGCCTATGGGTTTCAGGAAAAATTAATGGATTTGGGTATAGATACCTTTATCCAACTGCCAAGCAGCAGTGAATTTATAAGTAAAAGACTGTTGGGACAGCTTCTGTACAGAAAGAAATACCTGGAAGAAAAGCGTCTTCATGCCTTGGTGGGGGAAGAAGGGGAGGCAACCCTGCATCTTAGTCCCAACGAAAAATTGGTAAGGCAAGCCATGCGGATTATACGGGACCAATATGCCAATCCCAATTTCCGGGTCGAAATGCTAAGCCAACAACTGGGAATTTCCAAGATCAAATGTTACCGGCTTTTTAAGCACGTTTTAGACACCTCTCCTTCCGATCTGATAATAAAGTTGCGGCTTCAAAAAGCAGAACAACTATTGGTAAGGAAGAATATGAATATATCAGAAGTAGGCTTTGAGTGCGGATTTAACGATCCAAAATATTTCAGTAAACTCTTCAAAAAACACTACGGTGCCTCCCCGAGAAGTTTTGTTTAATTTTAGTTGGTCTTGGTTATTACGGGTTTTGGTGATTAGTTTTGCTTAGTTTACAAATTCTTCTTCTTTTGTAAGGTATTTTATCAATCGGCGTATCCGCAGCTACTATGTTGGACCCCATCAAAACGTATGAAATGCCCCGTAGTCCTCAGCAGCAGGCTTTTCAATTGTATGAGGTACAGGGAAAGAGGATTACCAACAGCACGTATCCCCATGAAACAGACCGGCCACACCGCCACAAATACTATGAGATATGTGTGTTTGTAAACGGGGCGGGAAAACATGAGATTGATTTTGCAACACACGCGATCCAATCTCATAGTATTCATTTTTTATCACCGGGTCAGGTACATTTGATATCCAGGGAAAAAGATTACCACGGATACCTGATGGTTTTTTCCAAAGATTTTTATGTCTTGGATACCTTTCATGAGGATTTATTGTACCAATTGCCTTTTTTCAACAATCCCACCATGATTCCTATCCTAAATTTGGAGGGGAAGGATTTTCAGGAAATTCTTGCTTTGATTCAAATTATCAAAAAGGAGTACACCGAACGGCAGCAATTGAGTAGGGAAATTTTGAGAAGCTATCTGCAGGTGTTTTTGCTCAAATGCAAACAATATTATGTGCATTATTTTGCGGAGAAAAAAAAGATGCTGGACCCACATTATACACTTGTGCAGCACTTCAATTCCCTGTTGGAGCAGCAGTTTAAGCAAAATCATTTGGTACAGGACTATGCGGATCAATTATCCCTTTCCCCGGCAATACTCAACAAATACGTCAAAAAAATCACCGGAAACACAGCGGGAGAACTGCTTATGGAGCGATTGATTCTTGAGGCAAAAAGATACCTTATTTATACCGATCTTTCAAACAAGGAAATTGCCTATCAGCTGAACTACGAAGATCCTTCTTATTTCAGCCGTATCTTCAAAAAGAAAACAGGGCTAACCCCATCGGAATTCCGGCAGACAGAAAACGAAAAGTACCAGTTATAATCATAAAAATGCCTTTAAATATAACTTGAGACAGGCTACCTTTATCTCCTAGTTAAAAAGTGCAAGCTTTTTACAGTTAAAATGCCATCGATTATTTGGCAGAAGTATCTCTTTTGAATTTCAATCAAAATAATTCTTATCCCCGAAATAAAATGATTACAATTGATTTTGACATTAAGCCCAAAGACCTGAAAGGATCCTTGGACAAATTTTGGCAGCTTTCAGGAGAAAAAATTGAAGCCATTGAAAGGGAATATCCGCAGGACAAAGGTTCTCCGGTATTTACCGTAAACGGAAAATACGACACACGCGGCTGGACCGAATGGACGCAGGGATTTCAATTTGGCTCTTCTATCCTGCAGTTTGATGCCACGGGAGAGCAGCGCTATGTGGACAAAGCAAAAGATAAGACACTCAAGCTTATGGCCCCCCATATCAGCCACACAGGTGTCCACGACCACGGCTTTAACAATGTGAGTACCTATGGCAACCTACTCCGCCTGATGGTGGAAGGTAAAATTCCCTACAATGAATGGGAAAAGAACTTTTACGAGTTGGCCCTGAAAATATCGGGAGCCGTACAGGCAAGCCGCTGGACAACGATCAAAGACGGAGGCTTTATTTATTCTTTCAACGGCCCTCACTCCCTGTTTGTGGATACCATCCGTACGGTCAGGATTTTGATGTTGAGCCACAGTCTGGGGCATGTACTGCAGGAAGAAAATGACCTGAGGGTAAACCTTCTGGTTAGGGGCCTGCAACATGCCAAAGCCACGGCGGACTACTCCGTATTTTATGGAAAAGGAAGGGACAGGTATGATACCTGGGGAAGAACTGCCCATGAGAGTGTGTTCAACACCAACGACGGCAATTTCCGTTGTCCCAATTCCCAACAAGGGTATACGGGATTTTCCACCTGGACCAGGGGCTTGGCTTGGGCCATGTGCGGGTTTGCCGAGGAGCTGGAATATATTCAGACGCTGTCGGATGAAGAATTGGCTGCCTATGGGTCCAGGTCTGACATCGAACAGTTTTTGCTTCAGGCTGCCCAGGCGACCTGTGATTTTTATATAGAACATACGCCAACCGATGGAGTGCCTTACTGGGATACCGGAGCACCCCAGCTGCATAAACTGGGAGATTACCTTTCCAAACCGGCGGATCCCTACAATGCCTACGAACCGGTAGACAGTTCGGCGGCGGCCATTGGTGCACAAGGTTTGTTGCGTCTGGGCAAGTACCTGAACGAAAAAGGAGACACTGAAATCGGCTCAAAATACTGGCAGGCGGGATTGACGGTGTTGAAGACCATTCTTCAGGAGCCATATCTAAGTACCAACCCAAATCACCAGGGAATCCTCCTGCATTCAATCTACCACCAACCCAATGGATGGGACAATGTCCCCAAAGGCCAGACCATAGCCTGTGAGGAATCCAGCATGTGGGGCGATTATCATGCCCGGGAACTGGCATTGTATGTTACCCGTATTATCGCCGAAGAAAAATACTATACCTTCTTTAATTGCCTGTCATGAGCGTAGGACCGATTCAAGACCTGGGCAAACTCTGCATCCATACCATTACAACGAAGTCATGGTCTCTGGAAGAGGCAGGTGAAAACTATGAAAAAGCTGGCGTGAAAGGAATCTCTGTCTGGAGGCAATACTTGGAAGGCCGCAACATCGCTGCCGCGGGAGACCGATTGAGAGGTCACGGGCTGGAAATTGTTTCCTTGGTCCGGGGAGGCTTTTTTCCTTCCACCTCTTCGGAAACCAGAAAGAAAGCCATAGAAGATAACCTCAAGGCTGTGGACGAAGCAGCTGCTCTTGGTGCTGAGATGATTGTGTTGGTCTGCGGGGCGGATCCGGGGCAGTCGTTGGAAGTGTCCCGTTCCCAGATTCAGGAAGGGATCGAAAAGGTGTTGCCTTATGCCATATCGCATGGGGTAAAACTGGCCATAGAACCGCTACATCCCATGTATGCGGATACCCGGTCCGCCATAAACACCCTAGAACAAGCCAACGACATGGCTGAATCCATAGGCTCAGACCATTTGGGAATAGCAGCCGATGTGTATCATCTCTGGTGGGACCCCCACTTGGAAAAAGAAATCATGCGGTGCGGGGCCAACGGCAATCTCATGGCTTTTCACATCTGTGATTGGGTAAGCCCTACAGTGGACATGCTTAATGACAGGGGATTAATGGGAGAAGGATGCATACCCATACAAAAAATCCGAGGCTGGGTCGAGGAGGCTGGATTCAGAGGCTACAATGAAGTGGAGATATTTTCCAACTTATACTGGGCGACAGATCAGCATGAATTCTTGAACAAAATTGTCAAAAATTATCAGAACTGCTAAATGTAGGCAGCATTACACATGAACTAAAAGAATGACCGAATAACCAAAAAATTAAACGCATAACATGGAACATAAAGTAGGAATAATCATGAACGGGGTGACCGGAAGGATGGGCACCAACCAACACCTGATGAGAAGCATTGTTGCCATCATCAAACAGGGAGGCATTAAGCTACCCAATGGAGACACGATAATGCCTGATCCCATACTAGTCGGAAGAAATCAGTCCAAACTGGATGACCTGACCAAGATGTCGGGAGTGACCAAAACGACCACGGATTTGGACTCGGTCATGAACGACTCGTATTATACCATTTATTTTGACGCACAGACCACCGGAAGAAGGGCCGATGCCGTAAAGCAGGCGATAAAGATGGGCAAACATGTCTATTGTGAAAAACCCGTTTCCGTGGACACAAAGACAGCACTTGAGTTGCATGCACTTTGTAAAGAAGCAGGGGTGAAGCATGGGGTGGTTCAGGATAAATTGTGGCTTCCTGGTCTCAGGAAATTACAGCGTCTGATAGAAAACGGATTTTTTGGCGAAATTCTATCCGTTAGGGGAGAGTTTGGCTACTGGGTATTTGAAGGACACACCGTACCGGCGCAGCGGCCTTCATGGAACTACCGCAAGGAAGACGACGGCGGTATTATCGTAGACATGCTCTGTCATTGGAGGTATGTATTGGATAATATTTTCGGGAAAGTTAAGGCCGTTTCCTGTTATGGTGCTACCCATGTCAAAGAGCGGGTGGACGAAATGGGAAAACCTTACAAATGTACTGCCGATGATGCGGCGTATGCTACTTTTGAACTGGAGGGAGGCATAGTTGCCCAGTTCAATTCATCGTGGACTGTACGGGTACGGAGAGATGACCTCTTGACCATACAGGTGGACGGTACCAAGGGATCTGCGGTAGCCGGACTGAGAGAATGTTATATCCAACACTATGGCAATACGCCGAAGCCAGTATGGAATCCTGATATTGTACAGCCGATCAATTTTTATGAAGGATGGGCAAAGGTACCGGAGCAAGAGGTCTTTGACAATGCTTTCAAGATACAGTGGGAACTGTTTCTAAAGCATGTGGTATTGGACGAGCCTTTCCCTTGGGGAATGAAAGAAGGGGCAAAAGGGGTGCAATTGGCTGAAAAGGGCATAGAAAGCTGGGAAAAAAGAAGTTGGGTAGATATACCGGAATTGTAAGATGAAAAAAGTTGCCTTAGTAACCGGAGGATCCCGTGGGATTGGATTGGGGATAGCAAAAAGTCTGGCCAATAATGGGTTTGACTTGGCTATCAATGGAATGCGTGCGGAAGACGATACGGCTGACAGCCTGAATGAGTTGAGATCGCTGGGAGCAGAAGTGCTTTATTGCCGGGGAGATGTATCAGATGCTGCCCGGCGACAAGGTATTTTTGATGCCATAGCGGAAAGGTTTGGCAGGTTGAATGTTTTGGTGAACAATGCCGGAGTCGCACCGAAAGAGCGAAGGGATATTTTGGAAGCCACAGAAGAAAGCTTTGACTATGTGCTTAAGACCAACCTCCATGCAGCCTATTTTCTCTCACAGACCGCCGCCAATTGGATGATATCCCAAAAAAACGCTGATTCGGGGTTTCAGGGATCAATCATCAATATTTCCTCCATCTCTGCGACCATCGCCTCGGTGAATAGGGGAGAGTATTGCGTGGCAAAAGCCGGTATGAGCATGGCAACCCAATTATTTGCTGTCCGCCTGGGTGCTTATAACATTCCAGTGTACGAGGTTTGTCCGGGAATCATCGCAACGGATATGACATCCGGTGTCAAGGAAAAATACGACAAACTCCTGGCGGAGGGATTGTGTGTTACCTCCAGGTGGGGGCTTCCCGAAGATGTCGGACTTGCGGTAGCTTCTTTGGCTACAGGGAACTTCCCCTATTCGACAGGTCAGGTGATCATGGTCGATGGGGGATTGAGTATTCCAAGATTGTAATTGGCAATCCCTACCGGGTTTTTCTGCGGGGATTTGCTTTTGGTAGACGGAATATCAGACACGTTGCCATACATCTTACAGGTATTTCCTGTGGATAAAAATAAGGTGAAGTACAACGTATTTTGAAGGAAAAGCCTTATAATTATATCACTTAAAAATTTAAAACCCATCTCCTGAAAAATGGATAATAAAACAATATCACCCGAAATCGAAAATAGTGCCCCTCAAAGTTCACAGACCTACATCATCGTAACGGCATTTTTGGCACTCTTTGCCATTGTTGGCTTTGGTTATTATGGGTTGCCTTTCTTTTTTGACTTTATGATGGAAGAGCGTGGTTGGACCAGAACCACCGTTACCTCAGGAAATGCCGTGGGAAAGTTGATTGTTGCTCCCCTTTTTGGTTTTTTTGCCGGATGGATGATCGATAAATATGGGCCGCGCCGCTTGATGATGACGGGAGCCTTGATGTTGGCAATCGCATTTGTGGGGATAGCTTTTTCCTCTTCCTTGGAAATGTTCTATGTATTCTACGTCTTCAATGCGTTGGGTTATGTTTTTGGTGGCCCTTTACCTTGCCAGGTATTGATTTCCAGGTGGTTTGACAAGAACCGAGGAAAGGCCATGGGCATTGCCTATTTGGGTATTGGTGCCGGCGGTGCCGCGGTTCCGTTGATTGCTGCCAGACTGGAGGGAATGTTTGACTGGCATATCGCATTGGCGGCTTTGGGTGTGTTGGCTTTTTTGATCATATTTCCAATCTCCTACTTCATCAAAGATTCCCCTTCCAACAGGGTGGTGCAACAGAGCAAGGCCAAAGGGATACCTATCAGGGAGATTTTGAGAAACCGAAATTTCTACCTGTTGGCGATCGGTAGTATGTGCTCCATCGGTGTAGTCGGTGGTATCGGACAGCATATCAAATTATACTTGAGTGACTTGAATTTCTCACAAACTGAGGCAGCAAATGTGATGTCCTTTGTCTTACTTTCCAGCCTTATTGGAAGGGTATCGATGGGCTGGCTTGCGGATATTATCAATAGAAAATATGTCATGTTGATGATCTATTTGATTGTGGCTTGCGCCATTCCCCTATTACTCGTTCCGGAGTTTAATGGCCGAATTTATATTTTCGCCGTAATTTTCGGGATTGGACTGGGAGGAGATTACATGATTATTCCGCTTATGGCCGGGGATCTTTTCGGAATAAAAGCACTCGGAAGGACGATGGGTATTATTTTGGTAGCCGATGGGGTGGCGGAGTCCCTTTTTCCCGTACTGTTGAGTATTCTCTATAACGAAGAGACACAGAGTTACGCATTGGGTTTTTCGGTACTTATTGCGGTAGCCTTACTGGGTGCCGTATTTATAGCTTTTCTTCCTAAGTCGAAGCAGCACCAAGGATTGGAAGGGATTGTAGAGGCCAAATAAGTAGGAGGTAATACTCCCCCTTTAAAATTTCCGCAAAGTGTACCAAGGAAGCATGAATCACACAAAGGAATATAAAAACGCTGTTGCCTTTGTTAAAACTTTGCAACCTCCCTGATTCCCTTTAAATAAAGATCACGAAGGACACAAAGAAGGCACGAAGCGCACAGTGGAATAGAAAAATCTCCATGTCTCCTGTGAACCTTTGGATTCTCTGGTACCCTTAAAAAAATCACCATGAAGGACAACAAGGAAGCACGAAGGACATCAAGGAAATTTGAAACTTTGTAACGCTGTGAAATTTTGTGACAGCTGTGGTTATCTTTAAAAAAACCTTTTTAGAGCAGTACCTGCGCTACTTCTTCCCAGTTTTGAACCCGAAGATGCTTTCCCGGATCGGTATTAGCATTGTGGGGTTGGGTAAAAAGTAAGGTTTTTTGCCCGCTAAAAACGTCTAGGTTTTTGAAGTGATCATCTATCATGATATCGGTACAAATCAGCGATTTCGAACCGCAGAGGACAATCTGCTTCCAATGGATAAACGGGAAGTGTTCGGCCAGCCAATCGTATTTTTCTTTCAGGCTATTTGGAAACTCCATGGCTGCTGAAACGATAAACAAATCGTATACTTCATTAAGCCTTTCCAATATTGCCTGACATCCGTAAATCAACGGTGCTGTGCTAAAAAATCCGGGACTATTAACATGTTTAAGAAGGTGCGGAAATGCTTCTGACTCTGTTTTTCCGTTAAGTGTATCCAAAGGTAGCAGGTCACCTGTTTCTGACTGATGCATGGCAATAAACTGAGCATAGACATCAGCCAATACCCCATCCATATCCACAGCGATCGAAGGTTTGGACACGTCCCTATTTTTTGTTGAGTGCATCTACCAATTGACGGTTCAGTTTTCGTTCTCGTTCCAACGTATTTTTCCGGTGTTGTTCATATTCCTCCTGCACCTCGTCAAGACGCTGTTTGGTTTCTGACGTAATGACATGGCTGCGCCTGAACCTAAAATAGGAAATGATTAAAATTAAAGTCAATCCAATTATCAACCCCCACATCAGGTAATTGTATAGGTTTTTATGCAGGTAAGTTCCAAAAAAAGTGAAACTGTCTTTTTGGGATATGGCCTCTTCCAATGCCTCATTAGTTCTCACTATCTCCGCGTTAAGCCCATCGATACTGGTTTCTTGTTCGTTCAACTGGGTGTTGACGTTGGCAATTTGTTTCTGATAAGCACCGATAGAATCTGTAATATTGGATTCCAATTGGTCTAATTGGGTTCTTTTGACAACTTTATAATCCTGATAATTGGTAGAAACATTTTTGATATAATCAAATTGGCTCTTAATTGACCCTCCTTCCAATCCACTTTCCTGGGGGAGTGTATTGGTTTCCTGGGCAAATGAACCGGGAAGTTGGAAGGATGTGGTAAGTATAGATATGGCGGCGGAGAGCACAATTAGGTTGTTTCTTCTCATAGCTTAATCGGTTGGTTTTATTTTAAATCTGTAAAATCCCTGAATATTTTACAATAATAACCAATGTGGGGTTAAAATCGTCAAAAATGAATTGATATTCATATTCAACATGGATTTTTTCTCCTAGTCGTCTTTTTTGAAATCCAATGAAACGGAGTTGATGCAGTAGCGGATTCCTCCTTTGTCCTTGGGTCCATCCGGAAACCGATGGCCCAAATGTCCCCCACAGGAAGCACATATAATCTCCTCCCGGATCATCCCGTAGGACCTGTCCATTTCCACTAGAATAGCCGCTGGATTTACAGGCTCCGTAAAGCTTGGCCATCCGCATCCGCTGTCAAATTTGTGCTTGCTGTGAAAAATTTCATTTCCGCATCCGGCACATTCATAAATGCCTGTCTCCTTGTTCAGATTGTACTGGCCGGTATAAGGGCCTTCCGTTCCCTTCTGTCTCAACACATGATAGGTCTCCGGATCCAATTTCTCTTTCCATTCCCGATCGGCTTTTTTTACCGGAAAGCTATGTTCTTTGCTAGATTTCATATTGGTTTGATTTAGTTTAGTGCAACACTATTACCGGAAGAATGGTGCGATTGTTTTGATTATCGACTCAATCTCCGTTGATGGCTTTTAGGATAACCTGGCACGAAAGTTTTATTTCCTCATGGGAAATAATCAGGGGTGGGGCTATTCGCATGGCGTCGTCGCAGAACAGAAACCAGTCGGTGATCACCCCTAACTGGATAGCCCGGTCAATTATTAGCTTTAATACCTCAAACGACTCAAATTCCACAGCCATCATCAATCCTTTGTTCCGTATTCCCTTGATTTTGGGATGTATTAACAGCTCCCTAAAAAGATCGGCTTTCTCTTCCACCTGCGCTATCAGATTTTCCTGCTGAAGGATTTGCAGAGTGGCCAGGGAAGCTGCCGCGGAAACTGGATGACCACCAAAGGTGGTGATATGCCCCAGCAATGGATTATTTTTAAATGCTGACATGATTCGCTGCGGCGCAACAAATGCCCCTATGGGCATTCCTCCTCCCATTCCTTTGGCACAGACAACGATATCGGGAACGAAATCGAAATGCTCAAATGCCCAAAACTTTCCGGTACGGCCAAAACCCGCCTGAATCTCGTCCACAATCAACAGGGAACCCACCTCATCGCATCGTTTTCTTAGGGCCTTAAAGTATGCTGTACACGCTACCCGTATCCCGGCTTCCCCCTGTACGGTTTCTATGATTACCGCTGCCGTATCTTCGGTAATGGTTTCCAACTGATGGAAACTACCGTAAACGATATTGGAAATTCCCGGCAGAAGGGGCCTGTAGGCACGCTTAAACTGCTCGTTGCCACCCACGGAAAGTGCGCCATGACTCGATCCATGATAGGCGTTTATGCAGGATACGATTTCCCGGCGGTTGGTGTATCGCTTGGCAAGCTTTAAGGCACCCTCCACGGCTTCGCTGCCACTATTGACCAAATATACATTATCCAATGTAGTGGGAAGTGTCTGACATAGGGCATGCGCCAAAAGTGCCTGGGGAGCCTGAACATATTCGCCATAGACCATCAGGTGTAGGTACTTGTCCAGCTGCTGGTGTATCGCTTCGAGGACCTTGGGATGGCGATGTCCCACGTTACTGACTCCGATCCCGGATATCAGGTCCATGTATTTTTCTCCCTGAGGGCCATACAGCCAAATTCCCTCTGCCCGGTCTATTTCTAAAAGTAGTGGAAAATCGGTCGTCTGTGCCAGATTGGAAAGAAAGAGCTGTCGGTTGTTCATGGATGAAGATTAGGAGTGGGTATGGCAGATTATTGGTTGCTTCTAAACCGACAAAAAATACCAAGGGGTAATTTTTTCTCAAATTTGTCTTCCAGGTAAAGTTCACCGTGCTCCGCATGGGAAATATTTGGGAAACTTGACTGGACCAAATTGGCAGCGATCAGCGACGAAAAGCTAAGCGAATACATGTTGAGAATGAAAAAGTTTAGATTAGGATCAAGTATTTGGGCACTAAGTTTTAAAAGTTCGTTGATGTTATCCTCAAGGATCCATTTTTCACCGTTGGGTCCCCGGCCGTAGGCGGGTGGATCCAAGATGATTCCCTGATATTGGCTGCCTCTTCTTACTTCCCGCTTGACATACTTCAGGGCATCGTCCACGACCCAGCGAATGTCCTGCTGACCGGAGGCTTCCATGTTGAATTTGGACCAAGTTACTACCTGCTTTACCGCATCCAGGTGGGTAACGTCCCCACCCGCCGCCTTGGCGGCTACGCTGGCAGCACCTGTATAGGCAAATAAATTTAACACCTTCGCTTTTCCCGGAGGATGCCCTTTGAGCGTTTCCGTGATATAGTCCCAGTTTACGGCCTGTTCCGGAAAAATGCCGATATGCTTAAAAGAGGTTAGCGAGAGATTTAGGGTCATTCGTAATCCAGCCGGATTTCGATAGGTGATGGACCAATGTTGGGGCATTTTTTTAAGGATTTCCCAATTGCCCTTGTCTGGATTTCCCTTTTCCTTGGCAAAATGCGCATGGGCCATTTCTCGCCAAGCTTCGTCATCCATGCGCTTATCCCATATCGCCTGTGGTTCAGGCCTGCTGAGTATGTATTCCCCAAAACGCTCCAATTTCTCAAATCCCCCGGTGTCCAAGAGCTCATAATCTTCCCAGTGCTGGGGAGTAAGGGATAGTGTCTTCACATGCATGGCACAAAAATACGGATTAACACCGAAGCAAAAAATTTGGCTTGCCGATTTGGAGATACAAGATTAAGTGAAAAAAACAATTCACAAAATCAAAGTGATGCGTTAAAAATAAGTTAATAGGGCAATATATAGATGTAAATTATAAGTATAACCTTGAAAGATTCGGTTACTGCTTTTTAAATGAGTTTGCCGGGATCTGTATGGAGGATCTGATTTTTTTATCCGAAAAGTGAAAAAATCTCAGGAGCCTTTCTCGTTGTTTGGCATGAAGCAGCTAAAAATTATTTATGAATGGTGGGGTTTTTTTCTCAATATTCGTTTATTTTGAACTTGACAATAAACATAACTAAAACAACCTATGAAATCACATGCAATATCCTTGGGTCTCATTTCGGGCCTTTTTCTAATTTCCCCGGCCATGGCCCAGCAGGAGGAGATTAAATTGCCCGCCCAGGCTACCGAATTTTATACCCCGGTTGTTAAGAAAATTTCTCCCGGCAAAGAAAACCATCAGCCGCCTGCGGATGCCATCGTCCTTTTTGACGGGAACAATCTAAATGCTTGGGTAAGTGACAAAGACGGAAGCGCCGCCGCTCCCTGGAAAGTGGAAAATGGAGCTTTTACCGTTGTGCCACGAGCAGGTGGCATACGCACCAAAGATACTTTCGGAGATGTACAGGTGCATGTGGAATGGACAGCACCCACAGTCGTAAAGGGCACAGGCCAGGGAAGAGGGAATTCAGGATTCTTCTTTATGGGGAAGTACGAACTGCAGGTTTTGGATTCATATGACAATGAAACCTACACCAACGGGATGGCGGCAAGTATTTACAAACAACATCCTCCACTGGCCAATGCCATGCGTCCTCCGGGAGAGTGGAACACCTATGATGCTATTTTCACCGCTCCCCGATTCAATCAAAACGGGATGTTGATCTCTCCGGCACGAATTACAGTAATCCATAACGGAGTCTTGGTTCTAAATAATGTGGAGTTAAAAGGTCCTACCGAATACATCGGAATCCCCCACTATGTGGCGCATCCGGCAGCATTACCCATTCACTTACAGGACCATGGAGATCTGGTAAGCTATCGAAACATCTGGATAAGAAAGCTCGATTAATTAGACTTTTAGACCAAAAGAATCATGAATACACGAAGAAAATTTATTCAAAAATCCATCCTGGCGACAGCCGGTATGGCGGCTTTACCCAATGTCATTTCCGCAGAGCATCTTGCCGCTTTAAAGCGGAGAGTGGGAGTGGGTGCCAATGACCAGTTGAATATCGGGTTGATAGGCTGTAAGGGAATGGGATGGTCCAACATGAACAGCCACCTTTTGCTACCGGAAGTCAACTGTGTGGCACTGGCAGACGTGGACCAAAGTGTCCTCGACCAGCGTTCTGCCAATGTGGTGGAGCTGCAGGGCAAAAAGCCAAAGCAATACAAAGATTATCGCAAAATGCTCGAAGATAAGGATATTGATGCGGTTATCATCGGGACGCCGGATCATTGGCACTGCTTGAATCTGATCGACAGTCTTTCGGCTGGCAAACACGCTTATGTGGAAAAGCCACTGGCCAACTCCATTGAGGAATGTAACCTGATGGTAAAAGCAGCGGATCGCTATGGCAAAATTATCCAGGTTGGGCAATGGCAGCGCAGTGGTTCCCAATACGCCCAGGCGATTGACTTTGTGAAATCAGGTAAGCTCGGCAATATTAGGCTGGTAAAAACTTGGGCCTATCAGGGGTGGATGAAACCTGTGCCGGTAATGCCCAATGGAACCCCTCCTCCGGGAGTAGATTATAAAATGTGGCTTGGGCCAGCGCCGACCAGTGACTTCAATGAAAACAGGTTTCATTTTAATTTCCGTTGGTTTTGGGACTATGCAGGTGGCTTGATGACTGATTGGGGTGTCCATGAAATCGACATTGCCTTATATGCGATGGGAGTAAGTGCTCCCAAATCCATTATGGCCTCCGGAGGTAAATTGGCATACCCTGACGACGCTTCCGAAACCCCTGATACCTTGCAGACTGTGTATGAATACGATGGATTCAACATGCTTTGGGAACATGCCACAGGCATAGACGGAGGCAATTATGGAACTACAGAAGGCATCGCGTTTATTGGCAACAACGCCACCTTAGTCGTCAATAGGGGGGGATGGAAAGTCATAGCCGAAACAGAAAATGTAAATGGGCAGCGTAGGGAAAAAATTGAGGCCATGGAGCTGGTAAAGCCGGATGGAAACGCATTGCAACTGCATTGCAAAAACTTTGTGGAATCCATCAAAGCAAATGATCCCACCATGTTAAAATGTGGGATAAAGACAGGTTCCGTGGCTGCCATCAATGCCCACATGGGCAACGTAGCCTATAAGTTGGGAAAGAAGATTTATTGGGATGCCGCAAAAGGAGCTTTTTCGGATGCCGAAGCAAATAAAATAGCACGGGCCAATTATAACAACGGCTGGAAACTGCCTAAGGTTTAGGGCTTACCTTTTTTGTCCAAGTATAAAAAAAGCAAGATTCAGGTCTTGCTTTTTTTATTATATTGCCTAAATTGGTCATCAAAGCCACATCCTTCATGATAAACCCGTTTGGAGACAAAATCCGAAAACTAAGAAAGCAAAAGAAATGGACGCTCAAAAGGGTATCCGACCTCCTTCAGGTAGATCAGGCGATACTGAGTAAGGCGGAAAGGGGAATTAGAAAGTTAACTAAACCTCAGGTGGTGAAGCTTATCTCAATTTTTGATGTTTCACCGGAGATTTTGTTCACCCCATGGGTGGCGGAAAAAGTGGCGTCTGCCATCGGTGAAGAGCACGAATTTGCCGAAGAGGCACTGAAACTATCCCATCAAGTGGTTGCTTTTCGCAATTATCAAAAATTCAATTATCGTCGAAACCTCTCAGATCTGGTAGATGTCATCAGTAGATTTCAAAAAGTGGAAAAAGCCTGGATATATGGCTCATTTGCCACAAAACGGGTTACAGCCGAGAGCGATATTAATTTAGCTATTCAGACAGCGGATTCATTTACTTATTTTGACCTGGCAGATATCAAATATAAATTGGAAAAAAGGGTGGGAAGGCCAATCGATATAGGTTGGGCTGACCAATTCAAAGAAGAAGTCTGGTTATCAGTCAAAGACGATTTAATTTTGATTTATGAAAAAGGGTGACAAAAACCTCAACCGTTTTCGGGAAATTCTCCAGGCAAACGCAAAGATAAACGAATACATGAGGTTTGCTACTTGGGATGATTTTAAGGCGAATACCATGCTTCAGGATGCGGTTTATTTTCAATTTGCCCTGATTGGCGAAGCCATTCAGGATGTTGACAACAGCTACCTTGAAAAATACGACTACCCGTGGTATTTGTTGAAGTCTTTTCAGAAGTTGTTGCGGCACGATAATTTTAATATTCGCCAACTGGCTGTATGGCAAATGATCAAAGATAACTTAGTGGACCTGGATAAATCCGTCAAACTTATCCTTTCCAATGAATTCTAGCCGATTGTTTACCAACATTTGCAAAGCAGCAACATGGCAATAACCTATTCCCGACCGGACTACTCTCCTTTTCTGCACCCCCTATCATCGTCAGATATAAGAAGCTATTTGGATAGATTGGGGGTGGACACTTTGCCTGCGGCTAATTTTTCTACCTTACAACAGTTGCACTATCTCCACCCACAGGTTTTTCCTTTTGAGTCTTTAAGCCCACTTTTAGGGATTGATGTAGATCTTGAAACGGCTGCCATTTTTCAAAAAATGGTGGTAGGCGGAAGGGGAGGCTATTGCTTTGAGCAGAACCTTCTTTTTGGTGCCATTTTATGTACACTGGGTTTTGAAGTTAAAAGTTTGGCTGGCAGGGTACTTTGGAACGTGCGGGAAAGTAAAATCCTGCCAAGGGACCACATGGTTTTGATGGTGAGGGTAGAGGGTAAAAATTATCTGGTGGATGTGGGTTTTGGTGGAAATACCTTGACGGCTCCCTTGTCGATGGATACCAAAGAACCCCAGCCTACATCCCACGAATGGTTTCGGGTAAGCAGGTTGGGGAACCAGTATGTACTGGCTATACAGCTCAAAGGCTTTTGGCAAGACATGTACCAGTTTGGACTCGAGGAATATTTGCTTTCGGATTACCAGGTTATCAGTTGGTATTTGGGAAATCATTCGGATTCTGTTTTTACCCAAGACCTAATGGCTGCCAGAACCCTTCCAGAAGGACGATACACACTCAAAAACAACCAATTCAGCATTCATCATAAAGATGGAAGTACCGAAAAACGAAACCTTGATAGCAGTGGGGAATTGATATCCTTAATGAAAAGTGAATTCAAAATCAACCTAACTTCCCTCGAAGGTCTTAAGGATAAATTAAAAAAGATTACTTGGGGTGAATGACTTGATCGATTGTATTCAAATCCGAAATGCAATGGTCTGATCTATTTTTTTGAAACTTCTTCCTTGCAGGGTTTTTATTTCTAATTGCTTCAAAAGCAATCTTATACTTATAGATTAACCGGTTATGTGGTGATGATGGCCTTCGAGTGCGAACAGCCTGGATAAACTTACTTAGGAAAAATGACGTTTTATCCATACCATTCCGTAAACTAACGTGAATTGGATTTAATTTACGGATAAAGTTAAGAAAAAGTGGCACCAATTTTAGTTGCCTGATCTAGGGGATTTAATTTTTCATTTTATGATCAAAAAACAAGATAAAACAACAGCATCCTTGGTTAACCCTGAAGAGAAGGCGTTTTTAGCAGGTCCGCAGACCAGGTATAAAGATTTTAAATTTAGCTTAAAGGTATTGATTGAATTTATTCGAGGGTTTCGTACGCTGCATTTTGTAGGACCTTGTGTGACCGTATTTGGATCCGCGAGATTTGAAGAAAAAGATCCCTATTATCAACTGGGGATGGAAGTTGGCGAAAAAATCAGCCAACTCGGATTTACCGTTATGACAGGAGGCGGTCCGGGTATCATGGAAGCTGCTAATCGTGGAGCAAAAAATGCAGGAGGAAAATCTGTGGGCTGTAACATCATCCTTCCCTTTGAACAGTTTCCCAATGACTACCTAGACAAGTTTGTCAATTTTAAGTATTTTTTTGTCAGAAAAGTGCTTTTGTCCAAATACAGCTATGGTTACGTTGTTTTGCCCGGAGGCTTTGGCACCTTGGATGAACTCTTCGAAGCGTTGACGCTAATTCAGACAGAGGTAATAAAACGTTTCCCTGTGGTCTTGATGGGTAAAAAATTCCACCAACATGTATATCAGCATATTGTCCACATGGCAGAGGTTGGTACAATCAGTAAATCTGATCTGAATTTGTTTCTTTTGACCGATGACGTGGAAGAAATGCAAAATCACTTAAAAAAATATGCCATTGAGGAGTTTGGACTGAGGCAAAGGGAATTGATAGCACCTTCCAAGTTGCTGGGTGAAGAGTCATAGGCGAACTTTGACAGGTTGTGACAAATGTATGGCATAAGCTGTAATGGAGTTGGCGAATTAAGCCGAATTGAAATAGACAATCAGGTCAATTTAATCCTGCATCAGATAGGCAAAAAGATCCCCCACTTCCTGTTCACTCAATTGCGACAATAGTCTTTCAGGCATGGAGGATACCTGTTGGATTTTTTTTGTCAAAATTTTGTCCTCCGGTATTATGGTCTTCTTATTTCCAAAAATCGGAACAAGCTCTATGGTTCCGCCTGCCTGACTGACAATACTTCCAGCCAAGATACGACCATCTGTTGTTTTTATCCGGTAGGTTTCGTACCCTTCCCGGATGTCCGCATTGGGATCAACGATGTGAAGGAGCATATAATCCAAGTTATTCCGGTCATAACCGGTAAGTTCTGGACCGATAGTGCCGCCAGATCCCTTCATGCGGTGACAGGCACCGCAAGCTTCTGTATAGATGGCTTTTCCAGGTAGCGGATCCCCTTTTTCTTTAGTCAATACCGCTTTTAATCTGTTTATTTGACCGGTTTTCTCTGAAGCTGTGGAAGGTTTGATAGCCGGCCAGTAGGTCTTAGCTTTTTTGTTGATGATGGGATCCTCCAAGAAGCTGAAGCTAAGGGCAAGTTGATGGGGAACATCAGTAGGTGAAATGACGTGGCTTAGCTCAATCTCATTAAAAAAAGCTTTTGCCCAATGCGGCCTAGTCGCAAAGAGCGCAATGGCTGCTTCCCGTACATAGCTGTCGGATCGAATTCCTGGGTACATACTGGCAATTTTTTCTCCGATTTCGCCAGTGGAATATCCTTGCAAAGCATGGAGCGCATTTTGTTTTAGTGCCGAAGAGGGTTCTTTCTCCACCAAGGATATTAATACCGGAATGGCTTCTGCCGGAGTAATTTCCCCCATTATTTCGGTGTAGCTCAATCTCAAACCAATCTCTTGATTGCGGTCGGTAATAATGGTCAATGCCTCCTTAATGGCTTCCTGATCACCTTGCCTTAAGGATAAGGTGAGAGGTGCCGTGCCAAGTGACTCCTGAAAGCTTTCCAAGATTTCAGCAAGTTCTTTGGGTAGTGAGGCCGCACTCGTTCCCCGCAATCCTTCCATGATTCCCTCCACCAAAAGTCTTTCTTGTGTCTCTGCCGGTGCCAACCGAAGCAATGCCGCACAGGCCTCCATATCGCCTTCTTCCCCAGTCATTATCCAACGCTGGGCGAGTCTTTTGAGGACTGTTTGCTCCACCAAGGGCCATTTCCAAGTGTCTGCCTGCTGGAATAACTTTAAGATTGCACCATGGTTTTCATGGGCCTTGGATTCCAACGCCCACCAGACCAACAAAGGAATATCCGGATCGGCCACATCTGTGGTATTGGCTAGCAGTACGTTGATTAAAGGAATCGCTGAACTAACGGTAAGTCTTTTGGCAGAGGAAGCCAATTGACTTCGCACCTCAGGATGGGGTTCTTTAGCCGCCAACTCATTAAGTGCCTGCGACAAGACGGGTGATACCTTTCCTTCATCCCCAAGATATCTTACACTCCACATGCGGACAAAAGGGT
This sequence comes from Cytophagales bacterium, assembly GCA_038209145.1. Taxonomy (GTDB): domain Bacteria; phylum Bacteroidota; class Bacteroidia; order Cytophagales; family Cyclobacteriaceae; genus Lunatibacter. The sequence continues at coordinate 33,740 of JBBQXZ010000002.1, read as the reverse complement.
CGGCATGAGAAAGTCCTTGCTTGGCTACTGAATCGTTCCATCCCCCGGACAAGTAGATGGCCCATAGTGCCTCCAAAGCAACCTGGCCCGTATTTGCCTGCATCACTTTCAGCAATTCAGGAATAATGCGGGTGTCTTTTCGGTCTGCAAATAACCGCTGGGCCTGTTGCCGGTACCATTTATTTTCGTGAAACAGTAAGGAAACCAATTCCTGGGAACTGTATTGGCTCAAGTCAAAAGAGCCTTGGATGGCAGTCGGTTCTTTTGGTCCGATCCGGTAGATCCTTCCACTGCTTTTGTGCCAGGTATCCCGGGGGTCTACATGCGATAGCCGGCTGTCATACCAGTCTGTCACGTAGATGGCACCGTCAGGGCCTAATTTGATATCTATGGGGCGAAACCATTTGTCAGGCGTGGACAAAACGATTTCTTCGTCTACGTTTTTATACGATGACCCCCATGGTTCAAACCGGGTAAGCTGGATATAATTATGCAACGGATTGACGGCAAACATTTTATCGTGAAAGCGATCAGGAAGTGCGCCTCCTTCATAGCGTATCAGCCCGTGTGTAAACCTTTTGGTATCTCCCTCCAAGGGCATTGTTGGCAGGTATCCGAAAGCATAGGGGTTGGTCAGCGGACCATGCTTCCCCCAGCTTTTAACATAATAACCGCCCTGTTTATAATAGGGTCCTCTCCCGGATCCGTTGGAACCGGAAAAAATCCTTCCTTTGCCGTCAAACTCCAGGTGGAAAGGGTTATTTCCGCCTCCCTCGGCAAATATTTCAAATACCGTGGTTTCTGGATTATATCTCCAGATTGCCTGCCCCAGAAACCTGAGATTTTTCGTTGCTTTGGTGTTTATCGTTGCGGTGGTGGTGCTTCCCTGCACCCCATACAGCCAGCCATCCGGTCCCCAAGTGAGACTGTTGGCTATCGAGTGGGTATCTTCCAGGCCAAAACCTCTGGCATGAACCTCGGGTTCCCCGTTGGGTATCCCGTCATTGTCTGTGTCCGGATAGGCCAATAGGTAGGGTGGATTAAGCACCCAAATCTTGCCTCTACCCAAGGCCACGGAAGTGGCGATATTCAGCCCAGTTATGGCATCTGTGGATTTGTCAAAGTTTCCGTCCCCATTGGTATCCTCAAAAAATGTGATTTTATCCGCCCCTTTGGCCCCTAAAGGCGGGGCATCCGGCACCCTGTCAAAGGTCATCCGCGTGTGGTTGTCTATGGCGGTCACTTTCAACCCCTTTGGATATGGATATTGGTTGTACTGCACTACCCAAAGTCTACCTTTGTGGTCAAAGTTTATTTCCAAGGGCTGCACGATTTCCGGTTCGGACAAAACCAGTGAAATCGATAAATCTTCCGAAATCTCAAAGGCCTTTAAAGCATCGATCGGTGAGGTAGGTTTGGAAAGGGAATCGGTAAGGTCACCCCTACCTTCAAAATTCTGCATAAATGTAGCCACCGATTCATTGGCCGCAACTTCGTCTGACCAGCGCTTTTGGCAGGATAGTAGGACCAAGGAAATAAAGAATATATGGCGGCAATTAGAGGCTAAGTGTTTCATTTGGCTAAAAATAACCAAATTTTGACAGTTTTAATAAATCCCCATTATATATGTGGCATACAGCAATTGGGAAGAATTAAATCCGGTGTTGTTATTCATAGGGGTAAGAAAGGAATGGGATAGCTAAAAAATTTCTTTGGGGTACCGGGTAAAAAACCTAAATTTGTTCCAAACCCAAAAGCTATGCAACCAAAAATTTTCTTTCTATTTCTTTTAAAGGCCTTCCCTTACTACTTTTCGAAGAGGAAAACCATTGGGATTCCTTTTCTGGAAAGATTGCCACTGCCAAGCCTTGCCAGTCAGATCCCACTTCTCCGCTATCCGATACAAAAAATAATCTAACATGAAAAAAGCCATCCTTCTTTTTACCACTGCTGCAATGGCCTTGGCCTGTAGCTCACCACCAGAAAAATCAACCGAAGAAAACCAACCCCTTATGTATTCAAAAATTGACCCGGCAAAATTTCAAGCTTCTCTTCCGACGGGGGAGGTGAAACTTTATGTATTGAAAAATAAAAACGGCATGGAGATGACCGTTACCAATTTCGGAGCCAGGGTGGTGGAGCTTTTTGCTCCTGACAAGTCCGGAAAATTTGAGGATGTCGTATTGGGATTTGACAATTTAAAGGACTATCAAGACAGCCCCGGGGGCTATTTTGGCGCGCCAATAGGCCGCTATGGCAACCGGATTGCCAATGCTTCATTTAAACTCGACGGCAAAACCTATGAACTGGAGGCCAATAATGGGCCAAACAATCTTCATGGCTGGCCTGGAGGATATCACAATGTCGTTTGGGAGGTATTGGAAGAATCAGATCAAGTGTTGAAGATGAAATACGTTTCGCCTGACGGAGAGGCAGGGTTTCCGGGAAACCTGACCGTGATCATGACCTATTCTTTAACGGATGATAATGAATTTGAGATCGAATACGAGGCCGAAACCGACAAGCCAACCGTCGTCAACCTGACGCATCATTCCTTCTTCAACCTCAACGGACACGGTGAGGGAAATGTGCATAACCATCAATTGAAATTAAATGCGGACAACTATACCCCTGTTAACGATGTGCTTATTCCCTTGGGGGAGATTGCCCCAGTTGAAGGTACCCCTATGGATTTCAGAGAACCGCATCTGATTGGTGAGCGGGTTGACGATGATTTTGACCAGTTGAAAGTGGGTGGTGGATATGACCATAACTGGGTACTGAATCCGGGCGGAAGTATGGAATCCCCCAATTTGGCAGCGACGGTGATTGTGCCTGAAAATGGCAGAAAGATGGAGGTATATACCACCCAGCCCGGCGTGCAGGTTTACACCGGCAATTTCATGAATGGCAACTCAAAGTCAAAAGAAGGGAAAACATATGGTAAAAGAAGTGCCATTTGTCTGGAAACCCAACATTTCCCGGATTCTCCCAATCAGCCTGATTTTCCGTCCGTGGTCTTGAATCCGGGAGATAAATACCACCATTTCTGCATCTATGCCTTTTCTGTAACAGACTAATATCACTCATGAAGATAATCACGAAATCCGTATATGCCTTCCTGCTTTTGTCAGGTGTAGCCTGCGGTACCGCCGGGGAAAAGCAAGGCGATGGTGAAAAAGAAATTTCCCTCTCCTTGGAAATTGAGCGCAACCATGAACTGATGGATATTTTGTTTCCCAAAGGAACAGAGGTAGAAATCTTGGGGTCGGGATTTGAGTGGACGGAAGGACCTCTGTGGATTGAATCGGAAAAAATGTTGTTGTTTTCAGAAATTCCTACCAACACCGTCCACCGCTGGTCGGAAGATTCGGGGATGTCCGTTTATCTTAATCCATCCGGATATACCGGGGATACAGGGCGGGGTGGGGAAGTTGGGTCCAATGGACTACTGCTTAGCCCTACAGGTGCGCTCGTATTGTGCCAACACGGGGACCGGCAAATGGGTAAAATGAACGCCTCCTTGCAATCGCCAAAGACAGATTATACCACCATCGTTGGAGCATACCAGGGTAAGCGCTTCAACAGCCCCAACGATGCCGTCTATGATTCTCAGGGCAATCTTTACTTTACGGACCCGCCCTATGGATTGGAATTTAATGTCGATGATCCCGCAAAAGAAATTGGGTTTCAGGGCGTGTATAGATATGATACGGATGGAGTATTAACGCTTTTGTTGGATTCCCTTACCCGTCCAAACGGCCTTGCATTTTTGCCCGCGGAGCAGACGTTAATCATTGCCAATTCTGACCCCAACAAACCCTATTGGTATAGTTATAGATTGGCAGACCGGGGAAAATCGCTCACGGATGGTAAACTATTTTACGACGGCAGCGAAGCACTAACCCAAGAGAAAGGTCTACCTGATGGGTTGAAGGTATCTGCTGAGGGGATTATTTTCGCCACAGGTCCCGGAGGTGTTTGGGTTTTTGATGCATTGGGCGTGGTAATTGGGCGCCTCAAAGTGGGTGAACTTACGTCAAATGTAGCGCTGGACAATGACGAGAAATTCCTCTATGTAACAGCGGATAGCTATGTCATCCGCATACCCATTCAAAAGCCCTCAAAAAGGTAAAAATGGAATCTTTTCCTTTAATTTCTTTCGGATATCTTTGGGGAATTTTCTGTCTCCCATAAAGATATCCGTGAGGATTTCGCAGCCCCGCTGCCCATATCGATCGATAAGGAGGTTACGGAGACGGGGATTTTCGTAAAATATCTTCGAAAGGAAACCGGAAATTTTCAACTCATGGAGCATCTCTTCTTTCAGTGATAATTCGTATTGTTCACCTGCTTTTTGAGAATCCCGGGGATGTTGTGCAATCGAAATTCCCGCTAATTGACCACTATATATCGCATTGGAAATGCCTTCTGCGGTAAGTGGATCGGCAAACCCGGCTGCATCTCCGGTTAAAAACACACCGCTTCTATAAAAACCGTCAGTTCTGGGAGAGATTGGTATTTGAAATCCATGGGCTTCCTCACCCAATATTTCCTTTATCCCCAAGGTTTTAAGGTATTTTTGGTAATATTCTTTCAAATTGATCCGGCTGTGTTTAAAGCAACCGACACCGATAGATAAGTGATTTTCTTTTGGAAAACACCAGCCGTATCCATATGGAATGGCATCTACATCAAACCGTACTTCATGGGAGAGTCTTAGAAAATCTGCTTCTGGAACGGTTACTTCATATTCTAAAGCAGGAATTAACCTTCTAGTTTCTTTCCATCCGAAAAGTTTTGCCGTAGGACTGTATGCCCCGTCGGCAGCTATTACCATCCGGGTAAATAAATCCCCTTTAGTGGTGGTGAGCTTGATGGTCCCATCCTTATCGGTCACCCCCAATAAATCACAATCTTCCACTAAGTCCACGCCTCTTTCTTCAGCTTTTTTCACCAACAAACGGTCAAATGTATCCCTCATCACCATGCTGATGATGGGTAAATCCCTGGAGGTGGTAAAGGAAACGGGAGAATGGTCAAAGTAGACGGCCAAATCATGGTAAGACCGTGCCACCGCATCAGAGATATCAAATGGAAGCTTTCTCTTGCCGCGATAGACCAATCCTCCTCCACAGGTTTTATATCGGGGGAGGGTTTTCTTCTCCATTAGGCCAACGGAAAGATTGCCCGCAGCTGCTTCGTAGGCCGCCATTGCACCGGAGGGTCCGGCACCGACGACAACTACATCAAATGATTTCATAGGTTACAGTGTAATATGAGGATTCTAAAATCAGGCTAAAGTACAACCAGGGAATGAATTTTCAACTAAAACAAATTCAAAAGATAAACCCAAGTTATGCATTATGGTTTATCTCCGTGTGTAGCAATCTATTCGCCAAGGGCTGAAAACACAAAAAAAGCAGTCAATTTTAATAGTGAGGGGAGGTTGCAGTTTTGAAGGATACCCGTTCGGAGTAGGTTCTAATGCAAGTCTTGCGTCATATTTCATCGGGTTCTCTTTCAGGCCAATTGGGACCTGTAAGTAAAAGTTTAGTTCCATTGTCCGATAGCTCATAGGAAAGGGTAAGTTCTTCCGTATTGGTATCATCGATATTCAGGCAAGCATTGAAATGAATTAATTGGAATGTTACATCAATTGAACCGGATAAGTCAGATAAATCGGCTGCAGGAGGAATCATCCGGACATTTTCTACCACGGCACCTTCTTTTCGGTAATAGTAGGATAAGAAAATTCCCATCTCTTGGCTATTCTGATCAAATAGGTCTATAAGCCAAGGGGTAAGAGTCGTTTTTCCGGCTTCTGGAGCTTTCAAATTAACAAATTTCCATGTTTCCTGCATAGGTAGCAAGTTATGGATATTACTGCGAAAAGTGAAAAACAATCCAAGAAATCGGTTTATATGTCAATTTCTTGAAAGAAGAGGGGAAGAAGATACCACAAAAGCCCATAAGGTTCGGTGCTGGGGAGCTTGCTCTGAAGGCGATTTTACTTTTCCAAAGTGATTTTACTAAAGTTGATTCTTTACATTCCGTGATGCAGAATCCTTTCAGGTGATGATTTGCGTATTTTGAAGTGTGTCGAAACGGCAAAAGATTGTGACACCACGCAAGTCCAGCTTTCCCTGCTTTTGCATCCTATTTATGCGGGGTTTTCCAAATATCCGCTTCAATAAAAATAAAATATATATTTCTTAAGAAAGCGGATAATATTAACTAGTTTTGTACTTTAAACCTAACTCTTTTAAGAACTTATAGCATCAGCGGATTTAGAAATAAATATAGAAATCTATTGATTTTACAATTCAATAATTGAATAATATTTATATTTTTTATTAAATTAAAGCCATTTATCACAATTTAAAAAACTGGTTTTAATTTTGATTTGTCATTACATTAAGTGTAAATATTGTAATTTTGATTTCAATTATAAAAAGGTTTAATTTTTGAAAAAAGTTATTTATGAATGTTCTTTTAGTGAACAATTATTCCATGGAACGAGCCTTTGATTTGTGGAAAAAAGGAATTAGTGGGAGTCATCATGTCTGGGGAAAAGTAGAGCTTGATCAGGAGGGGACGGTAAATATGATCGTATTCCCTCATGAAAAACACAAATGGATTAATAAGCTAGGGAAATTTTTTGGAATTACCCATTTAGATCAGCAGATTAGAATTTTGTTTCACCTTAATTCTTTTGATGTGTTGTATGCCCCTTACTTTTTAGCCAATCTTAGATTAATTCTTTTTCTCAAGTTTTTAGGCATATTCAATAAACCAATTGTTATTTGTGTACACCAATCGTTTGGAAAGTCAAAATATAATAATTTATTTACAAAAAGCATATCCAAGTTGATTCTTGACCAGATTGAAGGGGCTGTTTTTTTGAGCGAACCTTTGTATCTGAAAATCATGACTAATATTGGTCTTGATAAGGATAGTTATGGAGACAAATTCACGACAGCCCAATGGGGCCCTGACATCAGCTATTACGAAAGGTTTTGCCTTACAAGAATTCCCTTTAATTCGTGTGAATTCTTTATTTCCGCAGGACATACTGACCGTGATTTTGAAACCATTATTGAAGCTTTTCGAGGATTACCTTATCGATTAAAAATTTTTTGTACGCCAACTTCGCTTCCAAAGACCAAAGATATCCCTGCCAATGTGGAAGTAAATTGGGAAGTTACTTACTCAAAGGATTTAATTCCGTTCTATCAAAAAGCAATTGCCATCTTGATCCCGTTAAAATTGCCACCCAATACCGATGGTTGTCAGGGAATGACCAGTATTCAAGATGTGCTGACTTTTGGGAAACCAACCGTAATCACCACTAATCCTTGTCTGAACATTAATGTGGAAGAAGAAGGCATCGGTTTTAATGTAGCCATGAATGATGTAAACCGGTGGAAAGAAAAAATCATACTTCTGGCAACAGATAAAGAAATATGGGAAAAGATGAGTCAAAACTCAGCCGATTTGTTCCTGAATAAAGTTAACTCCAAGATATTTGCCGATCACTTGGGTGAAGTTTTTGAAAAAGTATTTGCAAGGGAAAAATCAATGTCTAAAGTCTATAATCTATGAAAGCAGTTATTTTGGCAGGGGGTTTTGGTACCCGGATTAGTGAAGAAAGTGCTATTCGGCCTAAACCGATGGTAAATATAGGGACCAAGCCAATCTTATGGCATATAATGAAGATTTATTCATTTTACGGGATAAATGAGTTTATCATTTGTTGCGGTTATAAAGGGTATATCATTAAAGAGTACTTTTCCAACTATTTTCAGTTAAACTCAGATTTTACCATTGACTTGGTGGAAAATCAAATCACTATTCACAAACGAAACCTGGAGCCTTGGAAAGTTACCTTAGTTGATACTGGAGCGGATACCATGACTGGAGGTAGATTAAAAAGAGTAAAAGATTACATTGGTAAAGAAACCTTTTGTATGACATACGGAGACGGTGTTTCTAATGTGAATATTACTGATTTAATTGATTTTCACCGGAAAGAAAAATGTCCCGTTACCCTTACTGCTGTCCAGCAACCGGGCAGATTTGGCGCATTTATTCTCCAAGGAGATAGTAACCGAGTAGGTAATTTCAGAGAAAAACCCCAAGGGGACGGTAATGATCAGGCAATGATTAACGGTGGTTTTTTTGTTTTGGAACCTGAGGTATTTGACTTAATTGACGGTGATGAAACCATTTGGGAAAAAGAGCCAATGGAGGAATTGGCCCTAGATAACAAACTCGCTGCCTATGTTCATTCCGGTTTTTGGCAAGCGATGGATTCGCTGCGGGATAAAAACTATCTGGAAGAACTATGGAATGATAACAAAGCACCGTGGAAAGTGTGGTAAAAAAATGAAGAAACAGAGAATATTATGAAAGTTTTAATTACAGGTAACATGGGCTATATCGGCCCGGTACTCGCGCAACATTTAAAGGCTACGCATCCTGGGATTGAGATTGTAGGGTACGATATGGGCTATTTTGCCAATTGCATAACAGGAAGTGAATACCTCCCGGAAATAGCGATTGATCAGCAGATGTTTGGTGATATACGCACATTTCCCGAAAATTTATTGGAAGGTGTGGATGCGGTTATCAATTTGGCAGCGATCTCAAACGATCCCATGGGGAAGAAGTTTGAAGAAATTACCCTGGATGTCAATTATAGGGCATGCATCCGGCTGGCTAAGATGGCCAAAGATGCAGGAGTGAAAAACTTTGTGTTTGCTTCGAGTTGCAGCATGTACGGTGCAGCCGATGACTATGCCAAAAAAGAGGATAGTTCCTTGAACCCACTTACAGCTTATGCCAGGTCAAAGGTTTACGCTGAACAGGAGTTAGAACCATTGGCAGACGATGGTTTTACCGTTACCTGTTTACGTTTTGCCACCGCCTGTGGGTTCAGCCCAAGACTGAGACTAGACTTGGTCCTAAATGACTTCGTAGCCGGCGCTGTTGCGGAAAAAAAATTGACCATATTAAGTGATGGCACCCCATGGAGAGCTATGGTGCATGTTAAAGATATGTCAAGGGCAATGGATTGGGCTATAGAGAGGCAAAGCGAAGTTGGTGGCAAATTTTTGGCAGTAAATATTGGGACTAATGAATGGAATCACCAGGTAAAAACGATGGCTGAAGCCGTAACAAAACTTATTTCAGGTGTCACTTTGTCTATCAACAAAGACGCACCTGCTGACAAGCGGTCCTACAAGGTGAATTTTGACTTGTTTGAGTCTTTGGCACCAAATCATCAACCACAGTTTACCCTGGAAAAATCAATCAAAGAATTAGAAGCAGGGTTGCGCTTAATGGAATTTTCTGATACCAGTTTTAGAAATTCAAAGTTGATAAGGTTAACGGTTCTGAATAATTTTCAGGAGAAGGATTTACTCAATGATTCATTGGAATGGATTAAATAAAAAATAAATGTAAATGCCCCGCTACTAATTATAAATAGCGGGGCATTTTATTTTTCAAAAAAGTAAGTGACATTTGAATTCTTACTTTGACGCTTTTTCTCTAAAAAACGCTGTTTGTTCATCCCTCAACCTGTCGCATACTCTCCCCTCTGGAAGAATGACATCGTCATAGGTGATTACTTGATCTTTTGGAATGTCGTTTTTAAGGATACATCCTTCGGCCAAACCCAACGGAAGCAAATTTTGGGGTATGGAAACATCTGTATTTTCACATAATCCGTACGTCATATAGTGTCCAATCCCATCCAGGGTTTCACCTTTGGTCAAATTAATTTTTGCCGTGGTGACTACATCCACCAGATGATCAACGGGAGTAATGGCCGCATCCTGAAACAATACCGCCCTGGCCACTGTGATGGGAACTTCAAAGTGGCATAAATGATAGGGATTGTAAAAACAGTAGAGCGGGCCTTCGCCAACCTTATACAGATTGAGATAATGTTTTTGAATGGGATTATCCATGGTGCCCAATACAAAGACGCCAGGTCCGGGACTTGCCCCCACAATGTAATCCACTATTCCGGGCCCTTCAAGAAGGTCCTCTAATGGATATAGATCCAAACAATCTTTAATGTGCTTACCCATCTCAACGGTAGGACCATGCATTCCTCTTTTTGCGACTCTCATGCCAGTAGCATTCGCAGTGATCGCCTGTTCAAAAGATATTTTACTTCCATCGGCAAAAGAGGTAACCATAGCTGGGTTTTGCTTCCACTTTTTGGCAAATCCCTCCTGCGTTGTAGGATTTCGGTATGGATCATGCAACCCTTTTATGTTACCACATAGGACTGGCTTTAAGCCAATTTGCTTCACAAACCGATATAAGTTTAGCGTTACTCCCGGTTGATCACCGTCAGCATTGGTGAAAACCACTCCTTTTCTATCCGCATATACTTTTAAAATGGGTCCAACAGTTCCGTCTGTCTCCGCATTCATCATGATGATATGCTTGCCATTCTCAATCGCTCTCAGCGCTATTTGTGTGCCTAACTCTACCGCTCCGGTAACTTCGATGATAGCATCTATTCCGTCGGCTTCACAAAGCAAAAAAGGATTGTCGGTGATAGCCTTTTTACCCGTTTTGATTGAATTGTTGATTTCATCAACAGAAGTTACTTCATCGGTATCGGATATGCCTGCATTTTCGAAAACACTTTTCGCTTTTGAAAGCGTCCGGTTAGAAATAGCCACTAATTCCATTCCACGGGTATACAGTTCAATTTGGATTGCAATCCCCTGAGCCATAAATCCGGCACCTATCATTCCCACCCGGACAGGATTACCTTCCTTATGCCGCTGGTTTAACGCATTATCTACTAGTATCATAAAAACTAACCGTTTGTATTAAAAGGTGGATGAGCATTGTCTTTTTCTGAAATTAGAGTGATCGGTATGGGGAGTTTTATTCCAAACTTTGGATCGTCCCATTTGATTCCCCTTTCGGAATTCGGAGTGTAAAACTCCGAAACCAAATAATGTACGGCGGAATCGTTTTCCAATGTAATAAATCCATGGGCAAAATCCCTTGGAACGAACAACATTTTATTGTTTTCGGAAGTCAGTTCGACTCCAATCCATTTGCCAAATGTAGGTGAATTTTCCCTCAGGTCTATGATCACATCATAAATTGCACCTTGTGTGCATCTGACCAGTTTGGTTTCCTGGTAGGGTGAAATCTGAAAATGCATCCCCCGGAAGGTGCCTTTTAGTTGGGTAAGGGACATATTTGCCTGCGAAATTTTAGTCTCCAGACCATGTTCCTTAAACTCATGCTGACAAAAGGTTCTTCCAAAAAAACCGCGTTCATCTTCTAACTTTTTAACTTCAATAATAAATGCCCCCTTCAGGCCGGTTTCTTCAAAATACATGATTCTTTAAAATTAAAATTATACCAAAAATTCGCCTCCATTAAAGGCCATAAAGTTAATTAAATAAATGTCTAATCGATCAAAAATTCAAGGTGTTTTTTAAGCCAAAAAATTAAAAAAAATAAAATATTGAAAACACGAATCTCTTTGTACTGTTGGGTACTGTTAAATTTTATTTTAAAACAGTTAAATGATATTTACTTCTGTATGCTATTTAATTCTTTCGGCTCTTTATTGTATTTCTTCCTATTGTAGTAGGCGTATTTGTTTTTTTAGGCAAGAATGGTCGTTTTCATCAAAGTATAGTGTGGTTGTTGATCAGCTCTTTGTTTTTTACTGCTGGTGGAATCTACCCAATGTGTTACTCCTGTTAGGTTCCATGCTCGTCAGTTATTTGATAGGATTCAACCTATCCATAGTATCCGGACGAAGACCGTCAATGATTGATGTTCTTTCTCAAATCACTTGTTATCCACTTCTAATTTGTATATCCTTATAACTATTAATTATTACCTGGACATTTAAGGGACTTTTGGCCGGGAGATCAATCCAATAAAAGTGGTATATGGCCAAGAACGAATCGCAAAATGCCTGAAAGCACACCAATACATTCCTACTAATTTTGATGAGCTTCTGTAGGAGCCATCCCTTTCGGCAAATATCGATCAGGCAGGGTTCACAGTTGCAAATGTGTAAAATGCAAGTATTATAGGGGGACATGTCACTTCCATGTTTACGTTGTATGATAAAGCCAGTACGGGATGAGGAAATTTCAAGATCATATTAGTCTGTAAAAACCCTTTGTTTACAGACATCATCATGGGGAAAACCTCAACATGAAACCGACAGATCATTGGGCAGCATGGGGTTCTTATAATTTATTTAAATATTATTTGTTAGTTATTATTAGAGATATAAAACGTTTCTCAATAAGTTTCCCCAAAATCAATATACTGCCAATGGGGCAAATTATTTTGAATACAGAATTACGGTTCAGGACGTAGAAGCTAGCATGGTAGAATACGCGGAATCAATCACTTACGAAGATTTTAAGGTGCATAAAACGGTTCAGAAAGAATTGGTTAAATCAGAAGATTTATTAGGTAAAAGTGAGGGAGAAGTAATCATTTACGATCATCCTTTAGCGCAAGTCATCTATGATAAGAACAATATAAACCTTGATAAGTACTTGAAAAAAAATATGCAGTATTATTAATTGCAAATTAAACAATTTTAAATACATTAATTTTAGCCAACTTGAATTTCTTACTTTTACGATTGATTTTGAAAACTGTAAGGCTCAATGGAATTTCAGTACTTCAGGATAGGAGAAACTAGCTGAAATTAGGTATAATTATTTAAATTCCAATAATTGAGATTTATTGGAAATAATTACTGTTTAAAAAAAAAATGTACTATTATTTCATTTTTATTTATAATTAAATTTAGTTTATATTTTTATAATTAATTATTTAGTAAGTATTGATTTAAACATTTTTGAGATTGAGAGGAAAAAAAATTGGAAATTAATTTTCAATTGCATATCTTTAAAGAGTTTAAATCGCATTTTGAATTTATAAAAATGTATTTAAAACTAAAAAGGCAATTTTAATCCCTTAAATCAACAACTAATTTTAATCTCTTTCAATCATGGAAAAGGAATTGTTTGATTCAATTTGGAACCTATCCGAAAAATCAAAATATTTGGAGAATTTTCCTAAACTAACTGAATTGACTGAGGAATTAGTTCAGCTATACAAAGTTCAAGGAAGATTATCAGAAGATCCATTTACTCCTTCAAGGGAAAGATCCATTAGTTTGCCTACGGATCTTATAACGTCGAAAGTAAAAAATAAAATTTGCCTCGTCACAGGTGGGCTGGGTTGTGTTGGAACTGCGTTAATTCAAGAATTGATTGAATTCGAACCGAGTTTAATCGTTGTATTAGATATAAACGACGTAGAAAAATCAATCTATCAGATTCTCCATGATAAAAGAATTGTTTTTGAGAAGTGTTCGGTTTTAGATTTTCAAGCATTAAAGGTATTGTTTGACAAGTATCATCCCGAACTCGTATTTCATACAGCTGCCCAAAGAAATCCAGGCTTGGCAGAAACCCAAATTAATCTTTCTGTGAAGACAAATGTTTTGGGGACTTGGAACATGCTCTTAGCAGTAAAAACAACATCTAGTGTAGAACATTTTGTCTTTTCTTCCACTGGAAAAGCAAGTAGGTATTACACGGAAGAAATCTATTCGGTTACGAAAAAGATTTGTGAAATGCTGGTAGATTACTTTTCGAAATGTTGTCCCCAAAAGTACTTTTCGATGGTTAGGTTTACCCATATTGTGGATAACAGCCTTATGGACATTGAATTGGCGAATTCAGCCCAAAATAGAGACTATATTGCCATTCACTCTCCCGGAAAGTTTGTGACTGCTCAGAATGTCAAGGAAGCCGCTTATTTGATGTTGAACGCGCTGATTTACGCTGAATCAGAAAAAAGCAACTTCCTATTGGTGAAAAACCTGGAGTGGCCGGTGGAAAGTTTGGAAGTAGCATTGTATTATATAGAGTTTTACCAGCGCAAAATCCCCATCGTATTTATTGGTAATCCGAAAGGATATGGAGAGAAGTTTTTTCGGGGACAGTTGGATTGGAGATCTCCCGGGGATTTGAATTTGTTAATAAATGTTTATGAAAACAGAAGAAAAAGACTTAATGAATCCAATGATATCATCATTAGTTCTATCATTCCTTACGAGGATACTTATTTGTTGTCATTGATTGAATTGCTTCAAAATGAAACAGGTGAATTTGAAACCAAGGAAACTTTAATTAAAGGATTTAAGAAAATTTTTATAGATTCGCTTGAAAGAGTGGATAAATCGCTGACGCTTGATATTTTGAAGTGGGGCATTGACCCCAATTTTCTTGCCGCGGATAAAGTTAAGGTTAGTGATTTTGGAGAAATGGTTCCCCTTATGATTGATTCAATTATTGATACGGCTTATTTTGGTGAGTTGGAAGTCATATTAGACCAATCGAAGTCAATTTAGGGGTGTATGTTTTAAAAAATTCATGATATGATTAGCTTGTCATCCATCCCTCTTCAAAGGCTAATCGCTACATTGGAGACAACTTCAGAAGAAAGTTGCGGGTTTATATTAGGTAAACCCGTATTGGAAGAAGATAGAATTGGGCTGTTTTTTCCAGTAGAAAATAATGTGGATGGAGATAAATCCAAGCGCTATAAAATTAGTTCAAAAGACTACCTGTTCACTGAAAAATTAGCAATAGAAAAGGGGTTAAGTATTCTTGGTATTTATCATACACACCTAAACCACCCTGCCTTACCGTCTGAATTGGACCGAAAGTTCGCATTCCCGGGTTTTTATTACCTAATAATATCATTGGTTGATTTTTCTTTTTCTGAGTTAAAATGTTGGAAAATAAATAATCAGAGAAAATTTGTTGAAGAAAGTATTCAATTTAACTAACATAACATTATGCCAAATGTCATTATTCCTACCCCTTTGAGAAAATTTACGGGAAATTCAACCCAAGTAGAAATTCAGGGATCGACCATTTCAGAAATCTTGGATAACCTGTCCTTCAATTACCCCGGGTTAAAAAACTACCTGAATACTGCCGAAGGTAAAATCCCGTCCTTCATCAATATTTTTGTTGGTGAAGAGGATATCAGAAACATGGATGCTGGTGAGACAGTCGTGGAAAAGGGGAGTATAATCAGTATCGTTCCAGCTATAGCGGGTGGTTCAGTTGATGAGGTTACATTTTCCAAAAAGGAGCTAGCCAGATACAACCGGCATATTATAATTCCGGAATTCGGCTTGGAAGCCCAGCAAAAACTAAAAAAATCGAGAGTTTTAGTAATTGGATCGGGTGGACTGGGCAGTCCCCTTTTACTCTACCTGGCAGCTGCGGGGGTTGGACATATCGGCATTGTGGATTTTGACACCGTAGATGACAGTAACTTACACCGCCAGGTACTTTTTGGCGTTGCGGAGGTGGGCAAGCCAAAAGTTGAAGCGGCAAAAGAAAGGCTTGAGGGAATTAATCCCTATATTGAGATAGAAATTTATAACACCCAGTTTACTTCTAAAAACGCCATGGAGCTTGTGAAGGAGTATGATGTAATAGCTGACGGCACAGATAACTTTCCGACAAGGTATTTGGTAAATGATGCTTGTGTGTTGGCTGGAAAAACGAATGTTTATGCTTCAATTTTTCAATTTGAAGGCCAGGTTACCGTATTCAATTATGTTAACAAAGTAGGTGCTCTTGGGCCAAATTACCGGGACCTTTATGAAAGTCCCCCTCCTGCTGGACTAGTTCCAAATTGTGCTGAGGGTGGAGTTCTAGGAGTTTTGCCTGGAATCATCGGTAGCTTGCAGGCACTTGAAGTTATTAAAGTTGTTACGGGAGTTGGAGATCCGCTAAGCGGTAAGTTATACACGTTTGATGCTCTTTCATTTCAATCCAGAACATTTACCATAAAAAGAAGAGATACCAATCCATTGAACGGCACACACCCAACTCAGTTTGAGTTGATTGACTACGAACAGTTTTGTGGGATGAGGGCTGTAGATAGAAAAGTCAAAGAAATGGAAGTGGAAGAATTTTTCGAAAGGAAAGATAGAGGAGAGGAGTTTCAGCTCATCGATGTAAGGGAACCATATGAGTATCAGGAAAAAAATATGGGTGGGGAGCTTATCCCTTTAGGTACGATAATGGAGAATGCCCATAAAATTTCAAGCGATAAAAAAGTGGTAATCTATTGCAGATCCGGAAAAAGAAGTGCTGACGCCATTCAGCAGTTGGAGGATAAGTATGGCTTCGAAAACCTGTATAATTTGAAAGGTGGAATATTGGAATATATTGTGTTTGAAGATTCTAAATATAAAGTGTTGTAGGTTGGTTTTTTTTTACATTGAGAAGAAGCTATAATAAACATTATTCAGGCCATCTTTATTAAAAGGTGGCTTTTTTTGTTTCTTTTTATCTGATTAGTTCCAGGGGAAATCCTGAGTTTCTCCCAAGCATCTCCGGCTGGAACCTGGTTGGGGGACTTTTTCTTCAAGGGGCAAAACCCCCGCCAGGCAGGGGAAACAGATGGTGGGTGAATCGGTGCTCTGCGTCAACAGGATAGCCTACATTGAAACTGGCAGAAAACCGAAATAATCCGGTAAAATTTCACAAAGCGGTTGATTCACTTTGGAAATGTTGAGTAGAAGTGGCAATGATTCATTGGCGAAGTAAAAAAATAAGATTATGGCATTAATAATTGAAGGATTGATATTCCGGACAATACTGACCCCTGTTCCGGGCATATTGACCCCTGTGAAAACGGGTTTGGTTCGATAATCTGCTAGACTTACAACTTTACATTTATTTTCTGGGACTTTCACCTTTTACTTCTAATCTGTATGATGTGACGATCAACCTGTCAAGGTTCGCATCTGCAATTGTTTTCTTCCCGATTTTCTCATACCAGCTGGAACCGGGCATCTACCTTCAATCTCAACGTTCGGTATGGCAGACAACAGGATCTGTTTGCTCAAGGCGCGGCGTTCAGGCTGAGAAAAAACTTTCCGGAACTCCACAGCAGACGGACTGCGGCGATGCGCTCCGGAAAGTATATGCGAATATGGAGGGTGATACGGATCAAGGATGACGCAATCATAATAACTCATTACAAAGACCATTGAGTACTGAGCCTGAGATAAAAATACAAAAATATATCCAAAAAATAGTAAAAACTAAAAAAAGTGGAAAATAATTAATTAAAAAAACTAGAAATCGATAAAAAATAAGCGTTAAATTAATATCATTGTTTTTTTCAGAAAGATTTTTTTAAAATTTAAATAGTTGTAATTTAGCAATTGTAATTTGTAAAATTCGGAATTGTACCTTTCTCCGGGTGTTAAACTTCTTTTTATCCAAGAATATAGGCAATGAAAAAAAACTATGTACAATATGGTTGTAGACTTGCCGCTCCAAGAGAGTGGACAAATTTTGATATTTCTCCAACACTAATAATTCAAAAGACACCAATTATTGGAACAATTTTGAAAAGCAAATTAAAAACTTCTTTCCCAAGTAATGTTCAATATGGGGATATTATTAAGGGATTGCCTATTGAAGAAAATTCTTGTGACGGACTTTTTTGTTCTCATACTTTGGAACACTTATCACTTCAAGACTTCAGAAAAGCATTAAGAAATTCTTTTAAGGTTCTAAAAAAAGGAGGGATTTTTAGATGTATTCTTCCAGACTTGGAAATTTTTGCGCGTTCTTATATTGAAGATCTTGACAAGGGTGACAATCTAGCAAGTTTGAATTTTATTAACAATACCCTACTGGGAATAAAAGAAAAACCAAAGGGCATAATAGGTTTTTTTAGTTCATTTATTGGCACTTCCAATCATCTTTGGATGTGGGATAGTAAATCCTTATCCGAAGAGCTTAGGGCAGTTGGTTTTACGGAAATCAGAGTTTGTAAGTTCAATGATAGTCAAGATGAAATGTTTAAATATGTCGAAGATATTGATAGATTTAATGACGCATTTGCAATTGAATCCATAAAATAAAAATTAGGCATAACATGAGGCCCACTGGAGAAAAGCACTTGGAAAAAGTCCCAGAGGGTGTATTCATCTTTCAGGGATCCATTAGCCAACGGGAAGACTGTCATTTATTGACGGATTTAGAAAGACTTCCGTAACTAAATTCCGCAACATATCCCAACAATTGGAAAATGAAAATATATCCCCGAAAACACTTTGGCTTTATGACTAAAAACTTGGGTTTAGATTTAAATAAACCTTTCAATGAAAAAGCTGATTTTTCTTGGGAAGGATTGTAATCACCAAAAAATCAGGGGAGTTGGAGACTGAGTCATAGCATCGCTACGGTGAAATCGAAAATAGCAACTAAAAGACTTTTTTAGAGGTGATTCCACCAACTAATATTATACCTATTTCAGATTTTGGGTTGAAAATAGATCAAGGAAAACTTCTGAAAGTACCTTGATCCCAATGGCCTTGGGCGAATGCGATTTTTTATATACGTTCAGTTTGTTCGTGAGCTTTATTCCGAAATCTATTTATTATGTCGTTTTTATGACAAAAAATGTCGGATTTGTGCATAAGATGCGGCTTCGATAATGGATAGATTTACGGTTGAAAAAAATCAAAAACCCATTATGAAAAAAATCTTTATCAATAAATTGTGGGGCAAGGCATTGATTCTTGCTCTCTACATTGGCATTCAGGTGCTTTCACCGAATTTGACGGTGGCTATGGAAACGAATAAATTGGACATTATCGTTCGCGGTACTGTCAAAGACATCAATGCCCTGCCCTTGCCAGGTGTCATTGTTGTCGTACAGGGAAGCAGTGTGGGTACTGTGACGGATGGAGACGGATCTTACCGTGTGAATGCGCCGGAAAATGCCACGCTGACCTTCTCCTTTATCGGCTTTGTCAGCCAAAGTATTTCGATCGGTAACAGAAGCGTGATAGACGTGGTCTTGGAGGAAGATTTGAATAGCCTGGATGAGGTAGTGGTAGTCGGGTTTGGCACGCAAAAGAAGGCAAATCTGACCGGTTCGGTAGCGACCATCGGATCCGAAGAAATCATCAAGCGACCCGGAACCAACGTAGCAAATCTATTGCAGGGCAAAGTAGCGGGATTGCAGGTCTCATCACACTCCGGCAAACCGGGAAGCGAAAACAACACCCTCCGCATTAGGGGGCTAGGTACCTTTAGTGCTGCGGGAAGTGATCCGCTTGTATTGATTAACGGCATCGCCGGGGATATGACCACCTTGGATCCAAACGATGTGGAATCCATTTCGGTGCTGAAGGATGCCGCATCCAGTGCCATTTATGGCGCCCGGGCAGCAAATGGTGTTATATTGATCACTACCAAGAAAGGAAAAGCCGGAGAAATGACCATTGACATCCATAGCAACGTACAGGTACAGCAAGCTACCCGATTGCCGAATTTGTTGTCTAACTCTGCGGACTATATGATGTATTGGAATCAAGGCAGAGAACGCTCCGGGCAGGCGCCTTATTTTACGCAGACGGAGATTGATGCTTTCAGAAACAATACCAATGATCCCATAAACTATCCCAATTTTGACTGGATTGACCATTCCTTCAGGACAGCGGTTGCCCACAATCAATCCATCAACATAGGAGGGGGAAATGAAAAGACCACCTTTAATGTTTCATTGGGTTATTTTGACCAGCCGGGGATTACAAGTGTATATGATTTTAAAAAACTAAACTCCCGGGTGGTTATTGAGACCCAAGTGAAGGATTGGTTCAAACTTGGCGGAGATATCCAATTTGTAAACCAGAACATTCAGCGGAGTAACTGGGATAATGGCGATGTGGATTTTCAGGTATTGGCGATTTATGGGGCAGCCCCCAACTATACGCCAACAAGGACCTTACCCAATGGTTCGCAGGGTTATGTGGCCCGCTATAGCTCTGCGATAGGAGAGTGGACCGTCCGTAATCCCGATGCCCAAAATGTCAGCGGCGTTCAAACCGATATCAGATATAATGTGCTTCCACAACTTTATGCGGAAATCAAACCCATGAAAAATCTGACTTGGTTTACCAAGGGAGCCATCAATTACAATACCATGGCATTTAAGAACCATGAAATCCCGGTGGACAACTATTTTTTTAAAGACGGGTCTTATGCCCACAACAATGCCACCTGGCAACTTGGCGTGAGGGAAAACTGGCGTACACAGATGTTGTCCACCTTTTATTCCACACTGAATTATCAAAAACAATTCAATGGCGTTCACGATGTAAATATTCTGGCAGGATACAACCAAGAATATAACCTGGACCGATCACTTGGAGGTACCAGGATCTTTTTTCCGACAAATGAATTGAAAGAATTGGATGCCGGTGCGCCCCTTAATCAAAGTACGAGTGGAAGTTCGGGAGAATGGGCCATTCAATCTCTCTTCATGCGTGCAATGTATGGATTCAAGGGAAAATACCTCTTTGAAGCCAATGCCCGGTATGACGGCACTTCACGAATTGCAGCTGACACCCGCTGGGGACTTTTTCCTTCTCTATCTGCGGGATGGAGGATTTCCCAGGAGCCGTTCCTGATGCAGAGTACTTGGATGGATAATTTGAAAATAAGGGCTTCCTGGGGACAATTGGGGAATCAAAACATCGGATTGTATCCCTATCAGGAATTATTGGCCACCACTTCCTATCCCTTTTCTACAAACTTTCCGGGGGCCGTTATGAACCGAATGGTTGATCCGAGACTAAGATGGGAAACTACCACCATGGCAGATATTGGCTTCGACTTAAGTATCAAAGAAGGCCTGTTGAATGTTACCTTTGACTGGTATGACAAAGTGACGGATGATATCCTTTTTAATATACCCATACCAGCAAGTATCGGTATGACTTCCCCTACCGTTAATTTTGGCAAGATGAGAAACAGGGGATATGAGATTGAATTAGGCTCCACCAAGCAGATTGGAGAACTGACGTATAATGTCAGTTTAAACTTCTCTACTTACAGGAATGAAGTGATGAACATTTTAGCTCCGATCTACGGAAACTTTACCGTCCAGGAAGGGCTACCTTTCAATTCCCATTTCATGACAGAGTGGACGGGTATTTTCCAAAATGAGCAAGAAATTGCGGAAGGTCCCAGACACCCTTTTAACCCCAAGCCGGGAGATTTGAAATTTAAAGACCAAAATGACGACGGAGTAATCAACGCAAGTGACAGGGTGGTGATGGACGGAGCTCACCCGGATTTTATCTACGGCAGTACCATTAATTTGGCCTGGAGAAATTTTGATATCAATGCCTTCTTTCAAGGTGTCGAAGGAATCAAACAAAGCACCCAAGGCCTATCCTGGGGTCTGGTTCCCTATATCCAGGGATCACCACCTCCTGTAGACTTTATCAATAACATGTGGACCGGCGAAGGGTCTACCAACGACCATCCAGCGATGTATATATCTGGCTATGGGCCTGTAACGGGCACCAGAAACTCTTATTGGTTGTTGGATGCTTCCTACCTTAGATTAAAGAACCTTGCTCTCGGATATAATGTCCCACGGGTAATTGCCCAGCGAATTGGTTTACAGAATGCACGGATTTATGTTTCCGGAGATAACCTCCTGACGTTTACCAAATGGCCGGGTTCCGATCCTGAAAGAGCTGCTACCAACTGGTTTCAAGCTTATCCACAAATCTCCACCTACACCATGGGCCTCAAAGTACGCCTTTAACCCTGGCTTTTTCCAACCAAAAATTTTGAAAGACTATGAATCAGATAGATAGAATCAAGCAATATATAGCTCGTCCGCACCTCCTAGTATGTGCCCTTTTAATAGCGTTGGTGTCTTGTAATGATTTTCTAGAAAAAGATCCGACAACGCAGATTTCGAGTCCCACATTTTGGAAAACCCAAAGAGATGCGGATATGGCATTGGCAGGGGTTTACTCCCGACTAAATGTGAGTACCTTTAACTTCAATGGGGTGTATTCTTTGGCCATTATGGCAGGAGATGCAAATGAAGGCGCAGCAAGCTTGGGAACAAGTTCTACAGGGTCATTTGCCATGGGCATGATGGAAGCTGAATCCGGGGGATTACTGGCCAATATTTATAATCAATGCTACCGGGGGGTAGCTTCGTGTAATTTCTTTTTGGCAAATATCGAAAAGGTGGATATGCCCGAAAGTGTCAGGACGATCTACAAAGCCGAAGTACAGTTTTTGCGGGGGTTGTTTTATTTTAATTTGGTGGACTTTTATGGTGGCGTTCCATTATACACCACGCCGGTGACCATAGAGGAAGGCACGATTGCCAAAAGCACCAAAGAACAGGTATATGCCCAAGTATTAACCGATTTGGATTTTGCCATAGCGAATCTCCCCAATACAGATTATAGCGGAAGGGGGCATGCAGTGAGGGGTTCTGCCCTTACGCTCAAAAGCAGGGTAATGCTCAACATGTCTGATTGGCCCGGTGCTGCGGCAGCGGCCAAGCAGGTAATGGATGAAGGGAAATTCAGTCTTTTCAACAATTATAAGACCATGTTCCTGGCCGAAGGCCAAAGTAACAATCCGGAGATTATGTTTTCTACCAAATACCTGAACCCCGACAATTCGAGCGAACAGGACATACAGCTAATGTGGTGGGGAACGTGGAATCCCCGAGCAGAATTAAGGGATGCCTTTGAATGCATCGACGGATTACCCATTGGTACCTCACCGCTGTATAGCCCCAGCAACTGGAAGCTCAACAGGGACCCACGCTTGAAGGAAAACATCCGGGCCTTTACGGATCCAGCAATTAAAGCGTCGGGGGCAGTCGTAAGTATTGCGTGGAATACTCCCTCCCAGACCGGATTATCTCCCGTCAAAGCAGGAAATGTGGAGTCTTTACCGATTGACTATTCCACCCGAAGCGAACAGGACTGGATATTAATCCGGTACGCCGAGGTTCTTTTGAATTTTGCCGAAGCAACCAATGAGGTACAAGGTCCTATTGCCGCTGTCTATGAAGCAATAAATGAAGTGAGAGCAAGACCTGGCGTGGACATGCCTCCTTTGCCGGCCGGATTGTCAAAGGAACAAATGAGAAGCAGGATTAGGAACGAAAGAAGGGTGGAATTTGCCTTTGAGGGCATGCGGTACCGGGATATACGAAGATGGAAGTTGGCTGAAACATACATCAACACACTCATAGAACCAGGAACCAACATCCGAAGGGTATTTGATCCGTCAAAACATTACCTATTCCCATTCCCACTGTCCGAAATGGACATAAATCCAAATCTGGTCCAGAATCCCGGATATTGAGTGCTGCGAATACACTTTTCTAATGATAAAGAGGCCAGGTCCCCAGGGATCTGGCCTCTTTTCACACCGGATTTTTCAATAAAAAGAAAAGTTGACCACTTTTATTATTTTCCAATATAGAAAGGCGCATCTTGAAAGCAAAAACTCATCCCATATCCCAACTTTGTTTTCGGTATTCTGCGGGAGTTTTGTCTGTATGTTTCTTGAACATTCGGGAAAAGTAGGAAACGTTTCTGATTCCAGTCTCTTCCATGATTTGTGCATGGGAGAAATCTGAAGTCAACAGCAACCCTTGTGCTTTTTCAATCCTTTTTCGGATAAGGTATTCATGGGGTGGTATTCCCATGATGGACTTGAATATCCTGGTAAAATGATCTTTGGAAAAACAAGCCATCCTAGCAAGTTCATCCACAGATATATCATTGTGGAGGTTCGCTTGGATGAAGTTGAGAATAGGCTGCATGTTATAGCGCAATACCTTGGTGGTGGGCAAAGTAGGCTCCGGATTGATAAAATTGCAAAACAGTTGGCCAATCATACTTGTCGTTTCGAGGTGGTGTTTGAGAGATTCAAACGTGGCCGACTTGTTTATCCAAGGTTTGTTCTGATAGACTTTTGGATCGTCATGGGGCAGTTCCAGTCCCGGGTTTATTTCCAGCAAACGTTGAAAAAGACATTGGATAAAAGGGGACGATTTTTCCTTTTTGTTGGTCTGAAACAAGGAGAAAAAGTTGAGACCATTTTTCATACTGACCTTAAAGTGAATATAAATATGACTGAGCCCAGGTTGAAACACATAGGTACAGGGAGTAAAACTTGGCAACAGATAAATATGGTCCCCCTCCATACGGAACTTACCAGTTCCAGTGGTAAGCTTTCCGGCCCCTTCAGTAATCAAATACATCCTAGAAAAGGGACTGATTACATTTGGATAGGAGGATAAATGATCAAAATGCTTGAATGCAATGTGCTGCAATTGGAAATCCAACAATCCGTTAATTTTTTCACAATACATGGCTTGGGTTTTGATTAATTGAACAATATATTTATATATAATGTATTAAATTATATCTGATTATACGTAATCCTACGTATTGCTTGATCAGCATTTTTACTGTATTTGTATGATTGTGAATCAAAATCCCATTATCCGGTTTTAATTAAACCTAGCTGTTTGGATAATTGGAATAATGCAGAAATAACAAAATAGGTTGTGAGTAAAAGGAGATAAGTAAGGTATATCCTTTCGATAATTTTGATTAATAAATTTAATTAACTTAATTCATTAAAATGTACCGTCCAAGTAAATATTTGTCAAACAAGTCCCAAAGATTGAAATGGCTGTATTTATTTTCCCCATGGCTCGGTTGTTATTAGCCAATTCCCGATTCAAGAATTTTTAAACATCTAGTTTCTTGAATAATTCGTAAAAATGAAATTTTATTGCGGTTTATTTTTTACATTGGAGTTTATAAATTTTATTCTACTCCTATGTCCACAATTCATAGAGGATTGACTGTTACAGTAGTCGTTGAGGAGCAAATGTTGGAAGAGATCAACGCATTACTGATGGAATTTAACCAACATGCCAAAAACAACCAAGCACAGTACAGGGAGAATATGCCAAGTACTTACTTCATTAGTTGGCTTACGCTTCCCAAACAGGTATATGCCAAAGGGGTAATCTTACCTGCAAGGATACTGTTGATGACCAGCTTTGTGGGGAATAAAAAACAACATATTCTGGAATTGGCCAATTTCTTGGGGCAGCGAATTCAGGCGGTCTTTGAATATAGCGAGGAGTTCCCTCCTACGGTTTCCAATCTGGCGGACTTGATATCTTTCATTCGCAAAAAGACGGTTTTCCAGGCTTTTTATTCCGGATTTAAGTTTATTCCCCCCCAAGAGGTAAGTAGGGAACAGAAAATCAAAGAAAGGGTATTTGAATACTTGGATCAGAAACGCGAATACCCCGGATTTACCAATTTATCTCCAGCCAAAATAAAAACAGAAATTGAAGATTTTATCAAAAAACAGGTCGAGTTTGGTTGGGTGAGGCAGGGAACCGAAAGCAAGAAGATTGACACCTTTAGCATGCTGTTGCCATTGGGAGTTTTCCTTTTTCTGATGGGGTGCTCTTTGATATGTCTTATCCTTTCTATTTTTTTGGCGCCTGCTGCTTTGTTTTGGATAGGGTTGATTTTTCCTGCATTCTTGGTAGCGCTTGGTGTCCTTTTCCTCTGGCTCAGAATCAATGAAAACAATCCGCATATCGCCAATGAACCCGCATCCGATGGGTGGATCCGTCAGATTATTGAAAGAGAAAAGAATTCAGTCCTCAACGAAATGACCGTCATTTCACCCCTTAAAAAAGGATTGATCCGACGGATCTTTCTAGGTCTTTCTCTCAGATTGATTACGTTAGTTGGTTATTTCTCCTACATACCAACGGTCCATACCGCCCGATGGCTTCAGCTCGATGGAGGAAAACGGCTCGTTTTTATTGCCAATTTTGACAATATTTCCGAAGCTTATGCGCACGACTTCGTTGACAGCGACAACCGTTCCCGAAATATGGCAGTGGTTTTTAGCCATGCAGCCGGATTTCCCGCAACAACGTGGCTGGTTAAACGGGGATATAACCACCGCAGTCAATACATGAATGGAGTCCGTGTCCATCAAAAAATCACTCAATTTTGGTATGCCTTTAATACAGATCTCAGCGTGGAAAATCTCAAGAATAACCATAAATTCCGGGAAGGTTTATTTAAAAAAATGGATGAAGATGAAATTAGGGAATGGCTTTTAACGATTTAGGCTCATGACACTGGAACTGAATGATATGCAAGGGCTTCTGATTCGTGGGTTTGGGAATCTGCTTGGGGCGCAATACGTTTTACTTCGCTTTTCGGATGCTGCCTTGGGAAAGCAATATGTGAATGAATTGCTCCCATCCATTACACCTGCCACGGATAAGCCTTCGGACAATGCGGTCCAAATTGCGTTCACGTATGCGGGGTTTTCTTTTTTGCAGTTGCCTTCAGAAGGTTTGGCCAGTTTTTCAAGGGAATTTAGGGAGGGTATGACTGAAAGCCACCGGCAGTTTATCCTTGGAGACAGTGGAGAAAATGCACCGGAAAACTGGGCGTGGGGTAACCCAGCGCAGGAGGAAATCCACCTAATGCTGATTATTTATTCCAAGGATTCAGAAACGCTGGCAGAGAAGCTTCTTTTCGAAAAAACACGGGCAGACAAATTCGGGGTAGTGGAATTACATTCACTCCCTACAGGTCTGTTGCGGGACCACAAGGAGCATTTTGGATTTCGGGATGATATTTCAAGACCCATTATCGAGGAATTGGTGGACAACCCCGTGAGGCAGGAAGGGGTGACTTTTCCCGCGGGGGAATTTATCATGGGATACAAAAACCTGTACGGTGAGTTTGCGCCGGCGCCGCACTTGCCAGTTATCCTAGACCCTGAAAACATCCTGCCAAAGGCACCGGATTTTGCGGATAAGAAGGATTTTGGAAAAAATGGCACCTACCTGGTTTTTAGACAAATGGAACAGGATGTCTTTGGTTTTTGGGATTACCTCAAAAGTCAGGGAAAAGACAAAGAAGAAGCCATACGCTTGGCCAGCAAGATGGTGGGCAGGTGGCCCGATGGCTCCCCGCTTACCCTGACACCTGATAAACCAGATCCAGCTATGAGTACCAGTAATGCATTTGGGTTTTGGAAAGAGGATAAGGCCGGATTGAAATGCCCCATCGGCGCACATATCCGGAGAACCAACCCCAGGGACCACCTCGTTACCGAACGAACTCAAAAAGATTCCCTCGAAATGGCAGCAAAACATCGGATGATCCGCAAAGGTAGGCCATATGGTGTTCCGGTCACCGAGCCCCTTCAACCAACGGAAATCATGGATTTGCCTAGGGACAATGAAAAACGGGGCTTGCACTTCCTTTGCCTTGTGACGGACATTCGGAGGCAATTTGAGTTCGTGCAAAACAATTGGGTCAACTTTCACAAATTCGGTGGCCTAGAACACGATGCCGACCCCATAATAGGTAACCACTACAAATCCGATACGGTTATATCAGATGAGTTTAGTATTCCCGAGTATCCCATAAGGCGAAAACTCAAGGATATGCCGAACTTTACCGTCATCAAAGGCGGAAGCTATTTCTTTTTTCCCGGCCTTCGGGCTTTACACTACCTAGCAACCCATGAATAAATCCAGCAAAAATCAATCCGAAGAAAAAGACATCGAGGATATCATTCAGACCATGAAAGATTTCCTTTTGAAAACCTATCCTCAAGGAACTATCAAGAGAAATTTTCATCCCAAGATGCACGGATGTCTGAAGGGAACGTTGGTCGTTCACAACGACATACCGGAAATGCTTAGGCAGGGTTTGTTCCAGCATCCAAAAAGCTATGATGTCTGGCTAAGGTTTTCCAATGCTCCACCGAAAATAGGATCTGATAAAGGAAGCTCTGGCAGGGGGCTGGCCATCAAGGTGTTGGATGTATCCGCACCAGTACTGGAAGAAGACCCTATCGGAATAAATTGCCAGAATTTCCTGTTGACGACAAGTCCCATCCTTTCTGCCTGGAATATCCCCTTGTATAATAAGGCCATCAAAGCCATTTTGATGGGCTGGAAGCAGCAACTGGTCTTTGCGCTAAACCCAAGGCATTGGAGAAGCTTGTATCTAACCCTGAAATATTCCAAAAAGCACGACAACCTGTTGGCCCAGTCGTATTTTTCCGGAGGGGCTTTTTCTTATGGGCCGGAACGCTTTGTCAAGTTCCTGTTGAAACCCCATAATCCTACCTTGGGATATTCGTTGGAGGGAGATAAGTCGGACGATTTTTTGAGGGAACAGTTAAAAGCGGATATTCAGGGAGCCAAGCAGGGATTTACCTTATGTGTACAAGTGCATACTGACGAAAAGACGGAACCGTTGGAGAACACATCCATTGTCTGGAAAAAAGAAGCGGTGCCTGTGGCTGATTTACTTATCCCAGCGCAGGAATTTGATACAGACCAAAGAAATGCTTTTGGAGAAGCACTGTCATTCTCTCCCTGGGTATGCATGGAGGCCCACAAACCTGTAGGTGCCATAAATCGGGCCAGAAGGGCGGTTTATAGAGAAATGGCGGAATTAAGGAAAAATGGGTTTTCAGTCTAGAAAGTTTTTGATGAACGGATTGGTAAAGGTTTCTCCTCCCAATTTTGCCTGGTGTTTTTTCCAGTGTTCGTAATTGGGAAAAGCCGAGGACACCATCTCCTTGGACCATGGGAGCAGGGAAAGCCCCCAGTGGGGAACTCCACCGATTTCCACCAATTCAGCTTCTATGCGTTTCAAAAGTGAGATGGAACCTGTGACTCCTTTTACACTTACGACTTCTATCATGCAGGTGTCAGAACGGTTCATCATGGAAAAGAATGCGGGGCATTGCTTGACATACCGCATTGAAAAGGGAGCCGCCAGGTAATGTCCGTATTCCCTGGCTTCCTGACAGATCTTAATGATTACTTCTACTGCTTCGAAAGCCTTGTCAATTTCAAAACCAATTTCGATGGCATAACCATAAAATTTAAGCTCCCCGAGTCCTTGATCCAAAACTCTGGTAGAAAGGTCTTCAAAACCCCCTCCATTTTCCGCAAAATCTTCTAACCTGAGGAGTGAATTATTTGTCAATCGGGGTATGTTTTGGGAGTTTCTGTTGAAAATCCAAGAAGACAACCTGCCTGAAATAGAGATGCCTGAAACAAACGATGAAAAATAATTTCTTTCCCGTTGCGCGTTCGGGGGTACTTTGCTGGAATGGGTGTAATTTCTGGTAGTAACCAAACACTTTCTAGCAGGTGATTCTTCGTTTTCGTCAATGTAGGGATTGATCAATATCTCAAAATGACGGTGATTATTGATAAATGTATAGAGGTCTCCTTCCAGCATCTTGGCTTTCATTTTTTCCCACTCCCATATTTCCCGCTCCTCATAAAGCCGATAAGATTCCTGAACCTCCAAGATCATGGAAAAAACCAGTCCCATAGACCCAACACCGACCATGGCTGCATGAAAGGTTTCGTCATCTTGGATCAGCTCAATGGCATGCTTTTGAACCTCACTGTCTGCCATAAAAAGGACAGGATCGGTGATTCCGTCTTTTGGCTCGATCCGGTAAGCTTTTCCCCCTGTGCCTGCGATAGTCATGGACATCACCATGCTTGGCAGTGGACCAATTCCTATTCCCGATCCATGGGTTGAGGTCGCTATTGCGCCGGAAATAGCTTGTATGCTGGAACCCCCTTGATTCATCAAGGCAAGTCCCTCCCTTTCCAGCGCGGTAATCAGTTGGTGAATTTTTGTCCCCCCGCTGGTTTCGAAGAGATAATGTTTTTCCACTGATTTTTGGTTACCAAAATTTACTTCTACCTCAAACCCTTCCAGATATGCCGGTTTGATGAATTCGGAGGCTCTCCGCTGGGTGAGGTTTAGGTTGTGGGTGCAAATGATAAAATCTTCGGATTGGGCAATAGGAGTCAGTGCATGCCCTGAACCTATGGCCCTAATTTTTCTTTCTTCTTTTTCAGCTTGGACAATGATGTCTTTTACTTGTTGTAGTCCTTCGTAATCGAAGTTTACCCATTTATCGGATATCTTCACAAAATCTCCATGGCTTCCACTGCCTGGCACAAAAATTTTGAGGGGTTCGGAACTATGGTTTCCATACCAATTGCTCCACCGCTGTCTGAGGGGGAAGTCGCTTTTATAAATTTTGCTATAAGAAAGTTCATGATCAAATGAAAGCATCACAGCCTCATGCGAGGGGGATTTTTTATTTAGCCTGGTTTCAATCATTCTTCGAACCCATTTGGGATGAACAACATAGTTGACCCCTTTAACCCAACTGTTTCTCCTTTCCCGGGTGCAGTGATTGGTAAGGGAATCATCTAAGTCCTCAATCCGCTCAGGAAGATTTTTCCGATTGAAAACTACTGCTGTCAGCAGCCGAAAAATGACCCAGGAAACAATCGCGTTTCCCTTCTTTGTTTGGATGAATGTGGCAAAAAGTAGCATAGGGGTTGTGGTTTGGGTTTTGGTAAAGAAGTTTACTAAATATAGGGTTATTGTTTGGCACCTACAAAAAACAAGTTAATAAAGTATTGATAATTTGAGATCTAATTAAGTTCTGATTTTTTAAATATAAAGTAACATACCGATGAGATTTGATCTGCCCTGAATTCAAAACGTCAAAATCCACATTCCGTAATTTTTGCCATATTGGTTTTGACGGAATGCGGATGAAGCGGATGGGACGGATTTGGAGAGCTGTTTTTGATCTTTGTTTGCCTCCCAAATCCCCATAAAGGGGGAATTTAAATTCCGTCTTTAAACAAATTTCGCTCCCATGACGTCATCAATCGCCCTCCCTCTTCGCTTGCAAATCCTGTGGAACGCAGTGGTTTGGCTCCGCTTAGCCCCCCTAAATCCCCCCTCAAGGGGGGACTTTAAATTCCGTCTTTAACAAATTTCGCTCCCATGACGTCATCAATCGCCCTCCCTCTTCGCTTGCAAATCCCGTGGAACGCAGTGGTTACGTCCCAAAACCCGCAGAGCGAAGCGGTTGCGTCGCAGATCCCGCAGAGCGAAGCGGTTGCGGGAGGTAGGGAAGGGGCGGGGCAGTTACGGAGCAGGGCTATTAAATCGTGACACCATACCAATCAGGAACGGGTTTTGGCTGGAAAGACCCGATGGAATTGAAATCTTGGCGGCCAAAACGTGGGAACCGCATTTTTTTAACCCCTGGGTTGAAACCCAGGGCTATCAAATCGGCCACCCCGCTGGGGTTTTTGGGAATAAATTTTAGGTGCAATAACATATCGCCTGACGTCATCGATCTCCCTCCCCTAAAGGAGCAGGGACGGGGTGGGGTAGTTACGGGAGGTAGGTAGAGGTGGGGCGGTTACGGAGCGGAGTTTTCGAGAACGGACACCAATCCAAACAGAGCCGGGTTTTGGCGGGAGAGGGGGACTAATATTGAGATCGTTGTGGCCAAAACGGGAAATCTTCATTTTTTTAACCCCTGGGTTTCAACCCAGGTATATTTAAACGGGCTACCCCGCCGGGGTTTTCAAGAATAAATTTTAGGTGCACTAACACATCGCCTGATGTCATCTATCGCCCTCCCCTAAAGGGGCAGGGAAGGGGTGGGGCAGTTACGGGAGGTAGGTAGAGGTGGGCAGTTACGGAGCAGGGCTATTAAATCGTGACACCATACCAATCAGGAACGGGTTTTGGCGGTAAAGGCGTGGCTAAAATTGAAACCTCGGGCTATCAAATCGGCCACCATTTTGTGATTTATGATTTTGGATTGATCATTTATGATGGGGTTGATTAATAGCGAATCACGAGTGGAATAGTATATGTTGGCTGTGGTTATTTTTGTTTTAAAAAGAGCCGACATATAATCGGATTGGCTTTAAAGCGGTGATTTAATTATCTTTGAAAGCCAAGCTAAATTTAACCCAATACCAATACTATGTCCCCAACCAAAACTGATAAATCCCTAATTGTCATTGGATGTTTTGATACTAAAGCAGAAGTATTTGCCCATTTGCGCAAGCGACTGGAAGCTGCGGGTGAACTTGTATTGATGGTGAACGTGGGTGTTTTTGGAACTACTGACTTATTTCCCATAGCGGTAGAGGCAGATGAAATAGCTGAAAAGGGAGGGGTGACGCTGGAGAATCTTCGGAACAAAAAGGACCGGGGCCAGGCCTTGGAGAAAATGGCGCGGGGTTGCGGCAACCTCTTAAAGGAGTGGCAGGATCAAGGGAAGATAAAGGGAGTGATAGGCATGGGAGGAGGTGGAGGTACGTTTGTATTTTTATCCGCGGCGCAGGCCTTGCCACTGGGTCTTCCAAAGATTATTATTTCAACTTTGGCTACCAAGGATCTATCCAACTTAGTCGGAACAAAAGACGTGGTGTTGATTCCATCCGTGGTGGATGTGGCGGGTATGAACAGTGTCATAACAACCATTATCAATCAGGCTGCCGCGGCTTTGGTGGCTATGGCTAGCGTACAGGCCGCTGAAGTAAAAAAACAGAAAGGTACCATAGCCATTAGCATGTTTGGCAATACCACGGATTGTGTCAATGCCTGCACGCAGCTGTTGGAAAAAATGGGTTATGAGGTTTTGGCATTTCATGCCAACGGGATAGGCGGCAAAGCCTTGGAAGCACTTATCAGGGAGGGTTTATTTGATGGGGTGATGGACCTGACAACCACCGAACTTGCAGACGAGTTTTGTGGGGGAATTTTAAGTGCGGGGCCGGACCGGATGCAGGCGGCAGTGGAAATGAAGTTGCCACTTGTTGTCGCTCCAGGCTGCTTGGATATGGTTAATTTCGGTGAACCGCAGACTGTCCCGGAAAAATTCAAAGACCGTATATTTTATCACTGGGCACCGAATGTGACCCTTATGCGTACTAATGAGCCCGAGAATGTATTGTTGGGAAATCACATGGCTTCTGCGATTAATGCTTCGAAAGGCAATGTTGCCGTTATTTTTCCCACCATGGGTTTTTCACAGGTAGGGGAAAAAGGAAGTAGGTTTTATGACCCGAAGACTGATGCTGCCTGGCTTCGTGGATTAAAGGAAAAATTGGACCCTGCCATTCCGGTAATTGCCGTGGAATCCTCCATCAATCACCCAGATTTTGCGCACACCTCTGTAAATCAATTGATGGCTTTAATTGAAAAGAAGAGGTATTCAAATTAACTTGCTAGCTTTACTCACAGAAAAAATTCAATACTACTATGCCAAACCCATGGACCGGAAAAGGGAATCCTTACACGCGTGAAGAGGTAAGGGAACGATTGCGCAATACTGTCAATCAAAAAAAGGCCATCATAGCCGCAGGTGCGGGAACAGGTATTTCTGCCAAATTCATTGAAAAAGGCGGTGCAGACCTGATCATTATCTACAATTCCGGACGTTTTAGAATGTCCGGGCACGGATCCACAGCCGGGTTGATGGCCTATGGCGATGCCAATGCCGTAGCTATGGAAATCGGTGAATTTGAAGTTTTGCCCGTTGTGGAAGAAATCCCGGTTATCTGTGGGGTCCACGGGTCAGACCCCAGAAGAAGGATCTGGCATCACCTGCTTAAAGTAAAAGAGATGGGATTTTCAGGTATTAACAATTTTCCCACGCACTCCATCGTGGATGGACACTTTCGGCAGGTGCTGGAAGAGACGGGGATGGGGTTCGACAAAGAAGTGGAAATGATACGGATTGCCAACAAAATGGAGCTGTTTTCCATCGTCTACGGGGCCAAGCCTGAGGAAGCCCGGCAAATGGCCGAAGCTGGGGCGGATGCCATCATTTCCCATGTGGGCACCACCGTAGGGGGATCCGTAGGGGTGACTGGGGCTA
>JBBQXZ010000001.1:0-65853 GCA_038209145.1 Cytophagales bacterium | reverse complement strand
AATAAACTTAAATATACGTTTCTTCCTCAAAGTAGAAGTAATGATCTTGGGAGTTACCGAGCCAACTATTAAATTTTCGTGAATAATTAGTTTTAATTTACAGATTTTCCATTTAAAGCGTATATTGAAAATCATTAAAACAGCATCCACCCCATGGAACAACTGCCACTGGTAACAAAGGAACTTAACCTGAATCTATCCAACTGCTTGCGTGAGTTTGCGGAGGGCAAACAGTTAAAAGGTGCTATTTTGCACATACACGGAGACGGTGAAGAACCAATCGATTGGAAAGGAGCGGTGGGGAATTTGGAAACGACCACCCCCTATTTCCTTTCCGATGTTTCCTTTATGCATGCGGCTGCCTTGGCACTCAAGCTCCGGGTAAGGGGCAAGTGGAAATTCACGGATAAAATAAGTCAGTACCTTCCTGAGAAGGATTGGAACAAATTGTTGATATGGAGAAAAAGAGACCTTTCTTCCCAAATAGAAATCGGGCATCTGTTGTCACACCGATCCGGTTTAGGGGATTTTTTTTTACAGCAAACCGCGCATAGCGCTTCATTTGAAGACTTGCTTGCGGCAAACGCTGATTTTTCTTGGACTAGGCAGGATATGCTGGAATCAATTAGAAACACTGAACCTGCGGATGCCCCGGGAAGTGATAAAAAAGCGTTTTTTTCCCGATCCAATTACCACCTTCTAGGCCTTGCCATGGAGCAGGTAGGCAGTAAAGCGTTGGATTCCCTATTCAAAGATTTTCAATTAAGACCCTTGGGTCTTAACCAAACCTACACCTATGACAACCCATCAGACAGAACTCCAGCTACCTTTTATTACAAAGACACCCGGTTAAGTGTCCCCAAGTTTATGCACGCTTTAGGTCCCATGGGGGGACTGGTAAGCACTGCCAGAGACAACATGGTCTTTCTTCGGGCTTTTTTTCATGGTCATTTATTTCCAGTGGAGTATCTGACAGACAGGCAAAATTGGCTGCCTTCGGGCAATGGTCAGTTTTATGGCATGGGGTTGGGCAAATATGAGATACAGGGGTTTCCGGCTCTTTTTTCCCATCACCCACCTATCATCGGTATGACCGGGTTTTCAGGTGCTTTTGCCAGCTATGTCCCGGAGAAAAAAGCCTTTTTCACGGGTACGGTAAACCAAATGGATGAGCCTCATCTTGCCTACAAGTTGGTACACAAAATATGCAAGATCCTACCTTGACGTATAATCCGGATTAGCGGTTCTCTATCAATCCGAAACCGTCACATCAAACGCCCCATTTAGAATCCGCCCATCAATTTTAACCTGAATCCATATCCGATAATCGCCGCTTTCCGGAAAAGCATAGGGAAAACTTACCATTTGATGTCCCTCATGTTCCGGATCATCGGGCATTTGGTGCATTTCGCCTCCCATCAGCAAGCTGTCCCGCTCCTCAGGGGGAAGTTGGTCCATTAGAGAAATCACCTGATCCACGCTATCCATAAACGTCATCCCCGCAGGTAGTTGTCCAAACCCGGTTTTTCCGGAGGCAAAGCGTTCCAGAAGCATTTCCTGGGAACCCATTGAATAGTTGCCGGTAGGATGTAGATGGATATAGACCGAGCCGTCATGTTTCATGGCTACAGCATGCCCCATCATTCCCAAATAAGGCTCCAAATTAGCTGGATTTCCATCGGCATCAAACAACTCAAAATCGAGGCTATACAATTTCCCTGCCTTATAATCCTCCGTCTCGGATTGCCACATGGCCCCATATCCGCCGGCAAGATCAATGCGCATGCCCGGTTTTCCGCAAACAAGAAAATCCACATCCAGCAAATTGGAAGTAGGCTGGGAGGAGGTTTTACTGGAAATAAGGAAGCTGTCATCCCTACCCAGCGAGACCTCTTGGTCAGATATCAGCCGGAAAGGTTCTTTCTCAGGAAGGGTAAGTTCACCGACGATGGTTTCTGAAAAGCCCGTAAACCGTGTGAAATCCGCAAAAACGTGGTAATCACCCGCGGGCAAATCAGGCAGCAAACTTCGAAAATGCAGCGAATCAATCCGCTGTGGATGCAGGTGGGCAAACACATCCAAGTCTCCCTTTCGGATCAAAAAAAGGTGCATCAACTTGCCGTGATCCGGAACAATATAGCTCATTTTTCGGACAGTACTGCCCCACTGCAACTGCTCCTTATCTATCGTAAGCTCCAAAAAATTTCCCTGATCGGAAAATTCCACACGGGCATTGCCAGCTATGGGGGTGTATATATTTCTCAAATAACTGTCGGCTTCATTATCCCACCAGGATTTCCCACTCCACAGGATCAGGAGCATGCAGACCGTTCCAATGACCACCCCTTTTGTTTTCCTTGCGTTTCCGCTTTTTTCTCTGGGTACCCCCGGGCTTCTCAAGCTATCGCTCATGGCCGATGCAATGATGGTCACCATCAATACAACCAAGAAAAGCCCCAATCCTGAAAGTATCAAACCCAAATTTACAGGCATGTCTTTTTGGGCAGTCGGAAGGGCCATCACGGGAATGGTGGTTTCAAATACCTCCGTTCCCCGGTTAAGGATCAACTGCACGCTGGAAGCACCGACTCCCATAAACCACAGTTCAAGCTGATATTTCCCAACTTCGCCTTCTACGGGCAGCAAAGGATCTGATACCGGGGTACCACTCAGTCCCGCAGACCAATAAACCGGTTTGGCTTCAAGTGAAATATCATTCGGATTTTCAGGCAGAATAACCGTCACCAATGCGATTCCCGGAATGACATCCGGTGGATTGACAGTTGCCATTATCCGGTAGGGACCCAGCATGCCTTCAAATATGACACCGGGGCTGCCCACATGGCTACTGACGCCTGTCCATAAGCCTATTAAAAGGATAAATCGAAATAAATAGTTGGATGTTCTCATTTCCTTAACGCTTTACTTGAGACATCCACCGACCAAAAGAAAGTCCTGTACGGGAACTGACAATGCCAAAAAGCAAGGCGATGCCCAACCCTTTGACTAACATCCACCCTGTGTCTATTGAGGAAGGATAAAACACAAAGCGGTATTCCCAGTCCGGATTGCTGCTGTAAGGCCAAGAAAACCTTCCAAAAAACCAACCCCTGGCTGCCTCTGTATGGAGAAAATCGGCAAATATCCACTGTGCCGGAACAAATACTGCCAAAAACCCAACTGACAAACCAACAGCCAAAAGCCAGAAATTAATGCCTTTCCACCTGGCTACTATCAGGTCAATTGCAATGGATGGAACAATCAACAGTAAAGGAAAATGGAAGGGTTGATAGTGCGTAATGTGATTATAGACGGGACTCAGCCTGGGTTCTGCCGGGAACAAAGGCAATATCCAAACCATGGCAGCCATAAGCAGGGAATAGGCCACCGCCATCATGGTGCCTCCCCATTTATAGGGAGATGCATAGGAAATTGAAATAATCAGAAGCGGGAAAATCATCGCTGATACCTTGTATGCGGTAGCTCCATGCATTTTGTTGGTGAAGAAAAATTCAGATACCATGATGTAGGCCATCACGAGCAAAAAACCGGCAGACAACCCAAACAACCAGCGTAAACGGGATTTCATTGCTGGATTTTCTGAAAGGTTAAAATTGTTCTGCGTTGCCAATACACTTACGATGGCGCCAAACTGTATCATGATCATCCCCAAGCCTAACACCAAATGGGGAGGCGAAAGAATTTTAATGTCCAACCCATAGGTATTGTGCCACCAATCATCAAAGGGAGCCGAGGTCAACATAGCAAAAGCACCCCAAATGCAAAACATGGCACCCAGCGACCCGTGAAATATACCCCAAAACTTAATGTTTGCTGCCTTTTCCCCAGCATCTCCCCAAAAGCTTGTTTTCAGAACCCGTACGCCTGAGAAAACCCCCGCGACCACAGCTCCCAGGTACATGACCAGATGCGGCGGCGAAAACAGACCGTCTCTGCCAACGCTCATGTGCCAGGAAATATCCCAGATCAGTCCTACGGCAATACATAAGCTAGAAAATACCGAAGCATAAACGTAGGTGGGAATCCGAAGAGAACTGGATATAACCCGGTCGGGGACATAAACTGGGTTAAGTGAAATAGCAGAAGACATGTAAATCAAATTTTAACACGATAATAAGCATATAATGGTTAAAATAAAAGATTTTTATTAATAGTCTTAAAAGAACATTCCGCCCTTTTTTGCTTCGTATCCTTTGTGTCCGCGGAAAAAACAAAGCCTTCCCCCAAAATTTTTTTGTAAACTTTATGTTTTCTTTGTGGTTTTTATTGTCTTTCAAAAAAGGAGGACTACAGGGGACACATAGTTTTAATTACTTCTCTCTATGAACCTTCCATAATTAAGGAGGCTCAAGGACCAAGTTGAAAACTAAGATTTTTCCCAAAATTCTTTGTGAACTTTGTGTTTACGCTGTGACTTTTGTGGCCCTAATTTTACCAAAAAGAAGCTCAGAGGTTGATAATAAAAAAACCCTTTTTCTAAACCTTCAAGGACAGAAAAAGGGCCAAATAGCTGTAAACCAACTGAAACTGGTTTATTTCAACCAATCAGGTTTTGTTGTAGTGATATTTGCCTGCAACTGATTTAGCAGGTTGTAGAGACCAAAATAGGTGCGGTTAATGTATAATCCATGACGTGAGCCTCGCGCAAGCTTTGATTTGCGGAACATTTTGTCATTTGAAATGCGATCGCCCAGCTTGAAGATTTGCTGGAAATAACTGTCATCCGAAAAGTCAAACTCTTCGACATGAAATGGTCTCCCAAGGAGTGAAATCATTTCCCTGAAAATCGCCTTGAAATATTCCTGCTCGGCCGGGGTATCTTTCACACTGATAAATTCCAGGTCGAAGAATATCTTGTCCAGTTCCTCCTGTTTGATAAACAAGTCTTTTTTGATCAAGGCAAAGTACCCCTTGTAGAAATCCTCAGGAATCACTTTGACACATCCAAAATCAATCACAGCAAGCTTTTCATTTTCTTGGATAATAAAATTACCCGGATGGGGATCCGCATGTACCTTAAGAAGTTCATGCACTTGATAGTGATAGAAATCCCACATGGCCTGACCAATTTTATTTTTAAATTCTTGGGAAGGATTTGTCATTAACCATTCCCGAATATGCAAACCCTGCATCCAGTCCATGGTTATGATTCGTGGACTACTGAGGTCTTTGTAATAAATAGGAAAGGTCAAATTTTCGATATGTCCACAGGCTTTGGCTATTTCCGTTCCCCTATTTATTTCCAGATCGTAATTGGTCTCTTCCAGCAGTTTTTCCTCCACCTCATCCATGTAATGTTCCAGTTCACGCTCGTTCATGTTCAACAAGCGGCGGGCAAAAGGCTTCACGAGATTTAAATCCGAACTCACACTGGATGCTACTCCCGGATATTGGATTTTGACGGCATATGTTTTACCATCTTTCGTTGCTTGATGTACCTGCCCAATAGAGGCGGCATTTACGGCAGAGGGAGTAAATGTATCGAATATACCTTCCGGAGATTCACCAAAATATTGCTTAAACGTCTTGACTACCAACGGATAAGAAAGCGGCGGGGCACTGTATTGGGCCATTGTAAATTTATCCTGATAGGCCCTGGGAAGCATGTTTTTGTCCATCGCCATCATCTGGGCTACTTTCAAAGCACTGCCTTTTAACTCACTTAGCGAATCATAAATATCCGTGGCATTGTCCAGGTGCAACTGCTCCTTGGTCATGGAAGGGTTGACTACCTTTTGTGCATAATGCTTCATGTAGTTACCTCCTACCCTTGCACCAGTTTGGATAAACTTAGCCGCACGCTGTACTTTGGAAACTGGTATACTGGTTTGTTCCTTGATATTATTTGCCATTGATTATTTAGATTGGTATAAAAATTTGGCGAAATCCACGAAACTGTCAACAGCACTTTTTCCCATGAGGTCGAAAGCAAAATTCACCGATTTTTCTATGGCCGCATCAGTTTTCTCAAAACCTGGTGAGGTATCTTTGATCCAGAATTGGAAAACAAACATACCTTGTAGCCAGATTGCTTCGTCATAGCGGTCGCTGAGATAAGGGCGATTTGCGATTTCCTCCGTTTCTTTTCCTTCCAAAATTATTTCATTCACAAAATCCTTAAATTTTGACTTGAAGGATTTCATTTCCTGAGGTAATGGATGCTTCAAATCCGATTGCCCGCCATAAAGGCTCAACAGGTAAGACCGATTCTTTTTCAAATTCTCTATCCAGGTGAAGAAAAATCCCAGTAACTTCTCTCGCGATGTATAAGAGGGATATACCTCTTGCCCTTCCAGTTCGGCGACAGTTTTCGCAAAAATCATCTCCCAAACAGCAGATTTGATAGCCTCAAACGAAGTGAAGTAGTTGTAAAACTCCTCTTCCTTCATGTTGAGCGATTTGGCAAATTTAAATACCGAAGCCGGTTGCCTACCGTGTTCCAGCATATGTTCGACATAGCCCTGAATGATGGCTTCCCTATAATCGATTTGATTTTCTATGTTTTCTGTCATGAGTTGTTTTGATCATTTCATTGAGAGCATAACAAAAGAAAGTATCAAGAGGTTTATCAATTGGATTGATTAATTTATTTATGAAAATTATCGAAGATATTTAATTCAAAAAAAACAGGTAATTTTTCGTTAAAATAAAAACCAAACTCATGGGGTTTTACGTTTATAACCAAAGTTAAAATAAGTGGAAAATATGAATTACAAGCGGTTGTCAATGTTTTTGGTTTTGGGTTTGATAGTAGGCGGTACTTTTTCTTGCTATCCCGATGAGGAAGTCCCTGTCAATACTGAAAACAATATCAAACAAGCCATTTACCAGACCATGAAGGAATGGTATTTTTGGAATTCCCAGATTCCGGAAAATATGGATGTGACGAGTTTTCCTACCTATAACGAATTACTTTCAAGTTTGATTTTTGAACCCCTTGACCGCTGGTCATACTTAACCAACAGGGAGGCATTTGACAGGTCTTTTACAGGACAAAATGCCGGCTATGGTTTTGGCTTCGGCATTGGGGAAAACGGAAACCTATACCTCTCTTTTGTCTATAAGGAAGCCCCTGCTGGCAAGGACGGATGGCAGCGGGGCTGGGAAATAATAAGTGTAAATGGAAGACCAGT
The DNA here is from genome assembly GCA_038209145.1 of Cytophagales bacterium. Lineage (GTDB taxonomy): Bacteria > Bacteroidota > Bacteroidia > Cytophagales > Cyclobacteriaceae > Lunatibacter. The sequence goes on along the minus strand of JBBQXZ010000001.1, from coordinate 58,699 downwards.
ATCTGAATACCGTGTAGGAAATGGATATAACTTTCAGCTGGGGGCAAATACTCCCGGGATTCAAAATAGTTTTACGCTGCGACTTCCCAACGGGAGTACCACCACCCGTTCCTTGGCCAAGGCGGATTACCAGTCCAATTCCGTTTTGCATACCGAGATCTTCAACATTGACGGAAAGAATGTAGGTTATTGGGCTTACAACGGCTTTCAAGCCACGCGAGGTCAAACGCCCACTAAAAGTCTGGAGGTAGATGAGGCCCTCAAATTTTTCGAAGAAGGAAATATAAAGGAATTGATTCTAGACCTGAGGTACAATGGAGGCGGATCTGTAGACGTAGCAGAACAACTGATGAATGCGCTCATACCGAGTGTGCATTCCGGCAAGCTTATGTATACCAACGCACTGAATAGCGACAAATCGAACCTGAACGAGTCCCTGAACTTTGGCAAAAGAGGAAACCTGGAGATTGGCAAGATTGTGTTTATCACCTCACGGGGTTCTGCATCCGCGAGTGAGTTAATCATCAACTGTTTGGAACCCTACATGGATATTGCCTTGGTTGGCGCAAATACGTATGGCAAACCGGTGGGTTCCTTTCCACTTTCCCGCTACAATACGGCACTTTCTACCAATGATGTGGAACTGGTACCCATTACCTTCGCCATAGCCAATGCCAATGGAAAAGCGGAATACTACGATGGATTCCCTGTTGACATCCTGGTAAATGATGACATCTCCCGCAACTGGGGAGACCCTGATGAAAGTAGGCTTCGGGCAGCATTAAATTACCTGCAATTCGGCTCCCTGTCTCCTACTGTCAGACGGCAATACATCGATCACGGTTGGGACATGATTGACAATTTTGAAGGCTTGGAAAAGGAGTTTCCGGTGTATTAATAAGAGTTCTTTCAGAATTTGGTGAAAAAAGATTGTATCAAGATTTATGTTAACCACGAAGTAAACAAAACAGGCACAAAAAAACCTATTGATTCTTGGCTAAAAAATAGGCCGGGTAGTCCCCATCCCTGATTGGCGAAAGGTGTTCGACAGTTTCTTGATATACATAGGTCCAGCAGGTCAATGTACCTTTTATGGTAACTACGCTAATTTTTTGGCGAGAATATTCAGCAGTCTCCATATCCGATTCTCCGACCCCCTCATACGCATCAAGCGCAGCCCATAAATCCGGACAAAGCCGCAAGTCATAGACTTCACCAACCACCGTCAAGCCTTTCTCAGCTTGGGGTACAAATCCCGGATATTCTCCGATATCATACAACTTTCCATAAGCCCATCCTTTGTCTCTATAGCAAGCTTTAAGTCGAAGGTTTTCCCCAACAGGATGATTGATGCTGGAAAGGAGGGTACCATAAACAAAGAGGAGTTCCACGAAAAATAAAGATTTAGTTTTTCTTGTGCCGTTCGATCAGCACCTGCATGACCTCGTCCAACTCATACCCTTTTGCTTCAAGTAGCACCAAGTAATGATACAGCAGGTCGGCGGCTTCTCCCATAAAGAGTTCTTTGTTGTCGTCCTTGGCTTCAATCACAATTTCAACCGCTTCCTCCCCTACTTTCTGAGCTACTTTGTTAATGCCTTTGGCAAAGAGAGAAGCTGTATAGGAGGTATCGGAAGGGTTGTTTTTGCGGTCCTTGATCACTCTCCTTAATCGGTCGATAAAGTACGTTTTAGATTGATTGGTATCCGCAAAGCAGGTGTCATCGCCGGTGTGGCATACCGGACCTGCGGGATTAACATAAACGAGCAGCGTGTCACCGTCACAGTCCACCTGCATGTCATTGATATGCAAGAAATTTCCGGAAGTTTCCCCCTTGGTCCAAAGACGCTGCTTGGATCGGCTAAAGAAGGTAACTTTGCCGGTGGCCTTTGAATGCGCCAGGGCCTCCTGATTCATATAACCCAACATCAGGACCTGCTTGGTAGCGGCGTCCTGAATGATGGCTGGAACCAACCCATCTGCTTTTTCAAAATCTATATTCAGTATTCTTCGTGCCATGAGCGTTTGAGTTTTCAGGTATGGAGGACTAGTTATAAAAGTCCGAAAGTTATCATTCAGCCTGCTTAGAGCCGAACGGCAACGCCTTCTCTGTTCAGGTATTTTTTCAAGTCGGGTATAGGGATTTCTTTGAAATGAAAAATACTTGCCGCCAAAGCCGCGTCTGCCTTTCCCACGGTAAATACATCCTTAAAATGGGACATGCTCCCCGCCCCGCCGGAGGCTATAATAGGAATGGAAAGCAGGGAAGAGATCTCCGAAGTGATACCGTTGGCAAAGCCGGATTTGACTCCGTCGTGGTCCATGGAAGTGAGCAGTATTTCTCCAGCACCCCGGTCGCAGACCTCCTGTGCCCAGCGCTGGGTCACAAGGGCGGTGGGCCGACGGCCTCCGTGCGTGTGTACCAAATCCACCCCGTCCACATATTTGGTGTCTATCGCCACCACGATGCACTGACTGCCAAATTCCCTGGCCATCTCATTTAAAATGGATGGGTTTTTAACCGCTGAGGAATTGATACTGATCTTATCCGCTCCGGCATTTAGCAAGGCCTTCACGTCTTCCACTGTGGAGATCCCGCCTCCTACGGTGAAGGGTATGTTGATCGTTTTCGCAATCTTGGTAACCAGTTCTACCAGTGTTTTTCTTTTTTCCACTGTAGCGGTGATGTCCAGAAAAACCAGTTCATCCGCTCCTTCCAGGGCATAGATGCTTCCCAACTGCACCGGATCCCCGGCATCCCGGAGTTCCACAAAGTTCACCCCTTTGACAGTACGTCCGTCTTTGATGTCCAGACAGGGAATAATTCTCTTTGTCAGCATAATTCGCTATCTATATGGGCCATCGGCCTTTCCTTGCTTAACTTACAAAACTTGCCAAGTCGGCCAAGCTTACTCTCCCTTCGTAGAAGGCCTTGCCCACGATGGTGCCAAATACCCCCAACTTTTCCAAGGCTTCCAGATCAGACATAGAAGACACGCCCCCACTGGCTATCAGCTGGATTTCGGGTACCTCCTGCATGATTTCCCGATATAGATCCAAGGAAGGTCCCTGAAGCAATCCGTCCTTGGCCACGTCTGTACAGATTACATAACGGGCTCCCTGTTTCCGATAAGCCTCAATAAAGGCTATCACCTCTTTTTCGGTAGTTTCTTCCCAGCCCGAGATCGCAATCATCCGGTCTTTGGCATCAGCCCCCAAGATGATCTTTTCTCCTCCGTGGGTTTGCAGCCAACTGTCAAAGAGAAGGGGATTTTTAACGGCAATGCTTCCACCTGTCACCTGCTTGGCACCGAGGGAAAAGGCCATTTCCAAGGAATCGTCAGATTGAATTCCCCCACCAAAATCCACCCAAAGGTCTGTTTCTGCTGCAATTCGCCGCAGTACATCCCCGTTTACGATCTGCTTTTGCCTGGCGCCATCCAAATCCACCAGATGCAGCCTGCGGATTCCCGCTTCCTCAAAGGATTTGGCCACCGCCAAAGGATCTTCGGAATAGGATTTCTTTTGGGAGTAATCTCCCTGGGTTAGGCGCACACAGGCTCCACCGATAATATCTATGGCCGGGATGATTTCCATGGCTTATACGTTCAGAAAGTTAGTCAGTATTTTTTCCCCGGCAGTGCTGCTCTTTTCGGGATGGGCCTGCATGGCGTAGTAATTGTCCCGATGCAGCAGGGCGCTGAAGTCCAGCATATAATGTGACGTGGCAATGGTGTACTCGGGATGCACCTCGGCGTAAAAGCTGTGTACGTAATAGACATAGGCCGACTCGTCCAAGCCATTCAGTAGTGGCGATTGCAGGTTTTCGAGGTTGTTCCATCCGATGTGGGGAACCTTCTCTAAAGCCGGGAATTTCTTCACCCGCACAGGAAATATGCCCAGGCAGGGCGTGTCGTTCTCTTCCGAATAGTCACAAAGAAGTTGCAATCCAAGGCAGATTCCCAAAAAAGGTTGCTTGAGTTCTTGGATCAGCTGATCAAGCTTCCGGGCTTTCAGATAACCCAAGGCGGTACTGGCTTCTCCCTGGCCTGGAAAGATGACCTTGTCGGCACGCTTAATAGTTTCCCAGTCATCTGTCAGCGAGGCTGTCGCCCCCAATCTTTCCAGGGCATAGAGGACCGACTGTACATTGCCGGCGTTGTATTTGATTACGGCTACATTCATTGTTTGGTGCGTTGGAAAAGCTGTATTTCACACAGGCTTCACCCATTCAGGCCGCTAATTTACTGTTTTTCGCTTGTTGATTGAGGAATTTAAATTAAAATTTGCTTTATGCGAGACGGTCCAAGTCTCAAACCTCGTCCGATGACATGGCCAGCTCAAGCTCCAACTGCCGCTCAATCTTCGGGACGGAGGTATAGAGTTGTTCAAAACCGTCAATAACAAAGTACCTATCCTGAAACTTGTTTTTCCAGTATGGGGTGTTGAGGATGATGCTGACTTCGTAGTCAAGGTGCTTGGGTTCATCGGAAAGGCTGAATTTCGTCTCCCCGGCAGAGCTTATTATGCCTGATCCTTAGGCTCGGAGCTTGCCCTCTTCCCGGATCAGCCCAAGCTCCACGGTAAACCAGTAAAGGCGCTAAAGCAGTTCTATGGCAAGGGGGTTTTCTAGGTAGCGCGGGGCAATCCCGGACAAGTCCTCCAGGAAATGCGTAAAGGCTGCATTTGTCAGCAATGGCAGGTGGGCAAAGGCATCGTGGAACATATCCGGCTCCTGAAGGTAGTCTAGGGCATTCATTTTGCGACCACGTTGATGCGGGAAAACGCCTGTGGTAGAGCAAACCGAAAAACAGGTCGACGTCAATCAGCCCGGGGACCACCTGGACGGACCACCCAGTTGTCTGACCCAGTTTTCGGTCCACCTCTCCAAAATCAGGGATGCAGTCCGCACTGAACCCAATATAATCCAATCCCCGCATATATGCCTCCAAGGCGGATTGTGGAAGATGTTGGTTTTGCCGCTCGAAGAGCAACTTCCAGACCCGCTAATCTTCATCGGTATATTGGTCGTAGTCTTGGCTTAGTTGTTGCAGGAGGGGATCGGTCAAAAGGGCATAAGGGGTTGGTATGGTCACGGTTGGTTTTGTGTATGGTGTTAGCTTTTCCGACCGGAGGTATTTTGGCAGGTTATTTATTGAATGATGAAAATGGGTAAAGAGCTGTAGATAACAGGTGGCACATTCGCAAAGGCGGAAGCGAATTTTATGCTTATGGTTTGGTTTTTCCTCTTATAGGAATAGATGAAAAACTGCTGGGCTATGTCAAAATCCTAAGGGATTTAACTGATAGAAGGAATTCAGAAGAAGCCATAAAAAAACATATTAAGGAACTTGAAGAACTGAACACGCATAAAGACAGTATACCCGCCATACTTTCTCATGATTTGAGAAACCCCCTAATAGGTATTATTTCAACAGCACATCACCTGAAATGAAATTTTGAGGAAATAGATGCAGAAGAAGCGAAAATACTACTTGAACATCTACACAAAAAATCTACTTAAGAATTGAATATGTTAGAATATTTGCTGGAATGGGCAAGAATCAAATATGCGTCGGATGCGCTTACCCCCACAAAAATCAAGCTTTCTGAATATGTCAAAAAAGTATTTGATACTTTAAAAGATACCGCTTCAATAAATACAGTAAACCTCCATCACGAAATTGTAGAAAACACAAATGTTTTCGCAGATGAAAAAATGTTAATCTCAATACTCCAAAATATTGTTTCAAATGCCATAAAACATTCCCAGAAAGAAGGAAAAATTACGGTAACTGCAAAAATAAGTGAGCGTAAAATGATCATAGAGATTAAGGATACCGGAATGGGGATGTCCAAAGAAATACAGGACAAACTTTTCACCCCGCAGATTAATTCCCTTTCAATAGCAAGAAAATAAAGGTGCAAGTATAGGTTTGCTGCTAGTAAAAGGCTTTTTGGTAAAAAATGGGGGCGAGATATGGGTAGAAAACATAGAGGGCGAGGGTTCCTCTTTTTATTTTACATTACCGCTTGAAAAACCGAGAGACGAAATAGATAGCGGAGATAAGAAAGTGTTTCATCAAAGTGATTAGGATCTTCAGGAAACACTGGCTGACAACCAAGTTTTTCCCTCTCGAAAAATGACGAAGAATGACAAAACCCCCGCCGTAAATTAATTAGAAGTCCCCGCCGGATTAATCTAATGGGAATAGATTCGCCTATCACATTTCCGGATACTTGGAACAGGCAGAAGATCTGTTGTCTGCGATTTCCACGTTGCCAAACAGAAAACCGTTGGCTATCGGCAATCTTAAACGGTTAGGTAAAAATTTTAAGATTTGACTCCGGATTTCTTCGGTTTCGCTATTGAATCCCATGGCGGTGATCGAAATAAAAAGCAAACCTAAACAGTATTTCGTATATTGGGACAGCATAAGATAATTAGACGATGTAGCAGACACAATTGCCAGATTTAAGCCAACAGGTAAGTACTGTATCGCAGGTCTAAACCAATGGTGAATCTTCACTCAAAGTGGAAAACGTTTACATTTGGATGAAATTGTTTCCTCCTCAAAGCCGTCAAATCAACACGACAGAAAGAAGAATGCTCACAATCCTAAATGGATTGTATAAGTTATTCATCCAAATAACTAAAAAGTGTAGACCAGAAACCACTCAAAAAAACGGGGCGTAACCTGAAAAGCCACATGAGTAAGGAAATAAATAACATAAAATGGAAAATTTATCTGTAATCGCGCAGCTCATTGTTGCTATTTCTATTGTCGTTGTATGGGTATTTCGTTTCGATAATATCGTGAAAGAATTTAACCAATATGGCTTGAGTGATTTGATGCGCACGATGGTCGGTTCAGCTAAAATTGCATTGGCAACATTGCTTGTAGCAGGTATCTGGTTTCCTCCGCTTGTTCTTATTCCGGCACTTTTGATGGCTCTCCTTATGTTGAGCGCACAGTATTTTCACTCCAAAGTAAATAACCCTTGGAACAAAAGATTGCCGTCTTTGTTCCTCTTGGTGCTATGCCTTTTCATAGCTGCCGTATCCCTAAATATAATTGTATAATGCGTTTACTGGATGTTATGATTCTCATTTCGAGTCTATCCTTTTTAGCTTACGGAATAGCTTATTTTACCTCTCCACACATGAAAAATGAATTTATCCGCTTTGGGTTGGGTAAATTGGGAGGCCTTACAGCAGTTTTAGAGATCCTTGGGGCGGTAGGTTTGCTGGTTGGATTATTAATTAGCCCAATTTTATTAATTTCGTCCGGAGGGTTGGCTTTATTGATGTTTTTAGGCGTAGCAGTCAGGTTAAAGATAAAAGACGGTTTGTGGGTATCTTTGCCGGCATTATTTTTTCTTTTTTTAAATTCATATATCTTTTTTGAGTCAATGAAAATTTTCTTGGAATCATGACTCTAGTTTGCCGCCATACTTGCTTTGATTGTAAAACTTAATTGAAGAGGTAATTTTTCTGTTGAAAAATTTACTTTTGAGAAAAAAATTATCCTAAAAGTAAAAAGTTTTCGGGTCATTGCATGCTATAACGAAATTTAATGATGAACTAATTAACAGCTAAATTAAAACCTGGAGATAAAAACTACTTCCGCTAATAAAGTGATAGAGGTCAGCATTTAACTACCTACTTTTTGTTCCTTGTAAAACATTGATTATATAATATTTAGTTTATCGAAAAAAATCAATCGTTGCTCTATGTATGTCAATTTAATAAAGTATCAGCCCTTAATGAAGGGTAAATAGTTTTAAAACGGATTTTTTTTGTTAAAATTTATGTATCTAACTTATGACCTTTATAAGGTGAGAATGGTTATGGTTTTTTCAAATCATGCCTTTCAACTTCAGGTTTTCTTGATTGGAAGAAATGTCAAAGCCCACATACACTGTGGAAAGACCTTTCTTTCACGCTAAACAGCAAAGGCAGCCCCTAGTTAGGACTGCCTTTATCATTAAATTATGGAATCAACTGTTTCTATTTACTTGCAGTAGGCATCTCCATGGGATGTTCCTGAAGAAGTTCGGTGGGCGAATAAAATCCCTTTTTACCAGCAATGGCTTCACGAACGGATTTGACCTTTGCAGGTGTAATTGAAGATGCCTCGTTTCCAAATGAATTCCTTACATAGGTAGCCACCGAAGCAATTTCCTCATCATTTAGCATGCCCCCGTATGGGGTCATGGGAACTTGGCCTGGATACTCCTTACCCAATACCTCTATGGGACCCATTAGGCCATTTAAAATGATTTTGATCAGGCGGTCTTGATTGCCAGTAACCCATTGGGTTCCTGCCAAAGGTGGAAAACCGGAGGCTGTCAACCCTTTACCGTCATCTTGATGGCAAGTTATACAAAAACCTTCCTTACTATAAATAATTTTTCCCTTATCATAAAGTGCCAACTCGGCACCCTTCAAATTGGTGTTTGATGAAGGCATAACCTCATCCAGAGATTTACTTTTAAATTCAATACTCCCACTGGCACTGATAACCACATCACTGAGGGAGAAACCATTCAAATGCGCAAGCGAAGTTTCAAATGCTTTAATCATCCAATCATCCATGGGATGAACATTGGCTACCTCTAGTATTTCCAATCCGCTGTCTTTATCCATCCAGGAAGCAGCCACGATTGCTTCTAGCCGTACCCTACCATGCTCATCGGCAGCTGCCTGCTTTAACAGTACAAGTTGATTGGGCACCTGATGACCTGTATAGCGCAACACCCTAGCCGCTGCTGCACGTGCTCTTGGATCGTTGGCTTCCAGCATCTGCTTGAGCAAATCCTGATCTACTTTATTTAGCCCCCACGATACCCAAAGTGCTTCCAACACGTGGTGTTCATACTTGGGGTCCTTTTTGTCCAGATTTTCTGCCCAAGTTTTTAATTTAGACAGTACTTCATCCACATTTTTGCCCCTTAATTCAGACCTGGTTCTATACCTTGCCCGAAATTCGGGTAGTTTTAGGTTTTCCAATAATTGATCAATGCTTGCTCCTGCTATTGGCGGCGGAGTAATGAGAGGTCGGCTGGGATAGGTAATGCGGTAAACCCTTCCATGTACATGGTCACGTAAAGGATCTCTTGCATTGTGCTGCATATGGCCTACCAAGATATTGTGCCAATCTATAAAATATAGCGATCCATCCGGTGCAAATTCCATGTCTACTGGACGGAAATTTCGGTCATCACTTTTCACCAAATCTTGCCGGTGTCGGCTTTTATAACCCGTACCGTCATCTTCCATTACATGCTGCTTCATTCCAAGGAAGCCGATGGTGTTGTTGATCAACATATCTCCTTGAACCTCATCAGGAAAGTGCCTGCTGGAAACAAACTCCAGTCCGGAGGTGGGCCGTACACGGTGCGCGTCTTCAATTAAGTTAGCCCCTTTATGTGTTGCTTCCCCATAACGCGGTTTTACAGAACCCGGCATCATCCAACGTACATCGGGTCCGGAAGTTTCGGCGAAGAAATTTTGTCCCCACTCATCGAAGGCTATTCCCCACGGGTTGGGAATGGGAAGTTGGGCTGTTCTTTCCAGGTGTCTTCTTGCCGGATTATATCGGTAAAACCCTCCGTTGGTAGCACGTACTGGGCCATAGGGCGTTTCCACGTTTGTATGAAGGAATACCCCCTCTCCCATATAAATAGCTCCTGAAGGGTCTGCGACAAACGCACTGATATTGTGGTGGGTATCGTGGTCATCGAAACCGCTCATCAGGATTTCTTTGGTATCTGCGTGATCATCGCCATCAAGGTCCTTTAGGATCACCAAATTTGTACCCTGAGATACATATACCCCTTCCGGAGCGATCTCCAATCCTATGGGCAGATGGAGGCCATCCGCAAAAACAGTTTGCTTATCGGCTTTGCCGTCCTTGTTGGTATCTTCCAAAATCAGAATTTTGTCATTTGGCTTTGCATCTCCCGGCTTGTAGTGCGGATAACTTGGCATTACAGCTACCCACAGGCGGCCCTTGTGGTCAAAGGTCATTTGGACTGGGTTTGCCAAATCAGGGAATTCGACTTCGGAGGCAAACAACTCCAATTTATATCCTTCAGGAACTTGGATTTTATCCAGAGCAGCCTGTCCATACAAATATTCCAAACTTCCGTTTTTTTCGGGGCTGTAATTGGTTTCAACTTCTGGCAACTTGCGGGTATTGGCATCTGCGGTTACCAAGTCAAAGGACTCTCCTTTGTTGGCGGCCCAGATGGCCTGGTCCCGATTGTCAGTCATCTGCCGTATTTTTTCAATTTCGAAGGGATAGTTGTCCGGTCCGAAAGGATTATACCTCCGACCAAATACGTGAACACCGTTGGGTATTTTGTAGTCATTATGCCACATCCAGTTTTTTTCCATTACGGTTTCATGGATTTGGGCGCGGTAATCTTCAGCACGCACTTTGTTTTTGCCAAAAAGTTTTTCCGCCAAAAAAACGGAAAATTTCTTATAGCCTTCTTCATTTAACTGAAACCCATCGATGGTAAGTGGGTCTTTGCTGGAGGCATACCATTTTTTGGAAGGCTCAAGTGCGTCAATGAAAAAAACCTGGTTTCTTTCTGCTACTTCTTTCATGGCCTGGGTATAAAGTGCCAGGTTTTCATTTTCTTTCTCCCCATTAGGTAAGTCGTACAAGTCAGAGAGGTCTTCAAAGGCAATGGGAGATACTAGTGCCAATTGTGCAGGGAGATTTCCATTGTAATTTTGTCCCTTGGTATGTTCAATAAAAGCCTCAAGTTCTTCTTTCCAAAGCTCAACCCCATCCAGACCTTCGAAACTCTCATTGTAACCAAAGAAGCCTACTATGATGTCTGCCTTCAAGCGAGTAAGCCACTCATCGGGGTATTCCAAATGCCCTTCACTACCGGAGGGTGTTGCCAATTCCGTTTGGAATTTTTCCGCACCTGGAAATGCCCATGGAGTATTTCTTCCCGAGTGAGCCCTAAAGCCAGGCGTATCCCCCGCATCACTCATATTTCGGATAAAAAGTAAGGAATCGGGATACCTAACATGCATTTCTGTTTCGAAATGTCCATAATCCATCATGCGCGACCCCAGGTTGTTTCCAATCAGCATAATATGGTTTCCTTTTCTCAAGGTCAACGCTTCTTCCTCTGGACCACAGCTAACGGCTGTCCAAACGAGGAACACGAATAAAAAACTTTTGAGAAGTATGTTCAAATTTTTCATTTGGTGGTGAATAAGGTTAAATTTTTTAATGGGCACGGAATAATGAAATGAAAGTTTTTAATTTGTTGCTGATTCCAACATATAAATAAAAGGTGGAACAACTGAAATACTGTCCTGTACTATCCTGTTAATTTGGAATCTTTGCAAAACGTTATCAATTATAGCTGAATTCTCAATCAAATCCAATTAGAATTATTTGACCGGAAATTTTTAACACAGATTTTTAATTTTTGATATTTCGGAAAAAGTGTTTAATCTTAAATTTCAATTTAAGTTATGAACACTTCCCGCATCGGACTTTTGCTAGGTCCCGTCCTCTTCCTTCTAATTTTGCAGTTTGTCTTTCCTGCAGGTTTGTCGCGTGAAGGAGTTGCCTTATTGGCAATTACAGCTTGGATTGCAACGTGGTGGATTACGGAGGCTATTCCCATTGCCGCCACCGCACTCTTGCCTTTACTGCTTTTTCCTCTGACAGGGGTGTTGGGTATAAAAGAAACGTCGTTGGCCTATTCTGATCCCATGGTTTTACTTTACATGGGTGGGTTTATGATCGCTGTTTCCATTGAAAAATGGAACCTTCACAAGCGAATTGCCTTAAATATTATTGCGTTTATGGGAACAGATTTAAAAAAAATCATACTCGGTTTCATGGTTGCTACGGGATTTTTATCCATGTGGATATCCAATACAGCAACTTCCCTCATGATGCTTCCAATAGGCGTTGCCGTGATTTCACAATTGGGAAATCAGTCCTTAGACAAATCTTTGGCAGAAAAAACAATAGGCCGTGCATTGATGCTGGGAATTGCCTATGGAGCAAGCATTGGAGGTATGGCCACTATCATTGGTACGCCGACCAATATTATCCTGGTGGGCGTTATTAAAAAATCTTTTGATGTAGAAATAGGTTTTAGTCAATGGATGATGATCGGTTTGCCCATTGCAGCAATTTTATTAGTTTCCTGTTGGTATTACTTGGTGAATATCGCTTTTGATCTTACCATGGTGAAGCAAACTAAAGGTGGGAAGGAAGAAATCGATGGGCAATTAAAGGCATTAGGCAGGATTTCCAAACAGGAAAAAAGGGTTTTATGGGTATTCATAGGAGTGAGTACAGCCTGGATTTGCCGAACTTTTTTACTTCAGCGGTTTATTCCAGTATTGGATGATACCATAATTGCCCTAACTGGAGTGATGTTATTATTTGTATTACCTTCAGGAGAGGGGGACAACAAAAAACTGCTGGATTGGAATGTGGCTGAGAAAATACCTTGGGGCATTTTGATTTTATTTGGAGGCGGATTGACCTTGGCTACTGGGTTTCAAAAAACCGGGCTAGCCCTGTGGATAGGTGAGCAGTTTATACTTATTCAGCATGTTCCATTTTGGGTCTTTCTATTTTTCATCATTGCCGCAGTAAATTTCTTGACAGAGATTACCTCCAATGTAGCAACAGCTTCCATGCTTTTACCGATCTTAGCCGCTGTGGCACTGGCTATGAATGTACACCCATTTGGCTTGATGGTTGGAGCAACATTCGCCGCAAGCTGCGCCTTTATGTTGCCTGTTGCAACACCTCCAAACGCAGTGGTTTTTGGTTCGGGTTATTTAACCATACCTGCCATGATAAAAGCAGGATTTTGGATGAATGTTATTTCTATTCTGGTGGTTGTTATCATTACTTTGTTTCTTTTGCCCTATGTTTGGCAGATTGATTTAGGAAGTTATCCTGACTATTTGAGATAAAAAAAAGGACATTGACCTAAATCAATGTCCTTTTTAATGTTTGTGTTTTGAAAATTTATCTTTCCAACCAATCTGATCCCAACAGGTCTGAAAGCTTTTTATCATATTCCTCAACTTTCGTTTCATTTTTCAACCTTGTGTGTATTTGATATAATATTTCCATTATATCCGTATTATCAGGCTTTAAATCTGAAGCTTTTGAAAAGTAAGGTAAAGCATCTGCATAAAGATCATCGGCCTCCTTAACCATAACAGGAGCTTTTACTTCCCAGTCATCGTCAGAGAGGTTGTTCACTTCGGTAATGATATTTCGAGCTTTTTCAAGGTATAGTGCACCTGCATAATAGTTGCCTTCAAAAAATTCGCCGTCAGATGATACTGTTCTTGTGTATTCTTCCAAAGCCCCGTCTATGTCTCCTGATTTTTCTTTTAAATACCCATATCTTAATCGGATAGCTGTATTGTCAGGATCATTCTTCAAGGCTGATTCGATGGAAGTCATTGCTTCTTCCATTTTATCCAGCTGTAATAAAAGTTGGATTTCGAATTCTGCCAAGCCTTTATCATCTGTATAAATTTTCCTTGCTTCGGAAACTAGCCTATAAGCTTCCTCTGGGTTATTATCCTCAGCAGAAGCAATTTGGATTAGAAAATAATAAGCATTTAACTTATTGTATTCGTCGATATCCAACAGCTTTGTGAAATAGGTTTTGGCCCGTTGGGATTCTCCTACCATGTTTCCGGTATAGCCGGCATTGAACACATTAGTAGTGTCTTTTGGATCCAAATCTGCAGCTAAAGAAAAGAATTCAAATGCCATTTCCATGTCATCATCTTCATAGCGGTCGAGAGCCTTGTTAAAAGCAGCATTTTTCAACCTATAAATACCCTCTCCTTGGAAGTTTTCAGGCATGTCTGGCAACACTTCTTTGAAAAGGTCATTACTTACTTTGGTAGTTGAATCATTACCCTCCATTTCGAAAGTAGTCATAAAACTCTCCTTAGCAGAGATTCCGTAAGTTAAATTCTCCATGGTGTTTGAAGAATCAGCTTCAAACATCTTTGTCTCTATCTTGCCCTTGAGCAGAAATGTGTTGGGGTCGCCGCTGGTTTCAGGATCTTCCAAAGCTCCCTTGATTTCACCATAGGCTTCCTCTAAGCTTCCCTTTCTCATATTTCTTTCGGCAGATTTGACTACTTTCTTTTGGCCAAATGCTAGCGTGGTGGCTATTCCAACCAAAGCTAATGACAAAATTAACTTTTTCATGATCACGATTTTAAGTCTTTATTGGTTTATAAGTTTATTGTTTTAGGTATTTTCTTCATTTTCGAAATCCCCGTTGTCATTATCGGTTTTCAGATTTTGGTCTGATTCCGGCAATTGATTTTCGGTTTCGTCAATGATGTTTTTAATCTTTTCGATGGAAGAAATCTCATCCGTATCATTTAATTTGATTAGCCGGACACCTTGGGTGGCTCTACCCATTACACGCACACCGGCGACCGGCGTTCGTATGGCTATTCCTGATTTATTGATAATCATCAAGTCATCGGTATCCATTACTTCTTTAATGGCTACCAAGCCTCCTGTTTTATCAGTAACACTCATTGCCTTTACTCCCTTTCCACCTCTGTTTGTAATCCTATACTCGGTAAGATAGGATCTTTTTCCATATCCTTTTTCAGAAACTACAAGCAAGGTCGCATCATTTCTTGATACACAAACCATGCCAATAACATGGAAATTCCCACCACCGAGATTTATAGCTTTTACCCCAGTTGCTGTCCTACCCATGGGCCTAACGTTCGATTCGTGGAAATGGACCGCTCTTCCAGAACTTGAGGCAATCACGATATTCGTGTCACCGTTAGTCATTTCCACGTTAACCAACTGGTCATCTTCCCTGATATTCAGTGCAATGATTCCATTTGTTCGAGGTCTGCTGTACTGTTCGAGGGTGGTTTTTTTGATGATGCCTTTCTTGGTAATCATCACCAGGTAATTATTGTTGATATAATCCTCATCTGACAAATCTCTCACTTGAATGATTGAGCGGATTTTGTCCCCACTTTCAATATTGATCAAGTTTTGGATGGGTCTTCCTTTTGAAGTTTTCCCCCCCTCCGGGATGGCATATGTTTTTAGCCAGAACAATTTACCTTTATCCGTAAATATAAGCAAATAATTATGGGTAAGGGCAGTAAATAAATATTCTGTAAAGTCGTCCTCCTTTGTCGTTACTCCTTTGGATCCCACACCTCCCCTACTCTGCGTCTTGTATTCAGTAAGCACAGTGCGTTTGATGTACCCCTGATGGCTGACTGTAATCACGACTTCCTCATTGGGAATCATATCCTCATAATTGAAGTCTTCAGCATTGTGCTCAATGACCGTCCTGCGCTCATCGGCATACCGTTCCCGGATTTCAGCAAGCTCATCTTTGATGATTTGCATGCGCTTGCCTTCATCAGCCAGTATCTCTTTCAATTCTTCGATCAGAATCATCAACTCATCGTACTCTTTTTGGATCTTTTCACGCTCCATGCCGGTAAGACGCTGCAAACGCATGTCCAAGATTGCCCTTGCTTGTATTTCTGACAGCTCAAACCGCTCCATGAGACCTGTTCTCGCCGTTTCCGGGTCTCTGGAGGCCCGGATTAAACTGATAACTTCATCCAAATGATCTAAAGCTATCAAATATCCATCAAGAATATGGGCTCTCTTCTCCGCCTCCTTCAGCTCGTATTCGGTCCTTCTCACCACAACCTCATGGCGGTGGTTGACATAATGAACAATAAGGTCCTTCAGATTTAGCGTATATGGCCTGCCTTTCACCAACGCTACATTGTTGACACTGAATGAGGTTTGTAATTGGGTATGCTTATATAAATTATTGAGTACGACGTTGGCGACGGCATCCTTTTTAAGTTCATAAACAATGCGCATACCCTGCCTGTCGGATTCATCCCTGATGGCAGATATTCCATCCAGCTTTTTCTCATTGATGAGCTGTGCGGTTTTTTCTACCATTCCTGCTTTGTTGACCTGATAAGGGATTTCAGTAATGATAATCATTTCTTTCCCGTTGTCCTTCAGTTCTACATTTGCCTTACCCCGCATGATGATGCGACCACGGCCTGTTTCAAAAGCAGATTTTACTCCATTATACCCGTATATAATTCCTCCGGTGGGGAAATCAGGAGCTATGATATGTTCCATCAGCTCGGGTATGGTAATGTCTGTGTTGTCTATATACGCAACTATTCCATCTACTACTTCCCTAAGGTTATGGGGAGCCATGTTGGTGGCCATCCCGACTGCTATCCCGGAAGCCCCGTTGAGTAGCAAAGCTGGAATCTTGGCGGGAAGTACAACAGGTTCTTTTAAGGTGTCATCAAAGTTAAATTGAAAGTCAACGGTTTCTTTGTTGATATCAATCAAAAGCTCTTCGGCAATTCTCCTCAACCTAGCCTCTGTATATCGCATGGCGGCGGGATTGTCTCCATCTACAGAGCCGAAGTTTCCTTGGGGATCAACCAAGGGATACCTCAGTGACCAATGCTGCGCCATTCTCACCAAGGTTTCATAAACTGCCGAATCTCCGTGAGGGTGGTATTTACCCAATACCTCGCCCACAATTCTGGCTGATTTCTTATAGGGTTTATTGTGGGATACTCCCAATTCCTGCATACCGTACAATATCCTCCGGTGAACAGGCTTTAAGCCATCTCTTACATCAGGCAGTGCCCGGGAAACAATAACCGACATCGAATAATCGATATAGGCCCCCCGCATTTCATCCTCAATATTAATAGGTATGATGTTCTCGTTTTCTCCTTGAGCCATATTCAAAATTATCTCACTAATAAACGGCAAGATACAAAAAAATAGCCATTTCCGAAAAATAAAATTTTACCTAGAAACCAATTTTAACATATTAAATTTATTTTCTAATTGTCGATTTATCTAATTTTTTTAGAATCTCAAAAATACTTGATGCTAGTTTCCGTACCACTGTCCTACTTTTCTGTGTTGACGCTTCCAGATAGAGCTTCCCCTATACTCTACCCCATTATGTATGTGTTCCATGACTACCCCGCAACCCGGTACTTTGCACTTTTTTGTGCTTGGGATTCTGATTGATGCACCGACTTGTATGGAGGCCAAAGTTTGGGTCATCGCTTGGCTTTCCAAGAGATCTGCCCTTCCATAGCTAAGGTTACGTATAGACACGGCAGGCCTGATATAGAGATGGGTGTACTTGGACAAGTCTCTTTCTATCCGAAACCCCACGCCATAATAGGGCTCATCAATGGACACCTGACTATCGAAATTCCCCCGGGATATCAGTTTGCCAAATTCACCATCAAGGATAAACCGCCAAAGGTATTCCTGTTGAATCCGAAGCCTTTTTTCGGTTTGCATGTAAAAGTTGTTTGAATCATACTTTTTATACCGCCAGTTTAAGAAAGCTGCCCTTTTATTGGCATCGAACAATACTATTCCTACCGTTCCAAACAACTTGTCGAAGGTGTAGTTGGGATTTTCAAATCCAAACCTGAAGTCTTCTAGCTTTAAGGGATCCATTCTTCCCCACTCCCGCCCATACCCGCCTCCTACAATGAGTAACCCAAACAAATTCAGTTTTACACCAAGCTGTGCAAAATGGGCAAACTGTACTCCCCGAAAGGTAAGCGTGTCTTCTGCACTGATATCCGGGGAATTATCGGTCAAAATTGAATTAATATTCGGATATTCATTAGGTGTCTGACTATGGAAGGTAAGTGCGCTGGAATGTAATCCCGATCCCATGGCAGCTTCAAAGGAAAAATTTCCAATGGCATTTCGAAATATATTCCCCATTTCACTTTCACTTTTTCGTGTATTACCTCTTAGTTTCCGATCGATTCCAAATATATCATCATCCTGCGCCCAGGCTTCCGACATGGAGCTGGTTATAAAAACAATTATAGCCCATACTAGTGGCTTAAATAAATAAGGTGTTGGCATAACTGCTCGTATTTTGAAAGTGAAATACTTTTGAAAATGGGTCGTAGCAAGCAATTGGCCACAACAATATCTAACGCAAACTAAACAAAAAAATCCCTCACTAAGAGGGATTTTTTGTTTCAATATTCTTTTGCAGTATGTCCTTATGTACCAGTTTCACTATTAGTGTCCTCATCTGACATTCTTTTTTCCTTGAGTTCAGCTTGTAAAGATTCTACCTTTTCTTTCACTTCAGGGTTTTCTTTCATTGCTTTGTTCACCTTGTTAAAGGTAGCGATGCCCAATATCTCGTCGTTTTTGATCAATTCAATTTTAAGTTCGCGAACCTCATCACCCAGAGAACCCATAAAAGCTAAAACCTCCTCATAAGCGGCTTTTTCTTCATCAGTTATCTCAATCTCTGCCAATTTTTCCACATCATCCCATGCACCTTTTATTTCATTGTATCGCCCAGCACCTTCGATAACTTCATTGTTGCGTATCATGGCAATTAATTCTTCGTTCTTTTTTTCATAAAAAGCCATAACTGAATCTTCCATAACGGCAAATTTTCCAATTTCTTCATCTGTCACTACCTCCGACTCCTCCTGGGCTAATACAGTTAAACTAATAAAACTCAGCATCAAAAAAGCTGATACAAATAATGTTTTCATAATTTTTCTTTTTAAGATTTTATAAATACTCGGTTACAAGTTCGTAGATATACTTAAATTTCACAAATTATACTACAAAAAATAAGCCAAAATTATTTCAAGCCCATATATTTTGAATTTAAACAATATACTTTAGCTTATTAATGGTTTGTGTAGGATTTTTCGAATTAAATACAAAATTTCCCGCAACCAAAATATCAGCACCACACGCAAGCAACTGAGCAGCATTTTGTAAGCTAACTCCACCGTCGATTTCAATTTTGGCCGTTGAACCAGTTTCTATTATTAGGGACTTTAGCTCCTTTACACGCAAAAAAGTATGTTCGATGAATTTTTGCCCTCCAAAACCAGGATTTACAGACATGATGCAAACCAAATCCACATCTCTGATTATATCCTTGAGCAGTTGGATGGAAGTGTGGGGATTCAGCGCAACTCCTGCTGTACATCCAAGGGCTTTTATTTCCTGAATGATGCGGTGCAAATGGGTACAAGCCTCCAGATGAACGGTGATGTTTGCGGCTCCCAAGGATTGAAATGCAGCCAAATACCGTTCCGGCTGTACGATCATCAGGTGAACATCCAAAGGTTTGGACGCATGCCGGTGTATGGCTTCCATAACAGGCATGCCAAAGGAAATATTCGGAACAAAGACACCATCCATCACATCCACATGGATGTAATCTGCATCTGATTTATTCAGCATCTCTATTTCACGTTGCAAATTGCCAAAATCTCCGGCCAGGATAGATGGAGCTATTAAGGGATTCATGGATTAGCGTAGTTAAGTAAAACCAACATGTAAAAAAACACTTGGTTAGGAAGCATTTCGTTTGCTTAATTTCAGTCAAAAAAACGAAATTTTGCTGTCAAATCCTTATTTCCTCCAAAACTTGACCAACTCCCCCTCTTTTCCATCTTGCAATTCAAGGATATATAATCCCGGAGAAATGGCTTCCAAAGATACCTCATAGGGGTTTTCCCCGGAGTTTCTAGCCAACTGCCAATGGTTGATCATCTGTCCGGAAGGGGTAAAAATGGTCAACTTGCAGGAATTCGAATTGGCGTATTCTACAAATAAGGTATTTCCATCCAAAGGGTTGGGATATATTTTAGTTGGTTGATAGGCCAGCTCAGCTTCTTCCAACTCGTTTACCACCCCATACATGACCCGTGAATAATTGGGGATCCCATAGCCCAAATTCATATCGGGACTGGAAAACTGGTGTCCGCTTTGTATAAGTTTTTCCTTTATTTGGGCTCTAGTCCATTCGGGATGGGCTTCCCAAAGTCCGGCTGCCAAGGCAGCAATCTGAGGGGCAGAAAAGGATGTTCCACTGGAAAATGACGGACCAGCGGTGTACCTCCAGAGTGTTACCCCAGTTCCATAGGCAACTAATTCGGGTTTTATCCTGCCATCGGCTGTGGGACCCACCGAACTAAAACCAGCTTTCTCAAGGCTATTCGAAATGGCTCCAACCGCCAGAATATCGGCGGCATCTGCCGGAGCAGTAATGGTACGCCAAGATAAGTTGCCTTCGTTTCCGTTACTGGTGACAACAAGTATGCCCTTCAGCGCAGCCATCGATGCACCTCTGCTAATAATTGCGGTCGCACCATCCATGTCCTCCTTGGTATAGTTCATGTCCACGTCATCGAATATGTTATATCCCAGGGAACTGTTGATGATATCTACCCCCAAGCTGTCGGAATATTCCGCTGCCTTCACCCAATTGTATTCTTCGATCCAAAATTCCGAATCCACGTCTTCGGTTATACATAAAATATAAGAGGCGTCGAAAGCCCCTGCAATCATCCGTTCCGGATCGTAAGCAGCTATCAGGGAAAGGGCTCCCGTACCATGCGAATCAGTCCTATATACATCTGCAGATCCCGGAAAAACAAAATCTCGTGTCGCCAAAATTTGATTCCGATCGAAAAGATGCCCCATGCCTGAAATTTTATCCGTATTCACAAACCCGGCATCAAAAACAGCTATTTTTACCCCTTTTCCAGTATACCCGTCCTCGTGCATGTGGGGAATTCCCAAAATGTCGTTTTGAAACTCAAACGTTTGCTGCCGCTTGTTTGTCCCTTTAATTTTCAATGGCTCGTTATAGCTTTTACGGCTGTTTTCAATCCTTGGGCCATTTCCCCTACCGACCAAAAGCACTTTTTCCACAAAGGGCAACGCTTTCAAAGAGTCTATTTTGTTGTTTTCAACCCTTACCAGCGAGGCATTTAGCCAATTGCTGTGATACAGGATCTGTTTTACATGGGGTATAATCTTTGAGATATATGGATTGGAAACGGGCAGATCTGTACTGTCTAAGGAAACACCTTCCCGTACCCTTCGTTGAACGGCATCTTCAGTGAGGAATTCAAGTGGCCTATCCAGACTAAATGTTTCTGTAGGTTTATACCGGTAATGAACGGCATACCTGTCCTGGGACATAACCTCCCCAAAGAGCATGCAGCATAAAAAAACAAGTAAAGGAGTTTTATAAGATACCATTGGCGATAAGTTTCATTTGTTTAAAACGCCCACTTTGAATAATTTGTTCTCCCAAACAATCACTTCGTGAACAATAGGTAAATACTTCGTAGTAAGACTCAATCATCCCAATTCCCTCCGCGTACACTTCAAAACGGTTATCCCTACGTGTAATGAGATCGTCCTCTTCTGCTTGTCTGATCAATGCTGCAAATCCAAATGTCCTGTTTCCAACTACATACCCTCCTATTTCCTCAATGGTAAACAGTTCAATTGCATTGGAATTCATCCCATTGGCATCCCATTGTTGAAAAACCTGTACGGGATACACAAGGGGGATTACCGGTTTATTATTCATGGTTCGGATAATTCGGTTTCTACTGAAGTTCAAAGTATACGCCAGGTCGTTTTCCCATTCCCGAAGATTCATGGAACGCTCCCTTGTTACTACTTGAACCAATTCGTCAACTTCATTGACATACTGTCTGCTTATCTTGTCTCGGTAGTAATATTCCAGGTCTTCAAAGTCGTTTTCTCCAAAATATACCCTTTCAACTACATCATAGGTCCAATATTGTCCCAGATTAAGTGGAAGATAGGAAGAAGAGACTTCTTCAGGCAGTTCCCGTTCTTCCTCACAAGAAAAAAGCGTCAATAAAAAAAATCCTAATAATACACCTATCACCCGGATACTCCCACCAGGCTTTATTTTATCCTGTCGCTTCATACTTTCAACCTTGAACGTTTTGAGACTTTTACTGGCCTGCCTCCATAAATCCTTCATTGATACCTTAAAATCTTTCCAATTCCCCTATCTTTGAAATTCGACAAAAATTACACAATTTATTTGAAATGGCATTAAAAACTTTTGTAAAGATAAGCAATGTAACCAATTTGAGCGATGCCCGGTATTGCTCGGGGATGTATGTAGACTTGATGGGATTTGCATTAGAACCCACCGACGATAATTTTTTATCTCCAGCTGCCTACAAAGAAATTACAGATTGGTTATCCGGACTGGATTATGTCGGTGAATTTGCCACCACCCATCCAGGTGCTATTTTAGAACAAGTTGCTGCTTATGCCGGAATAAAATATATCCAAGTGGAAGAGGAATCGTATCTCCAGAAACTATCCCAATCGGGGTATAAAATGATCTTAAACAAACGGGTAGATACAAATGATCAATTGAATCAATTATTGCCTTTAGCCATGCGCTTGAAAGAAGCCGATGTGATCTTGCTGATTGATACTTCAAATCCCCAAGAATATAATAATCCAGACTGGGATATAGTCGGTGAACTAGCCCAAGCCTGTGATGTATTGCTGGGCTTCGGGTTTGATGCAGACACAGTTGAAATGATCGTGGGGGAAACTAGAGTAAAAGGGATTGCCATGAAAGGTGGGAAAGAAATAAAACCGGGGATTAAAGATTTCGATGAACTTGCCGACACGCTTGAGCATTTGGAAATGGAAGATTAGATAAACCGGAATGAAATATATTTGATTTTCTCCCCTTTTTCTGAAAATATTTTTTCATAGCGCGTCTTAATGCCAAGGTGATCATCCTTCCACCCAGAGGTATAAAAATCCGATGTATGTTTGATTATCTCCATATCAGACCTGCTTTTCAGTAGCCCTAGGGTATATTCAAATAGTCCTGTATTGTCTGTTTTGAAATGTATGGTGCCATTGGCTTTGACCAATACCTTGAACATTTCCAGAAACCTGGGAGAAGTCAGCCTTCTCTTTTCATCCCTGTCTTTTGGTCTTGGATCTGGAAAAGTAATCCAAAGTTCATCAATTTCCTTTGGTTCAAAATACTGATCCAACTGTTCAATTTGAGCCCTGAGAAAGGCAACATTGAGGAGATTTCCCTCCATGGCCATGGTGCTTCCCTTCCAAATTCTGGACCCCTTGATATCAACACCTATAAAATTTTTTTCTGGGGTGACTCGGGCCAATCCTACAGCAAATTCTCCACGGCCACAAGCAAGCTCTACGACAATGGGGCTATCATTTTGAAAAAATCCTTGTTTCCAAGTGCCTTTGATGGAAGTATAAATTTCCTTTCCGGGTTGAATGACATTCCGATTTTCTTCGTTTGCTTTAAAGCGTTCCAGCTTATTACGACCCATACTACAATTCGTTGATTTCTGCCACCACAAATGTACTTCCTCCTACAAACAGCAGGTCATTAGGATCAGCTTTTTTTAGGAAAAAATTTATGGCATCATTTACATCCGGCACCACAATTCCCTCAAGTCCATAGACAGCAGCAAGAGCGGCCAGCTTCTCCGCGGGCATGGCGCGCGGAATTTGACTCTGGCAAAATGCATAGGTGGCTTCTTTGGGAAGTAATTTCAATATACCGTCCACATCTTTATCCTGAACCATGCCCAAAATCATGTATAATCGGCTATGGGAAATGGAATTTAGTTGGTTCACAATAAAGTTAAATGCCTCTTTATTATGCCCTGTATCACAAATAGTCAAAGGGGACTCAGTTAGTATTTGCCATCTTCCCTTCAATCCTGTTTTTGTAGTGATGTTTGAAAGTCCATTTTTAAGGTTTTCTAAGGAAAGATCAAATCCAAGCTGATTGAGTTGCTCAAAAGCCAGGAAGATAGCGGGAAGGTTTTTAATTTGGTAGGCGCCAAGTAAGTCGAGTTGTATAGTTAACTCCTCACCTTTCGTGTTTTTGAAAATGAATTCCTGAAGGTGAGGTGTGTGGTTGCTTCCAGTAAGAACTGTCATTACTTGATCTGAAAAGGAAATGGGAGCCTTTCTTTCCCCTGAAATCCGACTAAATACCGAGCTGGTTTCTTGTTGGGTTTGTCCGATAATCACTGGTACACCATCTTTGATTATGCCGGCCTTTTCCCCGGCTATTTCCTCAAGGGTTGTTCCCAAAAACTGAACGTGATCCAATCCAATATTGGTAATGATACTCAGCAAAGGGGTGATTACATTGGTACTGTCCAACCTACCTCCCATTCCTACTTCCACAACGGCGATATCCACGTTTTCATGGGCAAAAAAATCAAAAGCCATAACCACAGTCATCTCAAAAAAGCTGGGTGAAATTTCTTCCATAAAGCCCTTGTGTCTGGCTACGAATTGAATTACAGCTTCTTGGGGTATTTCTTTTCCGTTTATCCGTATACGTTCGGTAAATGATTTTAGATGGGGTGATGTATACAAACCCACTTTGTAACCAGCATCCTGAAGAATGGCGGCTAAGGCATGCGACGTACTTCCTTTGCCATTGGTGCCGGCTACGTGGATACTTTTAAATTTATTTTCTGGATTTCCCAAGTAATTACACAAGGCGATTGTAGGTCCCAGGTCTTTCTTGAAGGCAGCGGCTCCTACCCGCTGAAACATAGGCAGGGACTTATACAGGTAATCCAGCGTTTCCTGATAATTCATGAAGTCAATTAATCAACTTTGATTATAAAAGTAATCCTGCCCGTAGAAAAATCTGCTGTTGGATTGCCACTTTGCCGCTTAAACGACATGGAGTTTACCACGGTGCGATAATAGGTAAGTACTTCGTTTGTTACGTTATATTCGAGGGGGATTGCCTGTACGATCCGGCCATCCTCATCTACGGTAATTCTAAATACGATGCGCCCGTTGCGGGAAGAAACACGGTCTTGAATGCTTGGCCTGGATGAAAAATCCCAACCGGCCAAATCCAAATTATATCCGCCACCATCTCCCGTATTTCCTTTACCTGATTGTAAGATTGATCTTCCGTCTACGGTACCTTGGGGTTTACCCTCGTCTCCAGGTCGTGAGGAATTCCCCTGACTGCTACCGGAACTTGGTTGATTTCCCGTGCCTGTACTACCTCTGGCACCGAAGATAGCCCGTTGATCTACTTGTGGTTTTTCTTCTGCCTTTTTTTCGGTTTTTGGGGCTTCGCTTTCAGCGGGTTTACTTAGTGATGGCTTATTTTCAACGGGTTTAGCCGTTTCCTTTTGGGCCTCGGAAGTCTTTTCAGCTCCTTTTAGGGGGCTTTGTACCCTAGACTGGGTCTCAACGGATCTCTTTGATTCAGTTGGTGTAGGATTGGCCTGGGAAGTTTGAGGTGCTGCCTTGGGAACTGCGGCTTCTGTTACCTGGGGGGCAGGTTCACCGGGAGCTGGGGCTTCGGTGACTTGACTGCTGTTTTCGGAAGGAGGAGCTGTCGTTTGTACATTGCCACTTCCGGCATCGGTAAATCCAAGATTCAATTCCAATCCAAACTTGGACAAAGGTGGAATTTGCTGTCGCCAAACGACAACA
The DNA here is from genome assembly GCA_038209145.1 of Cytophagales bacterium. Classification (GTDB taxonomy): domain Bacteria; phylum Bacteroidota; class Bacteroidia; order Cytophagales; family Cyclobacteriaceae; genus Lunatibacter. Next base: position 33,269 of record JBBQXZ010000001.1, on the reverse strand, counting down.
AAATATAATCCGATCAAAAGCAACACGTTTAGGATAAACGTTATAATCATCGCTTTTTTTCGGCTATTCGAATCTTCCTTATCTACACCCCAAGCTTCCATGGATTATTTAAATGGTTTAGTTGCTATGGATACATTGGCTTCCAAAGTGGCAGCAATGCCACCTATTTCCACCAAATATTCCACGGGTACTTCTTTGTCAATGTGGAGAACCACGTGACCCTTTTTTTCTTTCAACAACGATTCCAACTCCAGTTTAATTTCATCCCGATTAACTCTTTTGTCATTAACAGAAAACCTTAGGTCTTTTGTCACACTCACCGTTACTTCCTGCATGATGATGTCAGAAGTTTCGCTAGACGGGAGGTTCACAGGTAAGCCGGATGGTGTAATGAAGGAGGATGTCAACATGAAAAATATCAGCAGCAGGAAGATAATATCCGTCATGGAGGACATGCTGAAGGATGCTTCGATTTTATTTTTTGACTGCAGTCCCATATTACTTTTTTTCTTGAAGCAGATCCATAAACTCAATACTGGTATATTCCATGTTGTGGACAAGTTTGGACACTTTTGATACCAAATAGTTATATCCCAAATACGCCAAAATCCCGACCACCAAACCTGTAGCCGTAGTGATCATGGCTTCGTAAATTCCCGTGGATAGTAATTTTGGGGAAACCATGCCTTCTTCCTGGGCCACACTGATGAAAGCCTGAATCATTCCGGTCACTGTTCCCAAAAAACCAATCATGGGAGCTGCTCCCGAAACGGTAGCCATAAGCCCAAGATTTTTTTCCAACTTGTAAATCTCAATTTTACCCACATTTTCGATCGCCACTTCGATGTTTTTAAGCGGGCTCCCTATTCTTTCAAGTCCCTTGGTAAGCATGTGGGCTACGGGTGTTTCTTCACCCTGACAGATCATCTTAGCTTGCTGAATATTCCCCCCCTGCACCATCATTTTTACCTGGTCCATCAATCCTTTGGGTGTTTTGGATGCTTTCTTGAGAATCATCATCCGCTCCACAAAGATAAAAATTGCCAAAACAAACAAGAGGTACAGCGGAATCATCATGTATCCTCCTTTTACTAATAAATCCAACAAACCGATTTCAGAACCTGTTTCCTGAATAGTAGCCAATGTGTCGACAGCCAGTTGGTTGTCCGTTGATAAAGTTTGTAATAGCGTCATATTAATATTTCAAAACCCATAAATTTTCCTCAAAATTGCCTTGCTGATCTTCCATCACTTCCAAGGCCCGCGTCACGTTGTCGTATTGGGCTATTGCCAATCTGTAGTAGGCGATGTCTCCAAAAGGATGAATTAAAAACGTAGGGTTGCCGGACTTATTCAATTTAGCACTGTAATCTTTTGCCAAGTCATCGTCGATGAAGCTGCCCACTACCACGAAATAACGCGGAGCGGCCACTCTACCTTCAATTTCGGTCAATATATTTTCCATGACTTTTGTCTCAGGAATATCATTCACATTATCGTCAGTTTCTACAACCGGCGGTTTGGTTATCTCATTTTCTATCGGAGTAGGTAAATCTGCCTGGGTTGGAACTTTGTTGCCTTCAAAGAACCCAAAATAATATAAACTTCCCAAGCCAATACCCACTATCAATAACAAAAGTATGATTAAAAATCCATTTCCTTTCTTGTCCTCCTTATCTGAATCGTTACTTTCTTTTATGGAAGATCTCCCCGCCTTAAATTTTGGATTTGCGGAATTTTCCTCCGACACGTTCTTCTCCGGGCCTATGGGAGTGAATTTTACTTTGGGCAAACCAAAGTCCTCATCCCCGTTGGATGGATCATTTTTGTTTGATGAATCTTTTTCGGACATAGCAAAAATCTTTAACTGAATGAATATACTAAACTACAGGAAAACCTTCACTTACCCAATAAGAGGAAGAATTTAAACTCCCATATCATTTTTATGAGTGAAACCTAAAACTTAAAACTAACACCGCCAATACCTTGAATTCCCCGAACCGGATAATTCCAGAACCGTTGGTAAGACTGGTTCAAAAGGTTGTTGCCTATGGCAAAAACGGAGAGTCTGTCGCTGATGCTATAATCAATTTTGGCCTGCAAATCAACAAGAGCCGACAACGTATCGGTGGTATCCGAAGCCAAATTGACTACGGGAATTCCCCCCATGACATTTGCGTTCACATGAATGAGCCACTTTTTGTCAGGTTGAAACCTGTTATGCAGTTTGATTTCCCATTCGGGCCTGTGCCATGGGCTGGAAAAATCCGTGAGTGTGTACTGGTAATAGTTTGCGCTAGCCTCCAGTTGATACAACCCTTCATAATTCCAGTCAGTACTTATATGATAATTTAACACCTGACTCACATTATCATAGATGACCTGAAACCGGGTACTGTCCATTTCATTGTTCCCATAGAAATGCATGTTTGTGAAATTACCATATTTTACCCCTGCCTTATAATTGATTTCCCCGTTGATAGTTCCGGTAATTCCAGCATCTATTTCATAATTCTGTATGGTATTCCTCATTTTGGAGCTAGGCCCCAAAAAGGGATTCTCCATCACAAATCCATAATACGTATTCCGGATCACGTCCCCCTCATAGGCAGCATATACGCCGATGGTGGGGTCTATTTGGTAACTCAGGTTCGCAAGCGGAAAAATATTGAAGTCACTGGTCTTATTTGGGACTACATCATTTTCCTGTACCACATTAGCCCCTACCTTCACTCGCAATCCGTCTTTGGCATACAGGGCATAGGGCTGCAGCTTAAAATAATTCCTATTGATATCTGTATAAAACACATCGGAGGGGGATGTAAAGAAAAGCTGTGACTTGATCCCTCCCGACAGATTTTCATTGGGCCTAAACCCAACAGTTGCCTGTATATTTGCCTCATTCTCCCTAGCCAGGTAGTTGTCATTGAAAATCCGGAAATTGATGGATCCATCATAAGAAAATACGTCAAGTTGGTTAATTTTGCGTAAACCTGCCTGAACTTTTAGGGTGTTAAAAACCTGGTTTAAATCAAATGGAATAGCCTCCAACACGGGATTGGAAGCATATCCGTAAAAATTATACCGATCCCTGTCGTAGCTTACATCCCCGAATATTTCTATATCTTCTTTAAAGAGGGAACCGTTGACTTTAACAGCCGTATGGTCCTCTGCTGAATTGGGGCCGTCTACGGGACCTTCATAGAATCCCTGATGTTTTATTTTCAGTCCGTAAGTATGTTCGTCACTATTCAGGCTGTTGACATGGACTTCGGCAAGCGGGGACATGTAGTTGCCAAATCCGGCACGAACAAAACTGCGGTATTGTTCTATCTCCTGCTTTGGGAAAGATTTGGCAAAGGGTTGGATATTCAATTCAACCGGTTGTAAATCAAGCAAGAAATTCTTCACCTCATACACATAATTTCCCTGGCTGCTAACAGCCGGCAAGGATGGTGGTCTCTCGTAAAGGCGGGGCTGCTTGGGAAGTGAAAGCACCCTGTCCTTGCGGATGATAAATTCCGTGTCCCGTATTTCCCCCCTATCCCTGTTTTCCTGTGCTAAAGCAGGTCTGAGAATAATGACCGATGATATTAAATAGAAACAAATAATTAATGCAGCCTTCATAAATCAATTGATAGAACGTAATAACTGGTTAGCTTCCTCTTTTACCAGTTCATTGGTGGAATTTTCCACCACGGATTCCAATGTGGCTTTAGCCTGAAAAGCCTCGTTGAGTTTCATATAATTCTTTGCCAAAAGAATAAACTGCTTGCCATACCAGAAATCATATGAACCAAAGGCCTGAGAATGGTCAAAAATGAGGTCATTGGATTCTTTAAATTGTCCGTTTTCATGTAAAATAATTGCCAACAGGTACAATCCTTCCGCTCCATGAACCGTTTTAAAATCTTGATAAAGGGTTTTAAAAATTCCTTTTGCCTGATCCATACGACCGGTGGCTTGGAGGGATTTTCCTTTAACAAGCATCGATTTGGGCAAGGCATCCGGTGAGATTTCTCCCAGTTGCATTACTTTATCCGAATAATAGATGGCTGAATCGAAGCTGTTGACTGCAAAAAAGGATTCCATCAACCCGTTAAATGCATCGTATTCTTCTATTTTGGTCCTGGCGTTTTTACCGCTAGACCTGAAATAAGGAATGGATTTTTGATAATTCCCCTTTTCAAATTCCAACGTTCCTATCCGCTGTATTGCCCTGTTTCTTATGGCCACATCGCTTACATTTTCCAATTGGTAAAAATATTCCAACGCTTTGTCTTTGGCGTTCAGACGAAAATGGGCATCACCGATGAAAAATCGTGCTTCCGAAGATTGGGTTACATTGGGGTAGTTTCTTAGGTAGCTTTCCAACGCACGGATAGCAGCCGCATAAGATTGGCTAAAAAAGAGGTTTTTTGCATTTTCAAATTCCAGCACTTGGAGACTATTGCTTCCAGGATTTGATTTTTTATAGGTTGACAGGTAGGAAGAAAACTCTCCTGCCCTGCCCTGCAGCGTGAGGCTTTCCTGAAGACCTACCAAAGCCGCATCCACATTGGGGGAATTGGGATGGTTGTCCAAGATGCGTTTGTAATCCGCAATGGCACCTTCATACTGCTGAAGAGAATAGTTGGCAACAGCCCTACCTTCTAGGGCAAACGGGATAAAAGGGCTGTTTGGCCGGCTGGAAATCAACGCGGAAAAACCATCCCTGGCTTCTGCATAGCGGGTCATTTCCATGTTGATCTGTGCCTTTTGGAAAAGTGCGTCTTCGAAATACCTACTGGTTGGGAATCCATTGATAATCCGATCTAACTGGTCAATGGCCTGTACATTCCTGTTCTCAAAATTTTGAATTACCCCTGCACGGAAATAGGCATAGTCCGTTGATACATTGTTTTCCCGGATAGCGCGATTAAACGTTTCAAGGGCATCCCCAAATTTCTTCTGTACATAATAGGTGTCTCCCAAGCGCAAAAGGGCATCATCATAATTTTCCTTTGCCCTGCTTCCTCTCAGTTTGTCGGTATAAGCCTTGAATTGGTTCTCTGCCTTGGAGTAAGTCTCCGAATTGAGATAGGCATATCCCAATCCATAATGGGTCTTAATCAAATGCGGGTCTTGAGGCGATGGTTTAAGGGCAATGACTCCTTCGTAGGCTTTAATGGCCTCCTGTAGGTTACTGTTTGCGGCATGAATCTCACCTTTCCAAAATTGGGATTGAACAAGTAGATTTCTGTCAGTGGGATATGTCTGCGATTTATTGAGAAGCTGCAAAGCTGCCTGATATTTATTATCCCGATAATAAACCATGGCTTGGTAAAAAGTTACTTTTTGGTAAGCACCCTTTATCCGGTCTGATTTATTCGCCATTTTATCCATATGCGCAATGGCCCTGAGATAATTATTTGTGTTGATGAGCGCATCACTGAGTAGGTTTTCGGCTTCCTTGGCATGCGGCCCAGTGGCATATGAATCCAGGTAAGTATCCAATGCATTTACGGCGTCTTGAAAACTCCCCCGATCCAAATTTACTTTGGCATAATTGAAGAGTGCCTCCTCTTTGATTTGTGGATCTTGATCACTTTTGTAGGCATTACCGAAACTGTTGGATGCAAACTGGGGGTTATTTAATTTGACATAGGCATGCCCAAGGTAATAACTTGATACCTGACCCAATTTGTCATTTTTCAAGGCTACTTCCTTAAAATAATTACTTGCTTCACCAAATTTTCCGATTTGATAATGACTAACCCCAGCTTTGTACTGTTGTTCTCGTGTCAGGGCACCTTTCTTGGCCTGAACAAAAGCCATATAATTTTGAGCCGCCTGATCGTAATTTCCTCTTTCGTAGTAGGCCTCTGCCAAGAGAAGCTGAATGGCTTCCTTTTTATCCAATCCCTGTCTTTGAATCACTGTTGGCACATAGGCAATTAAGGCATCATAATCTTTTTGGCGATAGAAAATGGAGGCTAACATATAGGGCACTTTGCCAGCATAGGTACTTGCTTTTTCTGCTTCTTTAAAATCCTGAACAGCCTTCACATCATCATTTTGAACCATATAGACATAGGCTGCATAATAATAGGCATCTGGAAGGTATTCAGACCTGAAACGCTTCGCCTGTTCGAAATAGCCCAAGGATTCCCGATAGTTTTTCAATTGAAAAAATGAATACCCGGTTTTGAACAATACTTCTGCCTTTTCTTCACCAAAGATTGTCCCTGTATCTACTTTCCGATAGGATTCGATAGCTTTGGGATAGTTACGGGCGAGGAAGAAATGATTGCCCAATTCCATCGCGGCCGTATTCCGCAGAGGTGCTGATGGATAATCCAATATGAATTTTTCGAGCAGAATCGAACCATCCGGATTTTCAGTTTGCAATGCAGCTGAAGCATAGTAATATTTTCTTTCAATTTCTCTGTTTTCAGAGAGGTTGGCTTCGGCTAACCGGGCAAATTCTATTTTTGAAGCGGGATACTGCCCTTTTGTATACAATTCCAATGCATCTTGAAAAACTATTTCTGATCCCTGCTGATACAAGGTAGCCTGGGCGTTGACCTGAAAATGCAGGCCTAGAAATACGAATGTGATTAGGGATATTTTCATGATTTGCAACTGAAATTAATGCAGGATTTTAAATATAAGTTCTTTTAAAATTTGGAATTCGTCCATGCTGTTGTTATCGACACCTTTTGAGCGCAAATCTGCTTCCCGCAAGTATCCGATGATATCAATAATCTTGCCTAAGGAGTAATTTTTTGTCGCAATATTATACTCTTTGATAAAGTAGGGGTTAACTTTAAGAATACCAGCGAGTTCTCTCTCAGAAGATTGCTTATTTCCAAAAACCAGCAAAATGCGGTTAAAGTGAGCGAATAACGAACTGTTAATAAGAATCAGCGGGTTCGATTTAGGATTCTGACTGAAATAACGGATAATTGTATTTGCCTTGAGCACATCCTTGTAGCTCAGCGCCTTGGTCAATTCAAATGAGTTGTATTCCTTACTTATTCCAATGAATTTTTGGATATGATCGGTCGTGATTTTAATAGGCTCCGAAAAGTTGATCAGCATTTTATCCACCTCGTTTGTGAGGACTTCCAGGTTGTTCCCGATGGATTCAGCAAGCACCTGGCAGGCCTTGGTGTCTATGGCAAACCCTTTTTCTTTCAAATATTCCTCTATGTAAGGGGAAAGTTTGTATTCCGGTACTTTGTCGGATTTGACCAGAATGGCATGCTTATCCAATTCTTTGTGCAGTGCTTTTCTACCATCTAAGGTTTTGTATTTGTGCGCAAAGACCAAAATGGTGCTGGGAAGTGGATTTTTTACATAACTAATCAGCATGCTATCTCCTTCTTCTTTTCCCAAATCCTGGATATTTTGGGCTTCCTTTACAATCACCACCTGTCTGTCTGCCATCATTGGGAAACGTTTGGCGTTTGTCATCACGGAGGCCATAGAGGCATCCTTGCCATACATGACAAGTTGGTTAAATCCCCTTTCGGCTGGCGATATTGCGTGATTCTCAATGTAATTTGTGATTTGATCAATGAAATAAGGCTCATCACCTTGAATAAAATAGACAGGTGAAAACTTGCCTGATTTCAACTCTTTTAAAATAGTTTCAGGGGTGCTGGGCATGGAAAAGCGTTATCTACATCCAAAGGTAAAGAAAAATGGCGATTGCCGAACGGGAGATTTACGGAATCGCAGAATAAAAATCAGGCTAAACCCGGATTTTTTAGGTTGTGGGAAACAAATGATGGGTAAATATTGTAGTATTGGCATGCAAACTCATGAACGTGTGGCACAATTTGAAAAAGCAAAATCTTTGTTCAAGCAAGGAAAATTCGGCGAATCGCTCGAGTTATTCCATATATTAGTCTGGGAAAATCCGGACGAAACAGCGTACCTATCCTATAGGGCACGGGTTTTTTCCCGAATGGGTAGTTATGAAAAATCATTGGAGGATTTTGATAAGCTGATCAATCAATCACCTTACGACACTACGTTTATCAGTGATAGGGCCGTTGTCCTGCACCTTTTAAAAAGAAATGAAGAGGCACTTTCCGAACTGGGCAGGGCATTAAACCTTGATCCTCGCAATCCCTACAGGTATTCAAGCAGGGCCTATCTGAAAGACAGGATTGGAGATTTGGAGGGAGCCATTGCGGATTATGAAAAAGCCATCGAAATGGATCCCGAAGATGCCATTTCATTTAATAACAAAGGGTTAGTCGAAGAAAAACTGGGTTATAAAAGCCGTTCCAAGAAAAGTCTTAAACAATCTGATGATCTGATTGGGTACAACACTCAAGAAAATATAGAAATTCCGGAACCGGAGTATAAAAACCCAAAAGCGGTTTCGTCCGCTGATGATGATCCCCAGAACAATGCAAAACCATTAACCTTTTCTACCTTTTTTGAAGTTTTAAACGGATTAGTCAAAGATGAGAAAGTTCGAAAGGATTTTTATGTCTTTATAAAGGGAAAAATCAAAGGGTCTTGATTACATAGAGTGGCTTATTGATGAAATAGGACATTTTCCGCGATAAGTTCTGAGTGAAGAGTTGATCAAACCATGTCTTTTTCATGCTAAGCGTAAAAAGCATGTCCCCCTTTGCGGACAAAAGATAACTTTCCAGTCCCAATCCAGGATCATCACTATAAGATTTTAATATAAAATTTATCTTTTCATATCTTATAAAGGGTGTTATTTCACCAATCATTGTTTCATGGAGTGCCTTGTCTATTACACCCAATTTCGACTCTACATGAACAATGTCTATTTCACTGTCAAAAAATTTCGCAATTTCTACTACCTTCTGAACAGCTAATTTGTCTTCCTCTAGATAATCCGTCGCGAATACTAATTTACGGGGTGTTTTGAAAAATACCTTGCGCGGGATAACGAACACATCCTGAACCGATCGACTGACAATTTTACTCGTAGTGGTACCAATATAATTTTTCTTCAATTCATTTACTCCTTCCGTTCCCATAACCATAAGATCCACTTTCCTTTCTGTTGCGTAATCCAGTATAGCATCAATGGTTTTTCCTTCTTTAATCACGCCAACGCAGGACGCCAATCCGTTGTACAAACTCTCTTCTTTTACTGTTTTGACTAAGTTGTTGATTTTATTTTCAGCAAACTGGAGTTCATCTCCAAACTTGCTATTCAGATTAAGCTTTTGGTAATCGTCTTTGTTGGGAACATGAAATATAATTAGATTTGCTTTGTGTTTTTCCCCGAATTTGGCAGCATATTCGATGGCATTCAGAGAGCATTCCGAAAAGTCCGTTGGACATAAAATAGTATAGGTTCTCATAGGTGTATAGGATATAGAAACAAATGATTTAATAGCCCTGACTTCGATCAATCTGATTTTGGAGCGGGTCTTTATTCAACAGGTTTTTTAGATTTGCCAAGATTTGGGGCACTGCAGCCTGATACATGGTAATACAAGCAATGTGAGGGGTAATCATAATGGCTGGATGCTCCCAAAAGGGGTGGTCGGCTGGCAAAGGTTCTTCCTGAAAGACATCCAAGAGCGCTCCGGACACATATCCTGCCGAAATAGCATCAATCAAATCCTTTTCGATCAAATGTTTGCCACGGGCCACATTGATCAAATAGGTTGCCTGCCTGAATTTTTCAAATAGCTTCCTATTTAAAAACCCAACCGTATTGGGGGTTAACGGCAATAAACAAACAACTACATTTACCTGTTGGAGAAATTCATCCAGTTGGCTTCCGTAATAATAAGGATGGGGGTAGTTTTCCTTCGGACTATTTCCATAGGCCATAGCAGAAATTCCCAATGCCTTCAGTTTGTTTAGCACATCGCTCCCCAATTGACCCGCACCCATCACCCCTACCGTGATATCGATCTCGGGATTGCTCATGTCCCAGGTTTTATTTTTTTTGTATTCCAAGTAACGGAAGAGTTGCCTGTGAAAATTCAGTATTCCCATGATCACATAGTTGGTCATGCTAAAAGTAAGCCGGGAATCAACAATACGGGTAATGGGAATACCTTCGGGTAGGTCCGGATCAGCCATAATATGATCTACTCCCGAGCCCATGGAACATATCAACTGTAAGTTAGGAAACTCTTTCAAAAGCCCGTGGGGATGTTGCCAAAGCACTACTGCATCGACCCTTTCATACTTTTGGATGGCAGGAAAAACCTCAACGGTTAGAGAAGGTTCCAACGCCTGAAAAGTAGCTACCCAATCCGATACGTCTTTGAATGGCGCAATAATGGCTATGTTCATTGAAAGAATTTTATTGAAAATAATTTTCAAAGGTTTGAACTACAAAATCAGGGTATTACTTTTCCTTAATTAATTTACACTATCGCCCTTAACTCATAGAAACTGCCTACATTTGCGTGCGTTTATCGTATTGTCATTTAATAAAATCCCAGATGACCTTACTACAAAGGAAACCTAATATAATTATAAATTTCTATGAATACAAAACAGTCTATTTATCCATTTGCAGCAGCCATGCTTATTAATTTCTCCGTGATGGCCCAAATCCAAATGCCCCAGGCAAGTCCGCCTTCAAAAGTCAGTCAGCTGGTGGGACTTACCCAAGTAACACTCGAATACAGCAGGCCCAGTGTGAGGGAAAGAAAAGTTTTCGGAGAATTGGTCCCTTATGGACAAGTTTGGAGAACAGGGGCCAATTCTGCCACCATCTTGGAATTCAGCACCGATGTAACCATTGAAGGCCAACCCCTCAAAGCAGGGAAGTATGCACTCTATAGCATACCTGATAAAGATTTTTCCACCGTGGTTTTTTCATCCAAGACGGATCTTTGGGGAGCTTTGGGATACAACCCTTCCGACGATATACTCCGGGTAAAAGTACCCTCCAAAAAACTAAAAAAACCAATAGAAACACTTGAAATAGGTTTTAGGGATATTACGGATTCGGGAGCCGCCTTATTTATTGATTGGGAAAAGGTATCTACCCAATTACGGATTGAAAGCCAAGTGGACCCCATTGTCATGCAACAAATACAAAATCAGGTAATTGACAAAACTCCGGGAAATCCAGGCACTTATTTCCAGGCTGCAAGTTATTATTTCAATACGGACCGAGATTTGGATCTCGCCTTGGATTGGATCACCAAGTCTGTAGAATCAGATCCCAAATACTGGACAATCCACTTGAAGGCAAAAATTGAGCAAAAAATGAATTTGAAGGAAGAAGCCAAAGCATCTGCAACAGCTTCCATGGCATTGGCCAAAGAAGCAAAAAACCTGGATTATGTTGGACTAAATGAAAGACTAATCAAGTCAATTAAATAGGGGGCATTATGAAATTTGTTGATGGTGGAAATCTTAATGATTTCCACCATTTTTTAATCTTTTGTTGGTATTTTTAGAATCAGTTGGATAATCCCGGCTATTATCATCAGCAACAAACTTCCGATAGCGTTGTACCAAAGGAAACCTATGTTTATTGGTACCCCCAGCAACTCTCCTCCATTATTGAAATGGATAAGCAAAATCACTGCTTCCGTAATCAAGGCTGCCAAAAATACGGCGTGACCCTTGACCCATTTCATGAAAAAAGCCACCAAAAAGATTCCCAAGATAGTCCCGTAAAACAATGAACCCAAGAGGTTGACTGCCTGAATCAGGTTTTCAAATAAAGTGGCATAAGTGGCGAATAGTATCGCAAATCCACCCCACAACACCGTAAACCACTTAGAAGAATACATGTAATGTCGGGAAAGATCATTTTTATTCAGGGATCGTTTATAGATGTCTATGGTAGTTGTAGAGGCTAAGGCGTTGAGTTCGGATGCGGTACTGGACATGGCCGCCGAGAATATGACTGCAAACAATAACCCGATTATTCCCTTTGGCAGATAATCCATCACAAAGCGCATAAAAACATAATCCGTGTCATTGGTTTCGCCCAAAGGATCATTGGCAAGGATCAAGGATTTTATTTCAGACCGGATGGCTTCCTGTTCCTTGGATTCTTCCTTAATTTTTTCCTTTGATATTTCTATTCGTTCGTCATCCTCGGACTTGACTGCATCCAACAAGGCATAGATCTCTATATTTTTGGATTCAAACTTTATCTTATATTCTTCCTCCAAACTTTGGTATTCATCCCAGTACTCACTTTGTTTTAGTTTGTCTACCTGCACTTGGTTGAAAAAAACAGGAGGTTGGAAGAATTGGTAAAAAACAAATACCATCACCCCAATAAACAAAATGATAAATTGCATGGGGATCTTCAGAAAGCCGTTCATCATTAAGCCCATCCTGCTTTGGGTAAGGGATCTGCCGGTTAGGTAGCGTTGTACCTGAGACTGGTCGGTCCCAAAGTAAGACAGAAAAAGGAAAAGAGCCCCAGTCATTCCCGACCAGAAATTGTACCTGTCGGAGAGGTCAAATTCAAAATTAACAATGTTGAGTTTGTCCATTTTTCCCGCAACATGCAGGGCTTCGGTAAATGTGACTGGTAGCATTTGAATCACAAGGATGCCAGCTAAAACCATCCCCCCCATCATCACGGCCATTTGCTGCTTTTGGGTAATAGAAACGGCCTTGGTACCTCCTGATGCCGTGTATATAATGACCAGACAGCCAATAAATATATTGGTGAACGTCAGGTTCCAGTTAAGTAAGGTTGAAAGAATGATTGATGGGGCATAGATGGTAATTCCAGCTGCAAGCCCTCGTTGAATGAGAAAGAGAGATGCTGCCAGTGTCCTGGTTTTCAAGTCAAAGCGGGATTCCAAAAACTCGTAGGCGGTGTAAACCTTGAGCTTATAATAAATCGGAATAAAAAAAACCGATATGATAATCATGGCTACGGGCAATCCAAAATAAAACTGGATGAAGCGCATTCCGTCAGAATAAGCCTGACCGGGAGTACTCAAAAAGGTAATTGCCGAAGCTTGGGTAGCCATTATGGACAAACCAATGGTCCACCAATTCATGTCGTTGCCTCCCTTCAGGTATTTTTCCATGTCCTTGGGACCGTATGTTTTGTACACCCCATATCCGACTATCGCAGTCAAGGTTCCAAACAGGATACTCCAGTCCAACGTACTCATTCGAATGCCTTGGTAAGAAGATAAAACAGAAAAGTCAAGACAGCAAGTACAAGGACTTGTAAGAAATAGATTTTATTCCAGAGGCGGTTAGTCATTTTTTCTTTCACTACCTTGTTCGATTAAGTTTACGAATAGTTTGATGGCACCAGGTACTCCAGCTGGCAACAACCTGAACCAGGAAATACCCGAATAGGCATAGGTACCCCTGCCGTAATTTGCCAGCAATAACGGGCCTCTACTGGGTAATTCATCGGGATCCTGCATCTCTAGGGGCGCTGTATAACTATCATCCCAGGTGTCGGGGAAATACAACCCCCGCTCTTGTACCCATCCATCAAAATCCCTCAGTTCAATTCGATTTGGGGACCATAAAACGGGATGGGCGGTAAAATCAACTTTCACGGGGGAATTCTCCACAGCAACTCTATTGCGGGACAGTTGCAAGGGATAAGGACCTAGCTTTCGGGTTAGCAAAGGAGATGAGGTATTATATTGAACTATCAAATTGCCACCCTGCTCCACATAGGCCATCAATTGATTCATTTCATCGGCGAGAACCTGGTTTACATTGAATCCCCGGATCCCTACAATGATGGTGTTAAATTCCAACATTTGACTTAGGGTAACTCTTCCTTTGTCCAAGAGATCCACGGAGTAGCCTAAGTTTGTCAGGACTTGCGGAACATCATCACCAGCCCCTGGAATATATCCGATCCGCTGGGGACTTATTTGCAGGTTCAACTGGATTAGATTGAATTCAGCTGGCGGAAAATACGTTAAATTTGGAATGTGTTTATAGGTAATTCTACGTTGGCCTTTATCAAATACCACCCCGTCAAGGGTGGTATATTTTACGCCTATGGCACTCTTTTCCTTACCTGCTGATGGGGTCAATCGTACGGTATAGGTAATTCGTTTTTTTTCAGCTTCTTCTATTTTAGACAGTATTTCAAAAGCTGATTCCGGTATCCCTTCAAAACTCAAGTCACCTTCTATCAGCGCATTTTGAAAGCTGACTTCTACCTCAATGTCATTGAATTTTCCATTAATCAAAAATACGTTATCCTTATTTAGACTGAGTGAGGCTTGGGGTACAACGGTGAAAGGCTGGATAATTTCACCATCCACCTGATCGTTGTATTTGTATTTCAACGGAACCTCCCATTCAAATTCCTGGCCTTGAATGCTAAAAACGAGTTTGCCCATTACAGCAGGATCGTTGAAAGTTTTTCCGACTTCAACACGATCTTGAATTAAAAAGAAATTGTTTTCTGGACGTTGCTCCATCCAATATGGCTGGGAAATGGGGTAATTTTGTGGCAATCTGATCAAAACTTCTTGCGTCAGGGGTTTGTTGTCCCGCAAGTAGCCCACCAAGGAAACGGACTCACCCAAAACGCTAAATGATTGGACTTCTAAGGGTAAGGAACTGGAATTGTTAATAGTTAACCGGGCGCGGGATTCATCTGTTGGAAAGGACAATTCCTTTCCGGATATAAATTCGGCACTAAATCCCAAAGACTGCAAGATAAGATGATCTATTAGCGTTTGTTTCTCCTTGATCCAGGCCACTTCCGAAGGCAGTTCACGCAGTTGCTTCCGAATAGCCAGCAGGGATTTTATGTTGTTTTCTGGTTTTTTAAAATCAAAACGCCCAATGGCCAAATCGATCGCTTGTGCGATGGATTTGCCTTCAGGAATGCTTTGCCATCGATCAGTGACACCTTCAAAGGGACCTTCTGAAAAAGCGTCCCCCTTGACAAGTTCCATAAAGTCACTACTCTCCCCAAGTTGAGCTGTTGAACCAAATCCTTGTGATTTGTGCATGGTTCTGCTATCGGCGGCAATTTTAGAATAGGTCTTTCCCAGCAATGGGTTCATATCACCGACATCGAACCGGTGGTAAAGTTTTCCTTTTTTGGGTTCATATTGGCCTCCCCAGTTGTACGCATTCCAAAACACTCTTTTTGCCTGCCAGGGTTCTACCCATTGTAGTTGATCAGGAAATACATTCGGGTCGTCTGCTTTTTCAAAGGCTTCTAGAGAAATAATCGCCGAAGTGGTATGGTGACCATGTGTTGTACCTGGCACATCGTTAAACCGGTTGATAATAATGTCTGGTTGGAATTTCCGGATAATCCACACGACATCTTCCAACAATTTTTCTCTATCCCAGTTGTTAAGTGTCTCATTGGGATTCTTACTGAAACCAAAATCAATGGCCCTTGAAAAAAACTGACGACCACCGTCTGTTTCCCTGGCTCTTATTAGCTCCTGAGTCCGGATCATTCCAAGTTCAATCCCCAACTCCTTGCCAATCAGGTTTTGTCCGCCATCTCCTCTGGTCAATGAAAGATAGGCCACTTCAGCATGCACCCCATTGGCCAGATAGCCAATAAGCCGTGTATTTTCATCATCCGGATGAGCTGCCACGTACAAGACCCTTTTTGTTTCTCGTAGTTTTTTGAGCCCATGAAAAATTTCCGACGAAGTCTGCGCCCCGGCCGAATCACAGAAAAAAGCAAATCCAAAAGCACAAGAAAAGGTGGCAATTATTAGTTTTCTTACAAACTCCATTAATTTTTCTTTTAGTTACCAAACTAGGCCAATTATTCGGTTTGAAAAAATGTATTTATTCCAGTGGACATATTACAAGATATTCATCCAATTAACCACAACTTACTGGATTATTTACCAAAAATGGTTAAATTAACATGTTAAACAAAACGCAATCAAAAAATCTGGATTATGGCGGCAAATACATACCACAAAGACATTCCCGGAAACCCCTCAACAGCTACTTCCGGCAAAGTTAGGCTCAATGACCGGTCAAATGGCCGACCTATGAAAGTGCTTTCGGATGAAGATTGGGCGTTTTGGATAAACAACGGGTTTGTGGTTGTGGAAAATGCGGTTCCCAAAGAATACACTGACCGAATGGGCAACTTGTTGTGGGAGTTTGAGGAAAAAGATCCCAACGATCCCGCCACTTGGTATACCCCAGACCGGGCGGAAATGAAAATGAAGGAACTTCAAAATAGCGGCATGGTCGAGATCTACCACCACCAGTATATGTGGGACATTCGCCAATTTTGTAAGGTCCATGAAGTTTTCAGCGACATTTGGGGAATCGATGAGCTGTGGGTCACTATTGATCGGGCCAATTTGAATTTGCCGGCCAGGCCTGGCTTTGAATTTAAAGGGTTTATTCACTGGGATTATGACCCCGACACCGATCCCCAAAACGTCCAGGGTTTGGTTGCGTTAAACGATCAGACCGATTTGGAAGTCGGCGGGTTCCAGTGTGTGCCTGAGTTATTCAGGACCTATGATCAATGGCAAAAATCCCAGCCGGAGAATAGAAACAAATTTCAACCGGACATTACCGGCTTTGATCTAAGCAAGGTAAAACTGTCAGCAGGGGACCTGTTGATTTTCAACAGCAAACTCCCCCATGGAATCCGGCCAAACAAGTCCGTTGAAAAAGTTCGTATGGCCCAATATGTCTCCATGATGCCTGCTGAACCGGAAAACGAAGAACTTCGGCAATGGCGGATCAAATCATGGGAGAAAAGAACACCACCCGAGGGATTTGCGTTTCCGGGAGATCCCAGAAACTGGGAAAGGGAAAAATACCCAAAAGCCGAACTCACTCCGTTGGGAGAAAAATTATTGGGCTCAAAAAATTGGTGATACACCCCTTACATGGTCCACCAATAAGTGAATTTTAGTGCAACTGAACGGTTTTTTACATAGAATGGGGCTGGTAGATAGTTGTCGGTAAAAACAAGAAATAAATCCGAAGCAGGCTTAAATCGCCACTGAAAACGGGTATTGAGATTGATATTGCCGATTTGTTCATTATATTGTGCAAAAGCTGTCAGAAACACCGTATTGGTAAGCGTTACATCCAACCGTGGACCCACAAGCCAAAATTGCGTGCGGAACCAAGGGGCAGGAAGTAATATCTCGTTATAATTGGCAGCCATGTTTATTCCCACGTAAGGTTGAAAGCGGTAGCCTACCTCACCCATTACGTTAAACCTGTTGCCATCCGCATAGTATCCACCATATTGGGAAGACATGGAATAGGTAAACAAACTTTGTGGCTTGGAGACATATTCCGCACCATAATTATACCAGCTGTGGTTGGTGAAAGCATCCAGTGTGTTTCCACTGAAATTGGTGGGATCAAAAGGGGCCTGTAGTAATATCCGGTTGTATCCGCCAAATACCGTCAAGTCACTTTGGCTTCTAAATCTCATGGTATATCCCATCAAAGCGATGTTGTCCGTTTGCGCCATATCCATGTTAAAAAATAAGGAAACATTCGCTGTAGGACCATGCCTGAGAATTTTTTTGCTTTTTGGAAAAAAGAGATAGGCCATGCTGGGGTTGATCTTATAAAACCCTACCCGGGGAACAAAGCCAACTTCAGCCGTATAATCCGGAGAAACGTATTCATGCCGCCATTCACCGGTAAGTGACCCACTCGAATACCGCAGATTTGCGGCGTGTACCATCCCATTCCCACTTTCTCCTGGACTGAATGACTTCAACACCAAGGCCTTCCCAGTCCACATGTTGTTGGAAGTAGCCAAATTATATTCCAACCCGAGATTTCGGTTGTACTGATTAAATTGTGGCGCAACCGGTTCGTTTACGGATCCGATATCAAAGGCTGCTTTATTTATAAATATCGCGGCAATGTTGGACCGCTGCGAAACACGCCTTTGCAAAGATAGGACACTGAAGTTTTGCGAGGGAAGACCTGTTTTATCTACTGCGCCGGTTTGCATGTTCATGGCACCAATCCGCCAGTCCTTGTTGATTTTGCCACTCAGGCGGGCACCAAACTGTATAGGTGCGTCCAAACCTATTCTTCTGGAAAAAAAGGGACGAATATTCTCATATCCAAAATTGGCAAAAAGGTCTCCATTTTCAAGGAAAAATTGTCTTCGTTCCGGGAAAAACAGTTCGAATCGGTCGAGATTGGTCAGTTGTCTATCGACTTCTACTTGAGAAAAATCAGGATTCACGGTCAAATCCAAATTAAGGGACGAACTCACAGCAATTTTTGCATCCACTCCCACTCTGTTTTGATAGGAAGGTTTGGTGTTGCCCTCAAAATTGTTTACCGATCCACCCATCACATAGGGGATGACTGATATATTGGCCCCTGGTTCCGGAGGAGGATTATCCCAAACCAAGCTTCCAGTGTAGGCTAAAGACGCAGAAGGGAATTGACGGGGTACAGGTGCCCAGGATGATTTTTCCGTAGTCTTCAGATCCAGCCGACTAAAATTAATCCCCCATTCCGTGATCCCTTTTTTATACCGGATACTTTTGAAGGGTATCGCTGCTTCAAAAACCCATTTATCGTCATAGTTGGAAACTTTGGACACCCATTTATTATCCCAGCTAAGGTCAACCTTCCCTCCTTCGTACATAATCCCATCCCATTGCGCACCGGCAGCATTTGCTCCAAAACTAAAACCATTTGTCTGGTCGTCAAAGGGATCCATAAAGAGCAGGAAGTTGTCATTTTTGCCAAAAGAAAAGTCCCTCCGCAGTGATTCAACGAAATAGGGTCCGGGGACAGCATGGTAATTGATGACCAACAAATATAACTTGTCATCATCATAGGTCATGCGGACTTCTGTATCCACTTGGGAAAAACTGGTATCCATGGGGGTAATCATGAAAAAATCCTTCGCTACAGCAGCATCCAGCCAGCCTTGTTCCTCCATAATCCCATCTATCTTTATCGCTGAGGAAGATTTTTTTATAGGCAATTGGTAATTGTTGTTTATTTTTTGTGCCAGCAGATTGCCACCGGCAAGAAATATTCCAACGATTAAAAAGTAAACACGCATCTGCATCCCTTAAAATTATATTTTATGTTTCTTACTTTAGAAAAAGAAGGTTTTAAGAATTATATGGCCTGATTGAACCTGGAAACATGGTCTTTTGGGCGACATGCAAGAGAAAGTCATAACAAGTACATCCAACCACCGAATCTGATTTCTATCTGCAAGGTGTTTAATTCCATTTACGTGATTTGACCTTATTATTTTTTCAGCTTTTTCCGGTTTTAAACGGTACAATAACTGCTATAAGAAATGCCTTTTACAGACTTGATGATTTACCATGATTTACAAAAATCAGTAAACTAATTTACCAATTGGCTTAATTCACCAGATTTTTTGTTCTTCAAAATTAATTTTATATCACCATTGGGAAGAATTTCTTTCTTTATCAACCAGTGAGTAGCATCATATTCCTGAAAATTCGCCGCTTGGATCGCCTCTTCCTCTCCTCTCCAGATTTCCAGCGCTACAGGCTCCCATCGCTTTGTGCTGGCAGATAGGAATGCAGCATCCAAGATAGCGTTTACAACGTATCCGTCATAAAAAGTTTCCAAAGGCTCCCTACCAGTTTCCATGGCATCAAACATGTCTGTAAACATATGCGGATAGCCTAACTCGTTGGCTTCGTCACCTACGGGGAAAAGCCATCCCGAATTGCTTTCGGCCTTTTCAGCAATATATCCATCACCTTTACCAGTGGTAAACATTTCGAATCCAGTCCGCAAAAAACTATTGAGCCAGATTGTGCCTTCTGTACCCATGACTTCGTCCCTGAGATCCATTCCTCCACGAAATGTCCAGCTTACTTCAAACTGACCAATGGCACCCGAGGCATACCGTACCAGCCCTACAGCATGATCCTCCGCATCAATGGGGTGAACTTGGGTATCCGCCCAGCACATTACTTCCAGCGGCTTCACCTGCTTTCCAATAAAATTCCTTCCTATTTCCACGCAGTGGCAACCCAGATCAATTATGGCTCCCCCTCCTGACTTTTCTTTATCCCAAAACCAATCGCTGTGGGGTCCAGGATGTGCTTCCCGGGATTTGGTCCAGAGGATTTTGCCCAAACTTCCTCCCTGAATGCTCTTCATGGATTTCAAAAACTTGGGTGTATAACACAAATCCTCCAGGTAGCCCGCAAAAATACCCGCCTCCTCAACCGCATCAAGCATGCGCTTGGCTTCTTGGGCATTTCTTCCCAGCGGTTTTGTACACAGCACTGGAACTTTTGCTTTGGCGCAAGCCAACACGGCAGCTTCATGTAAGTGATTGGGAAGAGAAATAAGGACCACCTCGGTGTCAGGGTGATTTATGGCCTCTTCCATGTCAGTTGTGAATCCGTTCAACCCATAATCTTTGGCAAAGCGTTTTGCGTTATTTTCATCGCGGGAATAAACCAAATGGATCCGATCCTTCCTTCTTTGGTCATGTAAGGTATCCGCATAAAAACGGGCGATGAATCCCGAGCCAAGCATGGCTATTTTCATAATATTTGAGGTTAAATGAATTCGAAAAAGAAATCTAAAGTGAGTCCCAATGTCAATTTATCTTTATTTCTGACTCCCATCCGGTATCTTTCAATGCCGGATCCCTGTCTTTGGTGAGAAAGTCTGCTTTGGAAAGAGAATCGGCTTCCCATTCCAAAATAGCCTCGTTTGGAACAATGGATACTGCTGTTTGCCAAGCGGTAGAAGTTTCTTTGTAAGCGATATTGGACTGTGAATTATAGCAAGCGATAATTGACCATCGCGGACGGTCGGAAAGGTTGGCAGCAGAGCGGTGAAGCAGATTACTGTGAAAAAATAAAGCATCTCCAGGCTCCAATTCGCAGAAAACCAAGTCCATGGTTTTTAGTGCGTTGTCAACCATTACCATATCAGCACCAACCTGCTCCCCGGCAAAACCATGATTTACGCGGCCAAGTTTATGCGAACCTTTGATAACCTGAAGACAGCCGTTCTCTTTATTCGCCTCCGTCAAGGCTACCATAACGCTCATCAGCTGATCGGGGTAGATAAACTGGTTTTTATACCAATACCCGTAATCCTGGTGCCATTCCCAAGCGCCTCCAACTTTTGGCTCCTTCTGCATTAGTTTAGAGTGAAAATGACATACCGGGGAATCACTGTCCAATAGCTGGGCTACCCCATGAACCATTTTTTTTGAGCGGGTCAAATACCCAAATGGATCATTTCCAGGGGTAAACCAAAGAGAAAGCCGGGTTTTCTTTCCTGTCTGATCATTCAGATCCATGGCATTGTTTTTCATTGCATTGTCTGCCAAAGCCACGCCATACAGTTTGTCTGTTTCAGGAAGGCTGCAAAAACCTTTTATAACCAGGTACCCGTCACGGTGGTATTGTTTTAGCTCATTTTCGGAAAATGGATTCATAGTTGACACGAATTTGATGAATTGGTAAAGACAGTTTAAATCTAGGGATTAATCCGCAAAAAGAAAAATAGCTTCCCAAGCCATTCAAGATAAAACTCATGCCCTAAGTTTCACATTGTTGTATCAGGATGGAGCTATGTAAATTTCTTGTCTGCGGTTATCCGGATAAGATATCTATTGACTGTGGGGAAATATATCCTGTGAAGCTATTTTTCAAGAAAGTAGGAGAAACAAAATATATCCCCTTATTTTTGGGAAGTGTTACAATGAATTCTTCACAAAGGTTTCTTAAAGTTCATTATTGAAAAATACATTGGAATCTACGATAAGATCCACCACAGTGGGACCAAATTAAAAAAAACATAGCTGAAATTACCCGTGAAGCATCGCCTGATAGATGAATCCCAATGTAGTTCATTTTTAGCTCATGCTGAAGCTTCAGGCTGGAGCTTGGAATATCAACCTGAAAAGCATCAGCTGGTATATACCCTACCCGGAGGTGAAAGGCTGTTTTTTAGATTGCCTATTCAGGTGGCCTACCCTTATTGTTCCAGGCATCAGGACAGCACGCTTTATCAACATATAGTCATCTTGATAGAATCCGGGCTGGCAGCAGTGGGTTATTTCGAGAACGGTGAAAATATAGACCACAAGGTTTTCCGCGCATATATGGTTAGGAAAAAACAAGGAAAAAGCCAAATAAAATACCTTAAAACCAAAGGTAAATCAAGGGCCGGTTCAAGGGTTCGCCTTGCTGAGACAACGGAATTTTTCACTTCAATTCGGGATAGGGTAAACGCTTATCTGGATACTTATAGAATTGACCGGATAGCTCTATCTTGTTCCCTAACGCTTTGGCCGTACTTTTTCGGGGGAAAGGGAGAACTTGTTTTCTCGAAAAATGACCCGAGAATTTATAAAATACCCATGGATGTGCCAGATTGTACCTACGAAAACTTACTTAGGGTACATAATTTTCTAAGTAAAGGTGAAGTAAAATATAGTTGGGAAATGGACAAACAAATCGCATCCCTATTCGCTTTAATTCCTGATTTTGATGAAAACGGGGAATCAGAAGAATGGTAGCAACAATATTATTTATTATAGCATCTTATTCTTGTGAGGTACTATGTATATTTACCGATAAATTTATCCAAGTATGACATTTGACATCACCATAATTGGCGGCGGAATAGTTGGGTTAGCTACTGGGCTGACAATATTAAAAAACGATCCACACAAGAAAGTGGCTATCATTGAGAAAGAACCGCAGGTTGCATCTCACCAAACAGGAAACAACAGTGGCGTTATCCACTCCGGTCTGTACTATAAGCCTGGGAGTCTCAAGGCCAAAAATTGTATCCGAGGATATCAGTTACTGGTTGATTTTTGTGAAAAAGAAGGGGTTCCGTTTGAAATCACAGGCAAAGTAGTTGTTGCTACCAAGAAAGAACAAATCCCGGTGTTAAACAAATTGCTGGAAAGGGGGCTGGAGAACGGTCTCCATGGCAGCCGGGCCATATCATTAAGTGAATTAAAAGAATATGAACCTCATTGTACTGGCGTGGCGGCCATGCACGTTCCGCAGACTGGAATCGTAGATTACAAATTAGTCGCTGAAACTTACGCCAACAAGTTCCTTCAATTGGGTGGGCAGTTATTTTTAGGCAACGAAGTTTTGGATATTACATCAGAGGGGGCTGTATCTACTGTTTTGACCAACAAAGAAAATATTGACACGAGGTTATTGGTGAATTGTGCGGGCTTGTATGCCGACAAAATTGCTGTGATGCAAGAAAAAAAGCCGATTGATATTCGAATCATTCCATTTAGGGGAGAATATTACAAATTAAAAAAAGATCGGGAATACCTTGTCAACAACCTAATATATCCAGTGCCGGATCCAAATTTTCCATTTCTTGGGGTCCATTTTACGCGTATGGCAAAAGGAGGCGTTGAAGCTGGTCCAAATGCGGTATTGGCATTTAAAAAAGAGGGCTATAAAAAATCAGATTTTAATTTCCGCGAATTTATGGACTCTGTGACTTGGCCGGGTTTTCAAAAGGTGGCCGCCAAATATTGGAAAACAGGTATAGGTGAATATTATAGGTCTTTTTCCAAAGACGCATTCACCAAAGCTCTTCAGGAATTGATTCCAGAAGTTCAATCTTCGGATTTAATCCCGGGAGGTGCCGGCGTACGGGCTCAGGCCTGTGATAAGCATGGGGGGCTGTTGGATGATTTTGCGATCACGGAAAATGACCGCTGCATTCATGTGCTCAATGCGCCTTCACCTGCTGCCACCAGTGCGTTGTCCATCGGAGAAACAATATCTGAGCTCGTTTTAAAACGATTTAATTGAAGAAGAAGTAACTTATATGCTTCTAGACAAAAAAATTATCCGTTTAAATTCAATCTTGTGACCTGCCAATAATCCAAAAACGCGAGTCAAAGGCTAAAGATCACCAATTGGCGAATTCGATTGCCCGATCAAAATCAAAATCTTTCTTTATATCCTTTTGCCTATATCCTCTAAGATGGCATTTGAAACCGAAAGAAATTTATTCTTATGGTCTCTGAAATCCTGTTCAAATCCTCCTTTGGAGATCAGTTGTTTACCATCTCCCAAGGTAGAAGCCAATGCCCTCAAGCCGAAGAGTGTCAGTGTTGGTTTTATTTTATGACGTGCCTGCTTGATTATTTCCTCTATCTTCGTGTCTATACCTTTGATATAGCTTTCTTGAAGCTCTTTTACAGCCACCATAATAGCTTCTAAAAGTTGGGTGCGAAATTCCTCGTCACCTTCGACCATTTCTTCAATTTTAACATAGTCGATGTTCTCATTGATTGCGTCCATATATTAATGAGTTGCATTTTTACCTGCCAAAAAACCCGTACTCCAAGCGGCTTGAAAATTGAACCCTCCTGTGATGCCATCTACATTTAAGACTTCACCGGCGAAGTAAAGACCGGGAATTAATTTGCTTTCCATGGTAAGGGGATCAATCTCTTCAAGGTCTACTCCTCCAGCAGTTACAAATTCTTCCTTGTAGGTGGTTTTTCCGTGAATATTAATTGTAAATCTAAAAAGATTTTCTAATAATTTATTGTTTTGCTTTTTAGAAATATTCATCCAGCAAAATTCCGATGGTATTTCCGCCAAGTGCACCAAGTGTATCCAGAGCCGATTTGGAATTTCGAAAAGTGGGTGTGAATAAATTTTTCTTTTTGGATGCAGGGATTTATAGGATAACAATGCCGAGCGGAGTTCTTCCTCCTGAAATTCCCTATTCCACCGGATGTGCGCTTTGGCCTTATAGTCAGCATTATGGAGCCAATTTGCCCCATATGCTGATAATTTCAACACGGCAGGGCCGCTTAATCCCCAGTGCGTGATCAGCAATGGCCCTTCGTAAGAAAGTTTAGTTCCTTCCAATCTAACATGTGCATCAGGCATTGCTATGCCTTGAAGGTCGGTTAATGGTTCATTTGGCGTATTGAAAGTGAACAGCGAGGGGACGGGTGAAACAATATGATGTCCCAAGGATTCAATCCATTCATAGCCCTCCTTTTTGGGATGGCCACCAGAAGTTATGATAAGTTTATCTACCCGCACTTCCCGTTCTTTTAGAAGTAGGTTAAATCCCTGTGAAAGCGGTATGACTTGGAGGATGGCAGCTTTGAACTGAAGGATAACCCCGGCCTTTTCTGCTTCCCGGATGAGTACATCGATAATGGTCTGTGAAGAATTTGAAACTGGAAACATCCTTCCGTCCGCTTCTACTTTAATCGGCACTCCCCTGCTTGTAAACCATTTAACCGTATCTTCAACAGAAAAATGGACAAAAACTTTTTTCAAAAACTTTTCTCCCCTGGGATAAAATTTTATCAATTTCGAAACCACCATGCAGTCGTGGGTTACATTGCAGCGTCCCCCTCCTGACACTTTCACTTTGGAAAGCACGTTGGATGTTTTTTCAAAAAGTACAACCTTATTTCCTGTTGATGCTGCCTGGATGGCGGCAAAAAAACCGGCCGCCCCGCCTCCTATAACGCCTATGGTATACATAGGACAAAGGTACAAAAAACGAAATCTTATGGTTTCTTAACAAGGAAAAATAAAAAAAGAAAGCCAACTTTGTGGCCGTATTATAAAATTGTAATTTGTCTTCAGAAATTACGTTTAAACGTGAATCAATTTCGTAAATTTCCCTGTTTATAGACAACAACCGAATTCTCAGATGAAGGATTACGCTATCAAAACTTACAGATATTTGTTTTTTTTTATACTAATGATGGTATTCGGGGGAACCCTTCATGCTCAAGTAAGTCCAAACCTAGGAAATACAACCAGGTTAATGAACCAAGGGACCGATGCCATGAAAGCGGGAGAATATGAAAAAGCCAATGAGATTTTCCGTCAGCTCATTGAAAGCAACGCACCCATTCCATCGGAAATGCCTTATTTTTTTGCTGAAACCTTATACCAATTAAAACAATTTGACAACAGTTTGAATTTTCTGAACAAATACCTGGATCTGAACGGTTTTAAAGGCCAGCATTATCAGGAGGCTAAGGCACTGGAAAGTAAATTGGAAGGACCATTGAAAGAAATTGCTGTCTGTCAGTTTTGCGATAAGAAGGGTTATCGCCTAATTACCTGTACGACTTGTTCCGGGGAAAAACTAGTCGAACAAGAATGCACCCTTTGCAAAGCCCAAGGAATCGTTGGGTGCAGCCGTTGCGCAGGCAAAGGAATAGTGACCAAAAAGAATGTATTCAACATTATGGAATATTATGAGTGCGAACGCTGTGCCGGATCCGGAAGGCTCACGTGTCCAAGATGTGAAGGAACACAACTGGAATACGGAGAATGCAGAACCTGTGCCGGAACCGGACATTTGGAATCGGAACTACTATGCAACCACCAGGAAAACCAACCCATAAGTATCCGTAGAACAAGTTTTCGGAATGTTTTCGGAGAAAGCATGTCCCATTCAAAAGTTGTTAATAATCCATCGAGGTAATCTTTTTTTATTCGGAACCATCATTTTTTTCGACTTCCCCGTTCCCTTTAAGTTGTTTTTTGACTACATCATAAGGATACTTTAGGGCAAGTTCGCGGATTTCATAGGTAAATTTTGTGTATGCCTCTTGCCATAGTTTTCGTTCCTCCTCGGTATATTCATAAAATCCTTTTCCGTTAAAAACCCCGTTGCCACCTTCATCGACAATTTTGTTGATCAAATCACCGGGAGCTTTTGCGTTACTTAGGATGGGGAAAAGGTCCTTCATAACTGTCCTGTATGCGCCAATGCCTGTAAGGTCCATCCAACGGAAGACTCCCACCATAGGCAAAAAATAACCGGCAACGTTGCGGCAAGCCCGATCTACATCCTCCACGGAGGCATACTCCTCCTCCACCAGGTACATAGCCTCCCGATACATGGCATACATCAGTCTATTGCCTATAAATCCCCTAATATCCTTTTTTACGAGAACGGTCTCTTTTTCCCAAAGCTCCCCCATTGCGTAAAGATAGTTGGCCAGTTCTATATCGCTCTTATCCCCACAGATAACTTCCAGAAATCGGGTGGTATGGGCAGGTTGCATCCAATGTAATCCGAAAAACCTGCTTGGATTGCTGACAAATTCCTGCAATTCTGAAATGGGAATAGCCGACGTATTGGAAGTAATCAACGTATCCTTTGACACTACCGCATCAATCTTCGAAAACACGATTTTTTTAATAGCTTTATCCTCCTTCACATTTTCAATGATGAGTTGGGTATCTCTGAGTTGTGAGTAGTCCGAACCAACGCGGAGATTTTTAAGATAAAAACCAGGTTTTTCAGGAATAAGGCGCTTTTCCCAAGCAACTTCCAGGTGTTCCTGTATACGCTTTTCTCCGGATGCCAGCTCTTTTTCCATTGGCTCCAATCCCACTACTGAATGCCCCGCTATCAAGAGGCAGGCAGCTATACTGCTGCCCATTAATCCTAAACCTACTATTCCCACGGAAATTTCCCCGGGTATCATTGAATGCTCCATTTGGAATTAATATGAGAACAGCCGACACGCCTTCGGGGAGAGTCAGCTGTTTGTGATGGCTAAATTTTATTTAAGTAACCTTTTGATTGGATAAAACTAAAGTTGTACCACCTGTCCAGTCCTTACAGATTCATCGCAGGCAAAAGCAATCCGAAGACTGTTGACGGCATCTTCCATGTGATCGGACAGGTCCGTGTTTTCTTGAATGGACCGGAGAAAAAAAGATTGTTCCCGCTTGCATAACCCATTGTGATCCGGTTCGTCAGTGAGATCTATCCATTCATCTTCATGAGCAAAAAGTTCTTCATCATTTAGCTCTCCCCTGTGGTACAACAGGGATTCAGTCTTCGTATGGGCTTCAATGCTGTCTGATTTACCAGAGCCTCCGGCTTCCTTGGCGACAATGGATACCGATCCTTTTGGTCCAAATACGTCTTTGATAAAAAAGGCGGTTTCTGACACCATCGGACCCCATCCCGCCTCGTACCAACCTACAGATCCATCTTCAAACCGGATCTGGAGATTTCCGTAATTGTAGTTATCAGCTGGTATTTCATCGGTAAGCCTGGCACCGATGGCATATACTTGGGTTGGTTTGGAGCGAGTCATCTGGCACATGACATCTATATAATGAACCCCACAGTCTACAATAGGACTGAGCGATTTCATCAGGTTGCGGTGAAGTGTCCACATGCTTCCCTCACTTTGCTGATTGAGGTTCATACGCATGACCAGAGGTTTGCCTAATTGCTGACTGACTTCGATAAATTTTTCCCAAGATGGATGATGCCTGAGTATATATCCCACCACAAGCTTCTTTTCATATTTTTTTGCGGCATCTACCACCCGTTGAGCACCTTCGACTGTATCTGCCAAAGGCTTCTCCACAAAAACGTGGCAGCCATTTTCAATGGCATAAATGGCAAAAGGTTCATGCGTATCCGGGTAGGTAGATATACTCACCGCATCCGGTTTGGTGGCAGACATGGCTGCGTAAAACTCATCGTATAAGGGATAGTTTCCACCTAGTTTTTCGTTCAATTTATCTTTCGTCTTACCTCCGGAGACTAATCCTACAATTTCGTACTCTTCCATTTGGTGGTATGCTAAAGCATGGGATGCGCCCATGTTTCCGCATCCAACTACTAATATTCTGATGGGGGTTTTTTCTTTGGTCATATTGGTTATCGTGAAATTTGGTTGAATTCTTAAATTTGCTACCTCTAAATTAATAAATTTATTGCGAACAGGCGTTTATCTTGTGAAAAGAAATGAGAAGCATTGGATAAACCCGGAGTAGATTTCAATTAATGGACTGATATTCAAAGAATAATATGTACGCATAATATTGAAAAATTGGCAATGAATGTGTGTATTTTATTTTTTAAGTTAATATCAATTACATTAAAATTAAATGCAATTAGCCAATTATTAAAAATTGCATGTTATATTTATTTAAAAAAAATTGGTTAACATTAATGAATTAAATACTTTTACGTTCTAATTCAAACTATTTATTAAAAATCATATTATGGATATAAAGGAATTTGTTAAAGAGTACAATCAATTGCTGTCAAATGATTCGCCATTTATCTATGTAGATCAAGACGGTAAAAGGTATAAGTCAGCAGAAGAAGTGTATAAAAGCGGTAAACAAGTTACCATCAAAAACACCAATGATGCTGCTGTTGATGGCCTGAAAGGATTGGGTATTGATTCAAAATCAGATGCCACAAAATTTATGGAACTTTTAAACCATATCTTTGGATTAGAAGCTTCTAAAAATTCAAGTGGTCGAACCAGAAAAACCTATACTGAGGGAGAGAAAGCTTCTTTAATGGGATCTTGGGCAAAAGCGGATGCAGAAGGTACAAGTAAAGTGAACTTTTGCAAAGACAATGACATCACCTACCAAACACTTATGAAGTGGATTAGGGAGTCAAAATAAATGAATTTTATCATTTATTTCTAAAGCCAGTCAATAATATGACTGGCTTTTTTTATTAAACTAAATAATAATTTTCCTATGACAACAAATGCCTTTAATATCGAAGCTCAAGAAATAGTCCTTTCCATCTTCTAAGGGCTTATCTTGACTTTTTACCTTCCAGCCATTTAAGTCCTCTATTTCCCATAGATTGATCGGTGATTTTTAAAAAAAATCCTGATCGGCAATTACATAATATTTCCATCATAGCCTTAAAAAAATATAGCAATTGCGTCATACCCATTCTATAAAAGCACACTAGGTTTAACCTCGAGATTTGTTGGGTCAAAAAAAGTCAGCCCATAAAAGATTAAATTATCTTTGGTTACTCTTCTTAGGATTAGATTAGTCTGTTTTTAACCCAGAATCTTTCTGTTTTGCTTTGTGGATCATCAAGTATGGCTCCAAAATTTAAAAATATCAGGTTCTTTTTTACCCCCCGTCAGCAGGCTAAATATTGGATAACATTGGAAATTTTTTAAATATTCCAAGGACATCTCAGTAATAAGTGCCTTTTGCGGATTTTGTCATGTCCTTCATTAGGGTTAAATACCAGGAAGGAGTTTGTTTTCAAGCCAAGAAATTTGTAAAAAAAAATTTGTTTGGGAATATTTATTTGAGCAAAAAACATGTTGCCAGTTAACATTATTCAACTCAAAGCAAGGTTCCGACCAAAAGGGAATGAAAATTTAGACTTTTTCAAAAAATAAATCTTTCTTATAAGTTCTATTCAAAATTTTCTAAAACGAATTAAATCATAAAAGGTTACAATTTGTGGTAAAATAAAGTGCTTAATTTTCAGAATAAATATTTATCAAGATTGGTTTGAATTTCTGATGAAAAAAGATCACTTTAGATAAGAAATACATGTTGGGATAAAATGTATAGGTACAAAACAACGAAAAACGTAAACCAAACGTAAAATACATGTTAAAACTTTAAACCTAAAAAAAATGCAGAATCTATCGATTAATCATCCAAGATCTTTCTTATTCTTGGGCATTTTGTTTTTTGTCTGTTTCCAATCCGTAGGACAAGTCACCAGCATCTCGGGAAGGGTAATAGAATCGTCGACCAATGACCCGCTAATCGGAGTAAACATATTGGTCAAAGGAAAAGTATTGGGTACCATAACGGACTTAAATGGGGAATTTAATCTTCGGGTGAATCAGGATCCTCCGTTAACGCTCGTATTTTCAATGGTCGGTTTTGCTTCTCAGGAAAAAGTAGTGACTGAAAATAACCCGAGTGACATAAGTATCCGGTTCGAAGAACAATTCTTTTTGGGTCAGGAAGTGGTCGTATCTGCTTCCCGTGTTGAAGAAAGCATTCTGCAGTCCCCGGTATCTATCGAAAAAATGGATATTTTGGCAGTAAGAGAAACAGCAAGTGATACCTACTACAAAGCAATAGCCAATTTGAAGGGAGTGGATGTGACAACGTCATCTGTCAACTTTCAGATCCTCAATGCCCGGGGGTTTAATTCCACCGGCAATACACGTTTTGTCCAATTGACTGATGGCATGGACACGCAGGCACCTGCCTTAAATTTCCCCATAGGAAATCTCAACGGACCTTCCGAATTGGATGTGGAAAGTCTTGAATTAATACCGGGGGCCTCCTCTGCGCTATACGGTCCGAATGCCTTTAACGGCATTTTGCTGGTAAACAGTAAAAGTCCATTTGACTACCAAGGGGTAAGTGCTTTTTATAAACAAGGGGTAAACCACATTGGCGGCAGACCGGGTGAACCGCAATCACCTCAACCCATGTATGAAGGAGCTATCCGATATGCACACGCCTTTAACAATAAGGTAGCTTTTAAAATAAATGCCTCCTTTATGGAAGCAGAAGATTGGTATGGTACAGACCGTACGGATCTAAACAGGGATGCACAGGGAGCCTTGCCATTTAACCCCGGAGAAAATCTCGTCCATGTATTCGGTGACGAAGTATCCAACAATATTGGCTTGCTTCGAAACGTGGGTGCTATTCAAACCCAAGCAAATGCTTTGGGAATTGGGGGCTATATAGGAAGCATTCCCGACCAGATCGTATCCAGAACGGGATATGATGAACGTAATTTGGTAGATTATGGGGCAAAAAACTACAAATTAAACGGTGCCTTGCATTACAGGATTACAGACAGGGCAGAATTGTCTTATACACTCAATTATGGATCAGGAACTTCCGTATATACCGGGGCTCAACGTTACTCCCTAAACAATTTCAACATCACCCAACACAAGTTGGAATTGCGGGGAGACAACTTCTTCCTCAGGACCTATACCACGAGGGAAAATTCAGGAGATTCTTACATTGCTGATTTGACAGGTGTGAATATCAATGATTCTTGGAAAGGCAACGCCCAGTGGTTTGGTGAATATACATTGAATTACATGGGAGCATTGGCGCAACAGCAGGTAGCCCCAGGTGCAATGGGTTCTATCCAGCAGCAAGCTGCAGCCCATCAATTTGCCAGATCTCAAGCCGATGTAGGCCGCTATGAACCCGGATCAGCTGCCTTTGTTGCAGAAACAAGTACCGTGAGGGGAGTAGAAATACCAGCTGGTTCCTTGTTCAATGACCGCTCGCGAATGAACATGGCAGAAGGACAATATGACTTCAAAAACGAAATAGACTTTATGGATTTGCAAGTAGGTGGTTCTTATCGGGTCTATGAATTAAGGTCCAATGGAACCATATTTGCCGATGTGGAAGGCAATGCGATAACCATTCAGGAATTGGGGGCCTATGCGCAAGGCTCAAAGCGGGTTCTTGCGGATAAGCTGAAAATCACCGGATCTATCCGTTACGATAAAAACGAAAACTTTGAAGGGCAATTTAGCCCTCGGATATCCGGGGTGTACACGGAGGGAAATAGCAATTTCAGATTGTCCTACCAAACAGGTTTCCGAATGCCCACTACCCAGGCACAACATATTGATCTCAATGTGGTATCTGCCCGGCTAATAGGAGGATTGCCCTTTTACAGGGACAAGTATAGAATTTACGAAAATGCTTTCACCTTGGGGTCGGTCCAGCGATATACCGCCGCAGTCGGTGCCGGAGCCAGCCCTA
Organism: Cytophagales bacterium; assembly: GCA_038209145.1. GTDB lineage: Bacteria > Bacteroidota > Bacteroidia > Cytophagales > Cyclobacteriaceae > Lunatibacter. The sequence goes on along the minus strand of JBBQXZ010000001.1, from coordinate 780 downwards.
TAAGTCCTGCGGCGACTGCTTTGCTCGAAGTACAAGAACGCTTGCCAGATCTGAGACCAGAGCAGGTAAGGTCCACAGAAGTAGGATACAAAGGATTGTTGGGTAATAACAGGCTGTTAATTGACCTAGCCTATTATTACAATGACTATTCTGATTTTATCGCTCAAACAGCTGTCCGGAAAGCCCCCGGCCCTGTATTTCCGGGAGCAGGAATTACTACGGACCAAGGAGCTATCAACGCCATAAATGCGCCATCTCTCCTAACCCCAATCACTACCCCAGGTCAGGAAAATACCTTCCAAACCTATACAAACATCATCGATGAAAATGTAACTGCCCATGGAGCTGCCATCGGAATCACTTATAACCTCCCGAATAATTACAGCATTAGTGGCAATTATAATTTCAACCAATTATTAACTGATTTGGATCCAAACTTATTACTCGGGTTCAACACGCCAGAGCACAAGACCAACATCATGTTCGGCAACCGAAAAATAACCAAAAACATAGGATTCAATGTTGCTTATAGGTATCAAAGTGGGTTCTTTTGGGAATCCACCTTTGCGATCGGGGATGTACCCGAATTCCACAATGTAGATGCCCAGGTAAATTATAAAATCAATAGTCTAAAAACCATCGTCAAATTGGGTGGGTCGAATATTTTCAATAATCGATACATCATGAATTTCGGAGGACCCACCTTGGGTGCCATCTATTACATATCTATCACTTTTGACGAGTTGTTAAATTAACACAAGAAACGATGAAAATACTGTA